>NZ_JACJDR010000011.1:0-175947 GCF_014163655.1 Pseudoalteromonas sp. SR45-1 | reverse complement strand
AAATCAAATCAAATCAAATCAAATCAATGATATTGCTAAAACAATCGCTTTTACGTAAGTCTTTAGCATTCATTGGTTTTGCAAAGTAATAACCCTGTAATACATGGCAGCCAACCTCGGCTAAAAAGAGCATCTGTTCGCGCGTTTCTACTCCTTCTGCAATGCAGTATAGATCTAAGTTTTCTGCCAATGAAAAAATAGTTTTAATAATTGATTCATCTCCCTTATCTATACCAATACTATTTACAAAGCTTTGATCTATCTTAATAACATTAATAGGGAATTGGCTTAAGTAGGTGAGTGATGAGTATCCTGTACCAAAATCGTCAAGCAGTAATTTAAACCCAGCAGCTTTTAGGTTTTGCAGCTGTTTGGCTGCTTTAAGCTTATCTTCTAATAAAATACTCTCTGTTATTTCGAGCCTTAATTGTCTTGGATGAACTTGAGAGTCCGCTAATATAGCCATTAACCGCTGTGTTATGTTTGTTTTTAAAATGTGTTTAGGCGATAAGTTTAAAGATATATAAAACAACGGGTTTTCGCTGAGTATAGGCTCAAGTTCAATTAGTGAACGGTGCAAGGCTTGCTCAGTAAGAAGTTCTATTAAACCGGTTTCCTCAGCTACAGGAATAAAAAGAGCTGGAGATATTAACTGGCCTTCATTTTTCCAGCGCATGAGTAACTCCACGCCATTTATTGTTTTCTCTTCTATGTCGATAATAGGCTGGTAGTGATTAAAAAATCGGTTGTCTTTTACTGCATCTTTTAAATCATTTTCAAGCAGTAACTTTTGTTTTATTAGCTCATTCATTTCATCGCTAAAAAACTTAAAGTCGTTTCTCCCGCCTTGCTTAGCGTGCATCATTGCAACATCGGCATTACGGATGAGTATATCTGTGGTTACAGCATCGAATGGGTATAGAGCTACGCCAATACTTGCTGAGATATTAATAGAGAAGTCTTCAATAATTACTTTATTAGCTAATTCATTACTAATTTTTCTTACGGTATCGCGAAGATATTGGAGTGATTTTATATTTTGAATCAGCACTAAAAATTCATCACCACTTTGGCGGCCAAGTATAGCGTTTTCGCTAAGCATACCGCTTACTCTTTGGGTAATATTACATAACAACTTGTCACCCACTGCATGGCCAAAAGAGTCATTAACAGGTTTGAACTTATCTAAATCAATAAATAATAATGCGCATTGGGTATTGTTTTTATCGGCATATTTAATCGCCTTTTCAATGTTTTGATACATTAAACTACGATTAGGTAGATGCGTTAGAGGGTCAAAATTAGCCAAATAGCGCAGTTCGTTTTCAGCACGTTTTTGTTCAGTTAAATCTGTAATAACAATCACATAGTAACTTGCAGTGTCTTTTGTTACAGCTGTGGCACTTATATGTATTGGGTGTTCGTTATTTCTTGCTGTTCTTATATAAACATCACTTTGCCAGTTTTCAGTTGGTTTTAATTTTTTTAAAATACTAGCAAACTCTCTGCACTTATCTTTACCAATTGCTTTAATAAACAATTTAGGGCTAATTTTGGTGGCCGTTTGCTCGTTTGAAAATGTTTCAATAAAACTATTGTTCGCAGAAAATGGCATTAAACGCTTATCGAGTATAAGTAACCAATCGTTTATTTGGCTAAACGCTTCACCTAAAATTTTTGCTTGTTGCTCATTAGCTCGTTGCTCGGTGATATTGGTATATATGCCAGAAACATATAGAGGCTCATTTGTTTGAGGATCGTATATAACTTGCCCTGTATCTTGATACCAGAGCCAATGGCCATTTTTATGCTGTAAACGGTAAGTTGCTTGCCAGTTTTGTTGTTTTTTGTACTTGAAGTAGTTTTCCCATTGGTTTTCAAAACGACGTCGATCGTCTGGGTGTATAAGCGCTAAAAATTGATCTATATGCACGCGTTCAGGTAAGTCTGTATAGCCTAATTCACTTCCCCTGAGCGTATTTACGGAAGCGTCTTTAAAATTATAATCCCATACGCCGCTTTTATTATTTTTAAGCGCGAGTTCTGTTTGCTTTTGCGAATGAATAGTCGCTCTATGGGCTTGTTCAATTGCTACTCGGCGGCTGCGATACTGCCAAAAAATAAAAAATAACACCCCAAGAATTAAAATAATGTAGGTGGCTATAGCAATGGGCGATTTCCAAGGAGCATACGCCACGTTGATATTAAGTGTTGTAGGCTCGCTTGTAATAATACCATCACGATTATGTGCTGATATTTTTAGTGAGTAATTACCAGGTTGAAGCTTTGTGAAAAACACTTGATTAGATTGTAAATCTTCATATGTAAGAGACGTAGGCCCTGAAAGGATTACTTTATAATATGCTTTATCAATATTAGGGTAAGAGAAGTTAGAAAAGCTAACCGTCAATCCCATGTCTTCATAATTTAATTCAAGTGGTTTGCTAAGGTATTTATGAGGATTGTAATTGAGTTCCCTAGTAAGGAGGCTAATATCAGTAATAGCCAGATTACTTTTTTGTAATTGTTCTTCTTCATTAAAGTCTAACGGATTAAAAAGTAAGGCTCCAGCATTGCTGCCGAACATAAGCCTGCCATCGCTTAATGTTGCTGCCGCTATTGGTGTAAATTGGTTTATATTCAAACCGTCTTTTACTGAAAAACTCACTACATTGAGTGTATCTAGGTCTATTTGATAAAGACCATTGTCGGTACTTGCCCATAAAAAGCCGTTTTTATCAGGAAGTAGTGAATAGATAGAATCAGTATTAAACGAATTTTTTAATCCTATATAGTGCTTTATTCCATAAGTAACGGGGTCAACGCCGAGCAAACCTTCGTGAGTGGTTGCTAACCATAAAATGTTTCGTTTTGAGTCTAAGTAAAAGTTTTCTACAGTGTAAAAAATATCTTCTTTAGGATTAAAAGACTGAAATATAGTCGTTAAAGTTTTCGTTTTTTCGTTGTACCTAAGGAAGCTTTTTGATGTGCCAAGTACAAACTCTTCAGGATGTGTGTCGAGGTGTTTATAAAAAGCGTAAGAAAATAAAGGATCGACTTGCTCTTTGAGCCCCTTAATAATTCTTGTTTTTCCTGTTGTTTCATTAAAAACATAAAAATTATCATCCGACATAAATGCATATGTGTCTGCAGATAACTGGGCAAAGCCAAATAAGTTGGATTGGTTAATTACATCTTTTTCTGTGTCTTTATTTTCAATAATTTTACCCGTTTGTTTATCAAACAGTTTAAAACCATCGAAAGTAACAAGCCAAAGGAATTGATTATCACCAATTGAAGACGCAAAAATATCATAAACGGCAGATGCCCCGTATATTGCTTTTGAGTCGGTTGAGCTTAGATATACATCACTTTTATTTGTTGCTTTGTCGTACCGTGCAATTCCATCTTCTGTTCCTAACCAAATAATATTATTTTTGTCTTGGTAGGTGGCATGAACAGTATTGTTACCGGGTAAAGTAATGTGTTTAAACCGTCGGGTTTTAATTGGCCATGTAAACACGCCCTGGGTTCTAGATGCGAGCCAAAGTACGCCGGACTTATCAACCATTAGATCGTTTATTGAGTTTTCATTAATATTAAACTTACTTTTTTCATAATTTAATACGAATTCTAGTTCTTTGGTTTCGCGGTGATAACTGAACAATCCACTTTCGGTTGCTACAAACTCCCCGTAAACAGTATTGGCATAATCCCATATATTATAATCAGGGATTAAAGTTGTAATATTTGCTGCAGATATATTTTTGGTATTATCGAATGCTAATTGATACATGCCTTCAACAGTACCAACAAGTAATCCTAATTCATTATCAACACTTAAGAATTTGACGTTTACATTATCTATCGTATTTTTTTCAGGGGGATGAAGAGGTATTTTTACAAGTTCTGAATTATCTATATTTGCAGTGTATAAACCATCATTTGTACCAATATATAAAGTGTTTTTATATATTGTTAATGACCGAATGTAGTCACCTTTATTTGGCAGGGTTACCTTAAATGTAAAGTGTTTACTCGTCTCATCAAATGTATATATTTGAGCATCTATGGCGAAATAAAAAGTGTTTTGTTGCTGAGTCATTGCAGAGATCGGAGAGAACATTTTTTGTTCTTTATCTATTTGACCAGAATAGATTTTTTCGGTTTTTAAAGTGAGGGGATCTATTATATAGGCACCAGAAAGATCTGTTGAGACAATGATTTTTCCGTCTTCGGCTTTAAATAATGCATAAATATAGTGTTTATCCAGGCCAAAGCCGCCACTAAAAGTTTTTACATTATAACCATCAAAACGGTTTAAACCCTGTTGGGTTGCTATCCAAATATAACCAATATCATCCTCTTGAGTCTGCAAAACGTAACTTTGTGATAGGCCTTCGTCAGTAGAAATTCGTTGTAACTGCTGAGCATAGTTTTGTGATGCATAAGTGCTTTGGATGCATAGTAAAAAAGTAATGGTGATATGAAAAAAAATTTTGCTCAAACGCACTTATAAACACTCTCAGTGGAAGGTAGGATGATGCTTAGCTAGATAGTAAATATAGCATAAGTTTTTATTTTTTAATTACAAATAATATACATAACGCTAAAAGTTCTATTTTTAAATAGTGAGCTACTCTATACAGATAATAGTAAATGCTTAGAAGGAGAGTATATTGGTTTTCTCTAATGTTGATGCAAAAAACAGCGTGTTATTAGTTATAGACTTACAAGAGTTGCTTGCTCCTGCAATTAAAGATTTTCCGAATATTTTAAAAAGCACATTGCAGTTAGCTCAAGCGGGTATTATTCATGGCGTTCCATGTTTAGTAACGGAGCAATATGTGAAAGGTTTGGGCGAGACTAATCAGCAAATTAAAAATACGTTACCTAATGCCACGTATTTTCATAAAACGTACTTTAGTGCGTGTGCAGAGCCTGGTTTTGTTGATACGTTAAAAAGCCATGGTAAAAAGCAAGTTGTTGTTGTGGGAACTGAAGCACATGTGTGTGTTTTACAAACATGCTTAGATTTAATAGAAAATGACTTTGAAGTTATTATTGTTTACGACGGAGTTGGTTCGAGAAACCCACAACATAAAAATTTGGCGATTGAGCAGCTACGTCAAGCTGGAGCTGTAATTTCATGCGCTGAAATAGTAATTTTTCAATGGACAAAAAAAGCTGCTACGCCTACGTTTAAGAAAATACTGCCTATAATTAAGTAGACCGCATGCATGTAATGTAAATAAAATGTATTGCTTTGATGTGTCGTTAGTTAATTATTGTGTTAAGTAAACTGAAACTCGTTTATATACGTATATTGCAGACTGCTTTATAAAACAACAATGCAAACAACAATTTTAAGGTTCTTATGTCTAGTATTGGCCGGTTATTTACAATTATTTTCAGTCTTTTGTTTGTCGAGTCTATTGCTATAGGCTTGTATTTCGACACATTAGCGCAGGCTTTTATGATAGGTTTGCCATTGTGTTTATTACCTATATGGCTTTTAAAAACACAAGGTGATAGCCCTATTATCCCCCATGTGGTAGCTGCCGCCATAATGATGTTTTCTTTTTTGCACATACAACAAACTTTTGGGCTGATTGAAGTCCATTTTGAAATATTTATTTTAATGCCCATGTTAATTGTTTTTGTACAGTGGCGAGTGTTTATTACCGCTATTATTTTTGTAGCGGTACATCATTTATCTTTTTATTATTTACAAACTCAAAATACGGGTTTTTACGTATTTGACCCTGATAGACTCGCTTTTACTACGGTGCTAATTCATGCTGGATACGCAATAGTTGAAGTATTAGTTGCAGGCTATATTGCAAAAACGCTGCAACGGGAACGTCGTGCGGGCTTATCTTTAAGTTATGCGACAGAACAAATAATGAAAGATCCTGAAAACATTAAACTCTCTCTTCGCGCGGATGACACTAAAAGCGAAGCTGTAGCAGGATTTAACACATTACTAGATTACTTATCTGATGTTATTAAACAGGTACAAACACAATCAGAATCATTGCAAAAAAACTCACAAGAGCTTATTGATGTACACGATCAGTTAGCGAGTGGTGCGGTTCAACGCACACAACAAACCGATGATATTGCTAATTCTGGCGCTCAAGTTGCCAATGGCTTTAAACTTGTAGAAGAAGAAAGTGAGGTGCTTAAACGCCAAGTTGACCATATTACACAATCTGCAGGTGATGCATTAAAAGAAGTGCTTCAAACAGACGCTAAAAGTAGAGAGTTGTTAACACTGCTTAACCATACCGAAGAAAAAATAAACCACTTAGTGGCAGCGGGCGATGTTATTTCAGGGCTTCTTAATGAAATATCAGGCATTGCTGAGCAAACAAACCTACTTGCTTTAAATGCCGCTATTGAAGCTGCCCGCGCAGGCGAACACGGTCGAGGTTTTGCTGTTGTTGCTGATGAGGTAAGATCTTTGGCCAACCACAGTAAAGCAACAACAGATAAAATTAGTCTTACATTAAAAGATCTTGTTAATAATAGTAAAACGTCAACGCAATCAATGAGTCAGTGTGTGAGTTTTGTAGTTGATTTAACAAGTATTAGTGCTGCAATGAAAGAAAATATTTCAGCAATGAGCGAGCAAATAGCCGCAGTATCTTCAAGCTCTGACTCAGTTGCACAAGTGGTAGCGGAGCAGGCAGGTAATACCGAGTTAATAGCAAGCAGTACTGATACTATGCGCCAAAATCAGTACCAAGATACGCAAATAGTGCAGCAGTTAACCGCTAAGGTGCAGTTAATCGATGTAAGTATTGATGTATTAGAGCAAAGCATTGCCAAGTTTAAATAAATCTAACTCCTTTGTATTTTCGCTTATAGCTATATGGCTTGTTTGTGTTGTTGCAGGGTTAGTTTATTTTCAGTTAGAGCAACTTAAGCCGTTTGATAGCTCAAAAGTTTTATTGCAAAAGCACTGGTTTAATAACTTTAAAAAGCAATTGGACTGGGTTGACACTAATGAAGCGTCGTTAGTGCTTATAACTGAAAAAAATTGCGGGTGCACCATACAGGCTAAGTCGCATATTTCATCGTTAAGCTCTTTTGCTGCCAATAAAGCTATGAAGGTTGTACAAGTTGAATTAACACCAAAGCTTAAACTTGTTATTCCGGCAACGCCTGCCGCCGTTATTATTAATAAAAACGGTGATTTTGTTTATGCCGGTCCTCTCTCCGAAGGGTTAGCGTGTGCCCAGGGAAGTGGCTTTGTTGAAACTGCGGTCACTAATTTAGCTGCAGGTTTTAACTCAAACCTCTTAATTACACAAACCAAGGGATGTTATTGTGTAAATAATGCGTAAATAACGTGCAGAAAAAATTAAAGCTCGCACTTAAATTAATAGGTTCGAGCTTTAACATTGATTAAATTGTAACTAAGCCATAAATACCTAATGACACAAACACACAAGCAGCAATAGCACGTACGGTGTTTAGAGATATTCTTTTTAGTAATGCATTACCAGCATATATAACAGGCACGTTAGCAATTAGCATACCTAACGTGGTTCCTACCGTTACCCAAAACACAGACTGATATTGTGCGCCTAGCAACACTGTCGCTATTTGTGTTTTATCACCAATTTCTGCAATAAAAAATAATACAAAAGCAACTAAAAAAGCCCCGTAGCTATCGTATTTACTACTTACATCTTCGTCTTTGTCTGGAACTAATAGCCAAAGGCCAACAACAATAAAGCTGATGTTTACAAGCCAAGGTAAATATTCAGAAGAAAAACTATTACTTAACCACTGCCCAAACCACGCTGATAGGCCATGATTGAGTAAAGTTGCGGCTAAAATACCAAGAATAAGTGCGCTTTTATTACGAAAACGGGCAGCTAACAGGAGTGATAAAAGCTGGGTTTTATCGCCAATTTCGGCAAGTGTAACAGTGACGGTTGAGGTTAAAAAAACTTCCATTATTGATTCTTACAGGCGGGAATACTAAACCAAGGCAAACAACTATCTCCCGCCATGAGGATAGTGTCTACCTAGGTCTCGCCGATAACGCTTGCTACAACATTACAAACTTACCATGCACATGAGGTGCAATTATGTTGATAAGTTTACTCATTACTGAGCGGGCTACTCCCCTAAGAGGCGGCCATTATTCCATAACTTTACTTTTAGGTAAATATAGTTAAGAGAACAAATACCATATTCTAATAAATAATTTATATTTATTAGTGAGGAAGCTATTGATAACAATTGTCGTTTAGATTAGTATGCACCTATTGAATGTAATTAACACGGTTTGTATTGATGTATATTTGTCTTTGTCACGGTGTGACTGATAAAAAAATTGAGCAAACAATTGACGATGGTGCAACGACCATGCGTGAATTAACCAAAGAACTTAAAGTAGGCAGCCAATGCGGTAAGTGTTGTGGTTGTACTAAAAAGATCCTTAATCGCAGACTTATTCAAATTGCGGATGTAACGGATCAAGTTGCTTAATTACATATAAAATTTAGATATAAAAAAAGCAGCTTTTTAGCTGCTTTTTTTATGCTTGTTACTATTTACAGTTGAGACTGTAAGTAGTTTTTGATACCCGTATTTTTAATAAGTAATTGTTGGGTTTCTAACCAATCAATTTGCTCTTCTTGTTCACTTAAAATGTGATCAAGGGCTTCACGGGTAATGTAATCTTTTTTACTTTCAGCCAGTTTAACGGCGCTTCGTAACTCGTCAATAGTATCGAGTTCAAAACTCATGTTAGCAGCAATCATTTCTTCGCTGTTTTCACCAATACGTAATCGGCCTAGGTCTTGAAGATTTGGTAAGCCTTCTAAAAACAAAATACGTTCAATTAAACGATCAGCGTTTTTCATTTTTTGAATTGATACTTTGTAGTCTGCTTTATCAAGCTGTGTAAAGCCAAAATCTTTAAACATACGTGCATGTAAAAAGTATTGGTTAATACCAACAAGCTCATTAGCGAGTACTTTATTAAGCGCTGCAATAACGTCTTTATCGCCTTTCATAATATGCTCCTACTAAGCCATTTGTGCTTGATGATAATTTTCAGAACCAATTTTATCAATTAGACCAAGTTGTTGCTCTAACCAGTAAACATGATCTTCTTCGGTATCAAATAACAGCTTTTCTAAAATGCTACGAGATTGATAATCTTGTTGTTCTTCACATATTGCGATTACGTCTTTAACACACGCAACTACTTCAAGCTCTAGTGTTAAATCGTTTTGCATCATGCTTTTTACATCGTTACCGATAAGTAAATCACGGCGCTTAGTCATATTTGGTACACCTTCTAAAAACAAGATGCGCTTGATAAGCCAGTCTGCGTGATCTTTTTCTTCTTCCATTTCGTGGTTAAGGCGCTCGTATAGTTTGTTTAAACCCCAGTCGTCATACATGCGCGAGTGTATAAAATACTGATCGATTGCTGCTAATTCGTTAGCTAACAATGTATTAAACGCATCGATTACTTTTTGATTACCTTTCATGATAAATCGCCTCAACTATTTCAATTGTATGCAGTGTAGTACATATAGCCTATATTGCAAGTTTTCTCTATAAAAATCATTGCGTTACTATTGGTTTTGATTCTTATTTAAGTTTGCGTTACTGCTTGGTTTATGGACAGTTTTTTATTTGTATTAGTATCTGAGAATGATTACTAGAGGTATTTATAAACAATAAGTAGAGATACTGCTTTTCATATTATCTTTTTAAATAAATAGGCATGCTGATGCCTAATTATTGAGTCTATCACTAATTAAAACTGGTATTTAGCACCCAGCGTTGCGGTTGTGCCTAATCCTTTAATATTATATCCACCGTAGGTGTAAGCCTGTGCGCGGGCAGGGTAGTAATCGCTATTAAATAGGTTTTCTATTCCAAAATACCCACTCCACCTGGCGTTAACATTGTATTGGCCACTTAAGTTGAATGTGTTGTAGCTACTAACAGGGCCCTGATCGCCAGAGTATTGGCCCTGTGCATTTTTATCAAAGCGCTTTCTGTCGCCTACATATAAAAAGCTCATTGCAAGCGATAGCTCGTCATTTGTTTGCCACGTTACATTCGCCGTTGCTTTGGGTGGGCTAATTTGGCTTGCGCCTAGGTAGTCATCAGCTTCGGTGTTTTTACCTTCTACGTAACTGTATGTGGCGCTTAATTTAAGGTCTTGGTTAATAGTATAATTAACTAACCCTTCGTAACCCCATATTTCTTGTGGTGCACGTACGGGTTCGTAAACACCCGTTACTTCATTATACTCATTACTTGTACCAAGCTCTGAGGTACTTCTGTAAAGAGCAAATTCAAAACGTACGTTTTCAAACTGTGAGGTAAAACCAATTTCGTAATTGTCGATTATTGAGGCTTGTGTTTGAACAAGTGCAATATCGTCAACAGTTGCAGCGCGAAGTAGGCGACCAATATCAGAAATATCAGAGCCCTGTGAATAACTAAAAAATGGGCTGAATGCATCTGTTAAATTGTATTTTATGCCTGCATTATACGTTGTAGCGTCATAGTTTATGGTATCACCACGCACATTTAATGGTACTGAACATTGAGATACGGTTTTGCAAAGTTTTAGCGTTTGGTAGTCACTTACACTCAAATCAATGCTTTCGTTTCTTACACCCGCTTTTACAATAATATCGTCGTTTATTACCCATTTGGTTTGTAAAAAGCCAGCCACACTTTTCATGTCCATTTCTGGCACCCACACACGGCCATCTACTAAAGGTTGCGATGTTTTATCATTTAAGGCATCAATACCGTAGATTAGAGTGGCTGTTAGGTTTTCAAAATCAAACTGGCTATTAAATGTAGCTCTTGCACCTTGCTTGTCTGATTTAATAACCGATTGACCACCGCTATAACCTTCATCAAGATTGGCTAAAGCGGTTGAGAAAAAGAATACGTTTTCTATATTTTGTTTATACAGATCGAGGGTCATTTGTGTGTTTTCAAACAACGCGTAATCAACATATTTTAGGGTTATATTTTCGTTGCCTTCTGGGCCTTGCGGTTTACCTTGTTTTTGAAGCGCTAATGGGACGTGTATAGCGTATGTTTTTTCCCCTATATTGCCATCGCCAGTAACATCGCCTAAATCAGTTTTTTGCTGTGAGCTGTAAAAGTTATAGCTGAACTGCAGTTGCTTTTCGTCGTCAAAATCATAAGTTAGTTTGGTAAAATAGTTTTGAGTTTCAGAGTCTGATAAACCATATTGCAAGCCTAAAATATCGCCCTGTGCATCGCGTTGTACGCCGTTTTCTTCATAGCTTGCCGTTAACAGGTAGCTTAGTTGGTCGAGCTTACCGTTTACTGCGGCTGATACTCTACCGCCACCACTTTCTGCTAATTTAACAGCGCTAAAGCGGCTTGAAATACTTATTTCGCCTTCCGGTTTACCATCACTACGCGCTTGTTTTGTTATGTAGTTAATAATGCCACCTGAGGCACCATTACCATAAATAGACGTTGCGCCTTTTATGACTTCAATGCGCGCTATTGCGCTGGCGTCTAACGTTTTTACGCCTAAAGAACCATTACGAAGAGGGGTTGATTGCGGTACGCCATCAATCATTATTAATGGCGCACGGCCGCGTAGTGTTTGTCCTGAATTACTTGAACTACCAGTATCTGGGGCAAGGCCAGGAACCATTTGCGCGAGTAAACTTCCCAATTCTGAGCTTACTTTTAAATGCTGTTGTATTTGTTGCTGATTAATAACGGTGATCGAGGCTGGTACTTCGTCAATGCTTTCTGATATACGGCTGCCTGAAACAATGACATGCTCAAATTGATCAGAATTGTATTCATTTTTATTATTTTCATTTGCTAACGTGTTAGTACTTATTGCAACAGCGATAAGGCAAAGCGAAGTTTTTAACATGGGGTGTCTTAGTTGATAACAATTTACGTAATGGTAATCATTATCAACTAATGACACAAGTGTTAATGAGATTTATTTCCATTTATGGCGTTTTAACCAGAAATACACACCGCTTACAATAAAAAATGCGAGTGAAAGGGCTATTAATAACCATAAAAACTGCACGATAGGACCTGCAAAATCACCAATGTGAAACTTATATTTGAAGTTCCATGCTTGTGTTGTGAAGTTTGTTTTACTGGCGTCAAATGAGTTTAATACTTTACCCGTAAATGGGTTAGTCCAAACCCAGCTGTAAGCGTGACTTTCGCCAGGGTTTTGCATTCTCAGTGCAATTGCTTCGTCATCCTTTTTAGGTAAGTAAATTCTATATAATTTACCGTCTGGAAATACGTTCTCTGCATTTTTAATTGCTTCATTGTAGTTTAAAGTAGCTTGAGAAGGGGTTATTACTTTTGGTGCTTTAGGTCTTTGTTCTACCTTGTTTAAGGTCACAAATTCTAATACCGATTGAGTTTGTGTTTTCCAGTTAAATGCCATACCAGTAAAGGCAATCAGCATAAGCGGTATAAAAAAGTAAACACCAAGCACTGTATGTAATTGATACATGAGCACTCTAAATTTGGCTTTTGGTTTTATAGCTAAACGTTTAACTCTGTTTTTGGGCTTTACCCATAAATAAAAGCCCAGTAATACATTTATTAAAAGTAGCAATGCACACACCGACATCCAATTTCGAAAGGTTTTTTCACCTTTACTGTTTTCAAACAACAGCCAACGATGTAATCCCATAGCAAACCCATAAATCGTATCGGTTGATTCATAGATGTTTAGTACACTCCCTGAGTAGGGGTTAACACTGGCGTAGTGTTTATTGGCTAACTGAAATTGCCATGCTGCGTTTGGCGCTTGTTCGGGCATAAAAAAGGTGATTTTTTGCTTAGTTTGAGCTTGTACATTTTGTATAAGTTCATCGTAATGCATTAAGTTTTTTTGGGGTGTTACTTGCCATTTCTCAGGCTCTATTAGGTGCTGTATGTCTTTTGCATAAATCATAACAGCACCGGTTAGGCTCACTATTAATAAAAATAGTCCGCTAATTAGGGCAAGGCCTAAATGAATTCTACGTAACCAAAGTTTCAAAAACGGTATCTCATTATGAGTTAATGACAATATTGTAAATGATAATACGAGCTGTTTTCAATTAAATAGTTATGTATTTGGTTTAGCTTGTTATTAAGAGCATTAAATTGGGCTTTAATTTGCGATTGGTCGGATTTCTATTATGCAATTTTCAATATTAAAATTGTCGTGTAAAAAGCTTTTTACTGCTGGCAAATTAATTAAGTGCTGAGTGCCAATAATAAGCTCACAATAATTTTCTTTATCATCTAGTTGCCAAAGCTTAATGCTAACTACCGATTCGATATTAAATTCATTACTAATAGCATGTGATATTGCGTGTATATCAATATTGCTAGGCGCTGCTTGCATTAAAATTTTGCAGCTTTGCTTTAATAGTAAAATGCCATGATAAATTACATAAAGAGAAATAAGCACAGTGGCAATTAAGTCAACGATATACCACTGGTATAAAATAATTAAGGTGCCCGCAATAATAACAACAATAGATGCCATTGCATCTGATACGTTATGAATAAAGGCCGCTTTTATATTTATACTGTGATTTGCGCCAGCTCGGTAGGTTAAATATGCGGTTGCTAAATCAATAATCAATGCTATTGCTGCCACCCACACAACTATCCAACCATTAATTGGTTGAGGGTTTAAATAGCTCGAAATGGCTTCAAAAATTAAATACACACCAATTAATATCAATGTACTGCTATTAAAAAGTGTGGCAAGTATTTCAGCGCGTTTATAGCCAAAATGATGAGTGGTGTCAGCAGGTTTATTACCAATTTTACGTGCAACGAGCGCGATAAATATAGCGGCAGCATCACTTAAATTATGAAGTGCATCGGCTATAAGTGACAAACTGCCCGAAAATACCCCGCCAATAACTTGGGCTACGGTTAGCAATACATTAATAACCACAGCGACGGTTAGCTGTTTATCGCTCTGGTTTTCGTCTACATGACTATGTGAGTGATCGTGCGCCATAATGACCTCAAATGTATTAATTGAATATTGCTTATATCATGGCTGGTTTAAAACCGCTACAGATGTGGTAGCGTCAATAAATCTAATTATAAGTTAGTAATAAAGGCGTATATTTTAAAAAGTGTGAATTTAATATTGTAACGCTAAACACCCATTTTTTAAGGAGTTTACCGCTCAAAACTTGCGTCTTTATATATTTAGTGCATTAATGTAAGTAATATTAAATGATTATAAGTTGCTGGATATTAAGCATGCACAAAGGTTTAAACTTTGATGAATTAACAGGTAAAGGACAGTCTGTTCGAAGTAAGTTAATTATAACCTTTATAATTATAGCCTTAGGGCCACTATGTATACTTACTTGGTTTAGCCTTGGACATGTAAATAGCACGCTTAAGCAAAATGCAGACGCTGAACTAAACGAGCTTAATAATATAGGTAAGCAATTTGCTGATATTTGGTTTGCAGAGCATGTTAAGGATCTATATTTGCTTAGGGCGCAGTTTGATATTAGCCCGACTAAAAAACAACAATTAATAGCGCAATTTGTTGAGCAGTACGACTTTGTTAATAATGTAGAACTTATTGATGTAAACCTCGTTAAATCACTACCTTCATCACCCTTTTTTAATATTATTAAAGATCAACGTTTTAATAACATACTCTCTGGTATTAAAAATACAGGTAAAATCCAATTTCAGTCAATGACAGTCTCAGGGCGTGAGTATCATATTATTGGCTTACCGTTAGTAAATACCGAAAATAAGCTACAAGCCATATTGCTCGCAGATATAAATTTAAACGGCTTATTAAATAATCTAAGTAAAATACACGCTGCAAATAAAGACATAACATTTTATGTTATGCATAATAATAAAATTCAAAAAAATAATAATTCAGAAGATTCTCAACCACTATTTTTCTCTCAAAACGGCTCCCCAACGCAACGTGTTTTTTCTTACAGTAATAAAAATGAAGAAACTTTATACGGGTATATTGATTCTCTAGAGTTTTTAAATGAATCTGGATGGCAATTACTTGTAACAAAACCAAAAGAAGTTGCACTACAAGGTGCTAATTTTTATAAACAGCTTGCTTTATTAACAAATGCGGGGGCATTGCTGCTTATATTAACGTCATCGTGGTGGTTTGGGCGTCGACTTTCTAGACCTTTAATTAACTTAGCTAAAATTGTTGAAAGTATTACAAAAGGAGATAAGGTAAAAGTCCCTGTAATAAACGACAGTATTGAGTTTAACCAGCTTTCATTGGGTTTACGTAATTTAGTAGCCGTAAAAGAAGAGCAACACAGTATATTACAAAAGCAACGCTCTGCACTTCAAATTGCATTAAAACAATTAGCCGAGCAAAAAAGTGCATTAGATGAACACGCTATTGTTGCTGTAACTGATTTGCATGGCACCATCACTTTTGTAAATAAGAAATTTTGTGAGATTAGTGGCTACGATGAACACGAATTAATAGGTCAAAACCATCGCCTTTTAAATTCAGGAAAACACGAAAAAGCATTTTTTAAAAATATGTATAAAACGCTTAAACGTGGTGATATATGGAACGGGCAAATATGCAATAAAGCTAAGCATGGTGGCATATATTGGGTAGATACGACGATTGCACCATTTTTAGATGAAAATGGAAAACCGCAAAACTATATTGCTATTCGTAATGACATTACAGCCCTGAAAGTACAAGAGCTAGAGCTTGAGCAACACAAAACACAGTTACAGTTAGTGATAGACTCAACAGCCGTGGGTATTTGGGATTGGTATATTGATACGAATAAAGTGACGTTTAATAACCGCTGGGCCGAGATAATAGGTTACAAACTCAGTGAGATTGAGCCTTGTACTATAGATACTTGGTATACATATGCTCACCCAGACGACTTAGTGATATCAAATAAAAAACTTCAAGAGCACTTTGCCGGTGAGACTGACTATTTTGTTAGTGAAGCCCGCATGAAGCATAAAAATGGACATTGGATTTGGGTACTCGATACTGCAAAAGTAGTTGAGTGGAATACCGATGGCTCTCCAAAACGTATGATAGGTACGCATTTAGATATATCAGAACGAAAATCTACAGAGCTTGAGCTACAAGGAAGCCGCGATAGGTTTGCATCTTTGGTATCAAATATCCCTGGCATTATTTATCGATGTAAGTTTGATAATAAATTAAGCATGCTTTATATGAGCGAGCAAGCGAGTGGAATAACAGGTTATTCACCTGATGAGTTGATACATGATGAACCCCCCAGCTTTTTTGATTTGATATGCGAAGACGATTCTAAAAAAATAAAAGATGAAATTCTACGTTGTGTTAGCGCTAAGCAGTCATGGTCTGTTGAGTATAGGATTACAGCCCGCGATGGCTCCTTACATTGGGTAAATGAAAAAGGCCAAGCCATTTACGCAGATGATGGCAGCATATTGTATTTAGATGGATTTATTTTTGATATTACAGAGCGTTACAATACACAGTTAAAAATAAATCGTCAGCAAAGCCTACTTGAATCAATGAGTAAGCAAGGGCAGATTGGCGCATGGGAGATGGACTTAGATGCGCATACACTTTATTGGTCTGATGAAGTTAAAGTTATTCACGAAGTACCAGAGGACTTTGAACCGAGCATAGATACCGCTATTAACTTTTATAAACCAGGCATACACCGAGATACTATAAGTACCTTATTTGAGTGCGCAGTGACTTTAGGTGAAAGCTGGAGTGTAGAGCTTATTATTTTGACCTATTCTGGGCAAGAGCGTTGGGTTAAATCGATGGGCCAAGCTGAGCTAAAAGACGGTAAATGTGTACGTGTGTTTGGTTCATTTCAAAGTATTGATGCACATAAACGACTTGAACTTGAGAGCGAAAAAGCAAATCGTTATAACAAAAATTTAGCCGCGCTTACAGTCAAACCTGAGGTGCAAAATAGTGATGTAGAACAGGTTAAAAAGCTAGCCGTTAAATCTATGTGTGAAGTGCTAAATGTTACACGAGCTTCGATATGGATCTTTAACGAAAAACGAGATGTGATGACGTGTCATTGCTTATATATAAATGGTCAAGGGTTTGTAGATACCGACGCTATTTTAACTGCTAAAGACTACCCAGCTTATTTTAATGCTATTTATAAACATAATTTAGTGGCTATTGATGATGTTTATACTCACTCAGCAACTGTTGATTTTATTGAAGCATATGTAACACCACTAAATATTAAATCGATGCTTGATGCTGTAATTGCAACAGGCGATGGTAATTTAGGTATTTTGTGCGCTGAAACAGTAGGCGAGCATCACAACTGGACGCAAAGTGAAGAAACGTATCTTCGCTCATTAGCTACTTTAGTGGGAAGCACTTTAGTTTCTCAAAAACGAAAAGTAATTAGTGAGGAGCTAAAAGTAGCACTCGTGAAAGCTGAAGATGCAGCCATTGCTAAGAGCCAATTTTTAGCAACCATGAGCCATGAAATTAGAACGCCGATGAATGGCGTACTCGGCATGCTAGAGCTTGTTCAATTAGAGTCGTTATCTAAACCAATAGAAACAAAAGTAGATATAGCCAAAAAAAGTGCACATTCTTTATTGGGTGTAATTAATGATATTTTAGATTTCTCTAAAGCTGAAGCAGGTAAAATCGAGCTTGAAGAAATTAACTTTAATGGACGTGATTTAATTGGTGAAGTTGCTGCCGCACAAGCATTTACAGCTCAAGACAAAGGTATTGAAATTATTTTGGATCTGGTAGCGCTAGAGCCTTCGCAGTTATGTGGCGATCCTGGGCGCATTCGCCAAGTTATTACTAATTTATTGAGCAACGCCGTTAAGTTTACGAGTCAAGGCGAGGTTGTTGTAAGCGCGAAAATTAATAAAGTAGCTCAAGGTTTAGAGTTTGTTGTAAGTATAAAGGACTCAGGCATAGGAATAAGTTTAGAAAAACAAGAGCAATTATTTACCCCTTTCTCTCAAGTCGATGCATCAACAACGCGTGAATATGGAGGCAGTGGCTTAGGGCTGGCTATTTGTAAGCAGCTTTGTGAACTAATGGGGGGGGCTATCTCTCTCACTAGCGAAGCCGGTAAAGGGAGTACTTTTACTGCCACTATAATGCTGACTCCGGGAGATCAAAAAGAACGTTATATTCCTAATATTAATATGGAAGAGCTAACCGTTTTGGTTGTTGATGATAACGAGACAAATCGAATTGTAATTTCACAGCAGCTTGAGCACTGGGGCGCTAAGGTTGCGCTTGCATGTGACGCACGCGAAGCTCTTGATATGTGCGCGCAGCAGTATAAAAGTAACAATTGCATGTATGACATTGCAGTGCTTGATATGCAAATGCCAGGAATGGATGGTATAGAGCTGTGTAAAGCACTAAAAGCACATGAACATTATAAATCAATGCCACTTGTAATGATGACCAGTATTGCTGGTATGGAAGGTGCGCAGCGCTATTCTAATGCAGGCTTTCAGGCATATTTCCCCAAACCTGTAACCACTGCCGATTTAATTTCTGCACTGTCAGTCATAACAAGTAATGATTCAGATGAGACACTCCCACTTGTTACTTCAGGCTATATTTCCTCTCTTAAAAAAGAAAAGGTGCAGGAACCTACCCAAATATTACTTGTAGAAGATAATCCAATTAATCGGCAAGTGGCTACATTAATGCTCAAAAAGCTCAATTGTGACGTTACTATTGCTGGGAATGGCCAATTAGCGATTGATATATTAGAAGCGCATGATTCAGGATACTTTAAGCTCGTACTTATGGATTGCCAAATGCCAGTTATGGATGGTTTTGCTGCAACCGCTGCTATTCGTAAAGGCGTGGCGGGCATACAGCATAAAAACATTAAAATAATCGCTATCACCGCAAATGCAATGAACTCAGATAAAGAGCGTTGTATAACAGCTGGAATGGATGATTACTTGAGTAAACCTATTCAATTAGATATTTTAAAAGATAAATTAGAGCAGTATATTTAAGGTAAAAATACAATGAGCCAACCCGTTATAATACGTGATGCAAAACCAAGTGACGCAAAAACAATTTTGCACTTTATTACCGAACTTGCCATATATGAAAAAGAACCTGATGCAGTAAAAACAGACGAGCAGGCAATTTTAGATACTCTGTTTAGTGAAGGTGCAACTGCGCACAGCATAATTTGTTTAGAAGGTGATGAGCCAATTGGTTTTGCGGTATATTTTTATAATTACTCTACCTGGTTAGGTAAAAATGGCCTATACCTTGAAGATTTATACGTAAGCCCAGATAGCCGTGGCAATGGTGCAGGTAAAGCCATTATGAAGCACTTAGCTAATAAGGCGATTAGTAATGACTGTGGTCGTTTTGAATGGGTAGTGCTTGATTGGAATAAACCCGCTATCGATTTTTACAATAGCATTGGTGCAAAGCCGCAAAACGAATGGATTATATATCGCTTAACAGGGCACGAATTACTAGACTTTGCTAAATAGTTAATGAAAATCATTTGCATTTAGGTTTGTGGGTGTGTAAGTTAACTACACGCCCATAAATAAACGTGCAGATGATTATATGATCTCAAATCAAAAACAATCCCACTCAGATTTACTTTGTCTTGATCAAGCATTAAGCCCTTGGCAGTCGAATATAATGCAAGGTAATTATGCATTTGAACAAGGTGCACTTCTCGAAGCCCGCGATAAATACTTATTAGCTAAAACACTTGCAGATCATCTTCTTCAGCAGTTTTTATATGCTCAGATTAATAACAATGTCATCCATGCTATTGAGCATTGCATACCTGCACTTGTTGTTGCGTCGCATAATTTAGCTGATACCTATATAGCTTTGCAACAGCCTGAAAATGCATGCAAATGGCTATGCGAAGTACACTTAACACTCTGTTCGCTAATTAAGCATACTCATTACGATATACAAAAAGTGAGTAAGCATCATTACACTAAAACGTCCTCTGAACTTGTATTATTTGCAAGACGCTATCATTTTTTACCTGAGCTAATAGAGCAAGTGAATTTTTGCTTATGCTCAGAGAGCACTACAAACAATCAACTGCACTAATTTAAAAGAAAAAGGAGTATTTATGGCTTTTACTTTGCCTACACTTAACTATGAGTACGATGCGCTTGAGCCTCATATTGATGGTAAAACAATGCATATTCACCACACATTGCATCATCAAACGTATATCAATAAAGCCAATGCTGCTTTAGCAGATACTGTTTATGCAACCGCAAATGCTGAAAAATTACTTAAGGGAATAAACAGCCTGCCTAGTAATTTACAAAAAGCAGTACAAGAGCATGTAGGAGGGCATTTTAATCACAGCTTATTTTGGCAAGTAATGAGCCCTCAAGGAGGAGGTGAACCTGAAGGTAGTGTAGCTCAGGCAATAAATGAACAGTTTGGCAGTTTTGATAAGTTTAAAGACCAATTTACTGCTGCTGCAATTAGTCAATTTGGCAGTGGTTGGGCGTGGCTATGTGTGACCCCAGATAAAAAGTTGATTGTAGAAAATAGTGCTAATCAAGATTGCCCTTTAATGCAGGGAAATACCCCTATTTTGGGACTTGATGTATGGGAGCATGCCTATTATTTGAAGTATCAAAATAAGCGTCCTGACTATATTGCTGCTTTTTATAATGTAATTAATTGGACTGAAGTTGAAAAACGCTACCTAGCCGCAGTAAGTTGAGTGCCGAATATGGCTAGTAATGTGAGTTTTTTTGTATAAGCTAGGCTCTATTAGGTTAATTTATAGAGCCGTTTATGGACACTTCACATTGGCAAAAAGCACGTCAGAGTCGCGATCCTCGTTTTGACGGGCTTTTTTACGTAGCGGTAAGAAGTACCGGTATTTATTGCAGACCAATTTGCCCTGCACCAACGGCTCACGAAAAAAACGTTGCTTATTATCAGTTTGCCCATAACGCGGCGCAAGATGGTTTTAGACCCTGTATTCGTTGCAGGCCCGATAGTGCCCCTGGCAGCGCAGCATGGCAGGGTACAAAAACGACTGCACTTAGAGCAAAACAGTTAATAGATCAAAATGATGAACACGACTGCGAAAAATTAGCAGCTCGTTTAGGCGTAAGTAGTCGTTATTTAAGGCAGTTGTTTAAGCAGTATTTTGGCGTGTCGATTACGCAATATCGATTATTTAACCAATGCCACTTTGCTAAAAAACTGATTCAAGAAACACATTTACCCCTTACCGAAATAGCGTTTGCCGCAGGCTTTAAAAGCATTAGGCGTTTTAATGATGCATTTTTACAGCAGTTAAATATAGCTCCCTCGAAGCTGCGCAGTGGCGATAAAAAACCAACGTCAACACTCACTTTAACCCTGCCATTTAGGCCGCCTTATAATTGGCCTGCTTTGCAGGGCTTTTTACAAAGGCGCTTGATAAAACCAATGGAGTGGATAACACAAACGAGCTACGGGCGTACTTTTGCAACTGAGAAATATAAAGGAAGCTTTACCGCTGAATTTATAGCGAGTAAAAACCACTTTAGTGTGTCTATCAATATAGACAATACGGCGTACTTACAAACAGTTATAAATAATATACGCCGTGTGCTTGATTTAGATGCCGATATTAATTTAATTGAAACGCATTTAAGCGCCAATATAAACAATGCGTTTACAGTGTGCGAAGGGCTCAGACTTCCGGGGATTTGGTCAAGTTTTGAAGCCGGTATAAGAGCGGTACTTGGGCAACAAGTGAGTGTTACTGCAGCGCATAATTTAGTAACAAAGTTAGTTGATGAATTAGGCGAAAAAGAGGGCGATGCCGTTTATTTTCCTACGGCTAAAATTGTTGCTAATAGTGATTTTGCATTTTTTAAAATGCCACAAGCACGCAAAAATGCGCTACACAACTTAGCCCAATTTTGTGCACTAAATCCTGAAAATGACGATTTAGACGAATGGCTTAGCTTAAAGGGAATTGGTCCTTGGACAGTAAATTATGCAAAGCTGCGAGGACAAAGCCAACCCGATATATTACTTGATGGCGACTTAGGTGTTAAAAAAGCTCAAGCGGCGGCAAACCCTTTTGAGCCTGCTAATTGCGCTCCTTTTCGCTCTTACTTAACGTTTCAACTTTGGCAGCAATTATAATGATCATTCAAACATCAATTTCGAGCCCTATAGACGACATAATTATTCAAGCGACTGATAAAGGTGTGAGTTACGTTGGTTTTTATCCACCAGTTGAATACTCTTATACGCCGTTTGAGCAAGTTACTAACAAGGCGGTGCTTATTTGCGCTGCGCAGTTAAATGAGTACTTTGCAAAAAAACGCACTATGTTTGATGTACCACTTGATACAACCGGTACAGTATTTCAGCAAAGTGTATGGCAAGCACTATTAACGGTGCCTTTTGGACAATCGCAAACATACGGCTATATTGCTAACCAACTCAATAACCCAAAAGCAGTGAGGGCAGTAGGCGCTGCTAATGGTAAAAATCCGATTAGTATTATTGTACCGTGCCACCGCATTATTGGCGCAAATGCAAAGTTAACGGGTTATGCAGGTGGACTTGATAGAAAACTATGGTTGCTGAAACACGAAGGATTAATGTAAATTAATTGATAAAATATAGCCAGTCTGCTTAACTCAACCTATAATTTAAATAATCAACTAATAAAAATTATTATGCGTATTAATAGCTTAGTTTACTTTTTTATTGCCAGTTTAATGTTTAGCGCTACTGCGTTTAGCAAGCCGCAAAGTCTCGTGTTTTGTTACGAAGACAAAAATATAGCACCCATGTTTTTAGGTGATGGCCAAAATATACCAACAGATAAACCTGGTGCATCAATCGAAATACTTCAACAACTTGATTTAGCATTGCCCAATGTAGCAATATCATTTGTTAGAAAGCCATGGCGTAGATGCTTAAACGATTTAGAATTTAATCGAGTTAATGCTGTTATTGCAAGTTACCGCAAAGGGCGAGAAAACGTTGCTGTTTACCCTGTTGATGAGCAAGGTAAGTTACAAGATGACTACGCAGTAAGTGAATTTGGCAGCTGCCTTATAGGGCGTTATAAATTTCATAAGGAATGGGAGACTCGTGAAGTATTTCAAAATAAAGCATTTACGATAGCTATTCCTAATGGTTATGGGCTAAATAGCGCGTTAAAAGAAGAACCATTTTTTATTCATAATACGTTTTCTAAAAGCAAAGCTTTTGAGTTGCTAGATAAGGGGGTAGTGCAGGCGAGCGTTGATCTATGCCAAGTAGATGGCTTAAAAGTGTCGAGTTATCCGTATGAGGGTAATAATGTTAAACCTATTTATCCCCCTTACGAAACCAGCCATGGTTACCTTGTATTTTCAAAAAAATTCTATGAAGTAAATAATGCTCTAAGCTTGCAAATGTGGCAGTGGTTATCAAAATTTGAAAGTGCACCTGTGTATATTAAATACTTACAAACACTTAAATAAACAGGCCCTGACAAAATAAAATTCGCGTTTGTAAATTGGTATTAATTTAATATTAAGGTAGCATAAGCGCACTTTTTATAAAATGGCACCACAATGGCTCAATTATACTTTTACTACTCTGCAATGAATGCAGGTAAATCAACCACGTTATTACAATCTGCATTTAATTATAAAGAACGTGGCATGGAACCTGTGATCCTGACTGCTGCCATTGATGATAGACAAGGCGTGGGTAAAGTATCGTCTCGTATTGGCTTGCAAGCAGATGCGCATGTATTTGATGCTAGCAAAGATGTTTTTGATCTTATTCAATCACTCAACAATGATAAAAAACGCCATTGTGTGTTAGTTGACGAGTGCCAATTTTTATCAAAAGAACAAGTAATGCAATTAACCGATGTGGTTGATGAACTCGGTATACCTGTATTGTGTTATGGCCTGCGTAACGACTTTAGAGGCGAGCTATTTATAGGGTCGCAATATTTGCTTGCGTGGGCTGATAAGTTAGTTGAGCTTAAAACTGTTTGCCACTGTGGACGTAAAGCAAACCATGTACTGCGTACTGATGAAAATGGCGAAGCAATAGCCGATGGTAACCAAGTAGAAATTGGCGGCAATGACCGATATGTTTCGGTATGCCGCAAACATTATAAAGCCGCGTTAAATATGGGCCGATAAAGCATTTAAAAATGTATCAATATCTTCGCGGGTTATATCTAAATGCGTAACTAGCCTAAGCTGCTTGCTTGGGCTAAATAATATGCCTTGTTGTTTAAGCGCTTCAGCAATATCTTTAATATTTATACTGCTACTGTATGTTGCGTAAACCATATTAGTGGTGTTAGTCATATCGACAGTAAAGCCACTGATTTCACTTAATTGTTGAGCCAAATAACGTGCATTTTCATGATCGTCTTTTAAGCGCTCTACATTGTGCTCAAGTGCAAATTGCCCGGCAGCTGCAAGCATTCCGGCTTGGCGCATACCGCCACCAAGTACTTTTCTCCATCGTCTTGCTTTATTAATAAGTGCTGGTGAGCCTAATAATAAAGAGCCTACGGGCGCCCCCAAACCTTTAGATAAACAAATAGAAACTGAGTCAAAGTGCTTTGTAATTTCAGTGATATCAACTTTTAGCTCAACAGCGGCATTAAAAGCACGTGCGCCGTCTAAGTGCAGCGCTAAACTATGCGTATTAACAAAGTCACGTGCTTGGGCTAAGTACTCAATCGGGAGTACTTTTCCGCCAATGGTATTTTCTAAGCTGAGCAATCGCGTTTTTGCAAAATGGCAATCGTCTGGTTTTATAGCCGTCGCTATTTTACTAAAAGGTATACTGCCATCAGCATCGTTTTCAATAGGCTGTGGTTGCACAGACCCTAAAACAGCTGCGCCACCACCTTCAAACTTATAATTGTGAGCATTTTGGCCACAAATGTATTCGTCACCTCGCTCACAGTGCGCCATTAACGCAAGTAAGTTGGCTTGTGTGCCTGAGCTACAATAAAGTGCGGCTTCAAAATTAAAACGCTTACACGCATAGGCTTCTAGTTGGTTAACGCTTTCATCATCACCATATACATCGTCACCAACCGGTGCGTTGTACATAATATCGCGCATTTCTTTTGTTGGTTTTGTAACTGTATCAGAGCGAAAATCTATCATGATTGCCTTATCCTTTTTATTATTTTTAATAAAATTGGTATTAATCAAGCTCGCTACAAATTTGCTCACGAGTGTCTTTATCAAAGTAGGTCCAAGCAATAAAGCGGCTAATTTTTTGACCTTGTGCCATATCAACAATTTTATACTGTGCTATTGGGTGAGCTTTTAATACTTCTTCAAGGGCTGCAATATTATCTTTTTTAGAGACTAACGACGTAAACCACAGTACTTGCTCTGCAAAGTCTTCGCTTTCTTTAATCATATTAGAGATAAACTGTACTTCACCGCCTTCGCACCACAATTCATTATTATCACCACCAAAATTAAGCGTGCTACTGGGTGTTTTTCCTAAGTTTTTCCATTTACGTTCACTGCCTTTACTTGCCTCTTCTTCACTTGCATGAAACGGAGGGTTACAGAGCGTTAAATGGTATAGATCTTTTTGATTTATAACGCCTTCAAAAATATGTGATGCGTTTTTTTGTTGTTTTAGGGTTATTTTTAAGCCATTAAACTGGGCTATTTGCTTTGCTATTTTCACCGAGGCTGTATCAATATCAGTCCCAGTAAAATGCCATTTATATTCACTTGTACCAGTAAGCGGATAAACTAAGTTAGCGCCAGTGCCAATATCAAGCACTTTAATTTGCTTACCTAAAGGTATTTGTTGTTGATTATCATCACTTAATAGGTCGGCCAAGTAGTGAATGTAGTCAACACGCCCAGGTATAGGTGGGCATAAGTTGTGCTCGGGAATATCCCAAAAATCAATATTATAATGTGCTTTTAAAAGAGCTTGATTGAGTGTTTTAACAGCCTTGTTGTCACTAAAATCAATGCTTTTAGTCCCTGCAGGTGTGGTTATAACAAAGGGCAGTAGAGCAGGATGCTCTGTTGTTAATAAATCGAAGTCGTACCCATTTTTATGTAGGTTACGAGGGTGTAATTTTGAACGTGCTTTATTTTCTTTCATGGCTTCATTTTAACAACAGATATGATGTGGTGATTGTAACAAATGCTGATGAGTAAAGTGCAGACATTTCCTTTGGTATATTTAATATTACTGGTAGGATGAGTTGAAAATAATAAAAAGGAATAACTGTGGCAATTTCTCAGCAATCAATAATTATTAATGTAGCTGATCAGCAAACACTTCATTTACGCCGTATTAGCGATGAAGATCAGCAAGGGCCTATCGTATTTTTTATGCATGGAGCAATAGAAAACGGTAAGATTTTTTACACGCACTCTAATAAAGGACTTGCCCCTTTTTTAGCTGAGCATGGGTATAGATGTTATGTGGCTGATTTACGTGGCCGAGGTGATAGCAAGCCAATCATTTCGAGCGAGTCCGAATATGGACAAACTGAGTCTATCCTAGAAGACATCCCTGCCTTTATTAAGCAAATAGAGTTGATTGAAGGCAAAAAGCCAGACTACTGGGTTGCTCACTCTTGGGGCGGGGTATTGATGAACAGCGCGTTTGCACGTTTTCCAGAATATATTAACGACGTTAAAGCATGTGTGTATTTTGGCTCTAAGCGTTCTTTATTTAATAATCATCCTCAAAAATTATTACAAGCCAATTTAATTTGGTATTTTATGGCGCCTTTACTTGCTAAAAAACATGGCTATTTAAATGCTAAAGGTTATAAGTGGGGCAGCGATAACGAAACTCAAAAGTCGCATTATCAAAGTATGCAATGGGCTAAAAAGAAGCCATGGATAGATTCTGATGATAATTTTGATTATGCAAAAGCGCTAAACAACCTGCATTTACCGCCAACGCTTCATATTGCTGCGGTAAAAGATAAAGCATTAGCGCAACCAATCGATATTCAAAAATTTATGGACGAATCGGGGCTAGGCATTCAACAAATGCAAATTTACGGTCGTAAACACGGGCATAATTTTGATTACGATCATATTAATATGCTTACCCACCCAAGTGCGCGTGATGATCAATTTAAAGATTTACTTAATTGGTTTAAAGCACATCCGTAAGGGCCTGTTGACCTTTCAGGATTAAAATTTGTTCAATCCAAGGAAGATTTAATCACGGCGCGAAGTTTGTAACCTAGTGGGCTAAGTAAAAACCGAGCAACAAAGAGTTAATCGTCCCTAGAGAGAACCCAAAGGGCAGTGGATGTTTGGTCTTTATGCTGCGTTATCGCCTATTTATGGGGAACAACCACACTACATAAGCTCTGCCTTGCCTAAATACCAAACAGCCTACTGCAAATTTAACCTCGAAAGATAAACAGGCCCTAATTAATTCTCATCAAGTAACTTTAGAAGAGGTGTTTTGTAACGCTCCCACTTAGCGATTGCGGCGTTATTAATAGGTTGGCGAATAGCATGTTTACTCAAGGTCGTTACCGGTGTTTTTTGTTTATAAAATGCTAAGCAGCGCTCTTCAAAACTACAGTTTAAAAAACCAAGTAACTGCGTTAGCTGCTCTTTTGGGTTACTCACTAAATCTTCGTAACTGACATCATAAATTGGCATCTCTTTAAAAGAGTGCCAATGGCTCATCAATTTTTCATACAACTTATGATAAAGCTTAAACTCAGGTAGTGAGCAAAAGTAAGGCTCGTTTTCAGCAAAGTAATTAGTGAAGATAGAAAATGCGGTGGCATTAAAATCACGACTTAAATTTATAAATTTAGCATTTGGAAATAGAATATATATAAGTCCGAGCGACTGATAATTACTCGGCAGTTTATTTATTATAAAAGGTCTGATGGGCGATGCTGTTTTTAATGTTGTGATATACAGCTCGCGGGCTTTTTTGATTAAATCCGGCGTTAAATGTGCTAAACATTGCGGGTAAGTCACTCCCGTTTTTTGTTCGATAAAAGCAACTGCGTTATTACTAATACTCGTGCTCTCTCCTAGGCTCGAAAACTGACTATGGCTTGCCAATATTTGCTCCACAAGGGTAGAGCCACTACGAGGCATGCCAATAATAAATACAGGCGTGATATTACCCGTAAATTTTTTATCGGCAGAGGCTATAAACTCCTCGGTGTTGTATTTTATTATTTCATCGTAAAAAGGGATTAAATCTCTAGTGTTAAATTCACTTAATTTTTTTTGTAATTTATTCGCCAATATAAAATAATTAAATGCTTGCTTGGTATCCTCAAGTGCATCGTAACTGTTTGCTAATGCGTAGTAACACACCATTTTTAAACGTAAATTACTAGTTTGAGTTAATAAGTGGTGCAAATTACTTACATAATTATGTTCTTTATCAAAACGACCTAATTGTACAAGTTCAAATAAAATATAGGCTGTTACAGGGTATACACCAATGCTGAGTGCATGAGCAAAAGTTGTATGAGCTTTATCTAACTCGCCATGTGTTAAATAGTGCTGTGCTAAGTAATAATGAGGTTCTGGATTATGACTTGCTAATTTTTTTGCGTATTCAAGCACCGTTAGCGCATCGTTTGGCGAATGAACACCGTTAAAAGCATCAGCAAGGGCATGTAATGGTTCAAGCATATGAGGCAAGCGCTCACAGGCTTTTTGGAGTAGGTATACAGCAGCGTCGTAACGTTCTAGTCGTAAGGCAATTCTGCCTAAGCCAAATAAAGCCTCACCATTTTCAGGGTTACTATTTAAAATTGCTTTAAAATGGAACTCGGCTTCTTTGAGTTTATTTTGTTGCAGTAGTTGGTTGGCTTTTTCAAGTAGCATAGTTATACCAATTTTATTAAAAAATAATCATTCTATCGCATTAAATAGCGTACTCACTGCGTTAAAAATTATTCATATAGAGCAACTATATATCATAGTTTTCGCCTTGTTATTACGCTATTTTCTGAGCGCTATAATAGAACACTTATTCAATGCAATTGGTATTGTTCATTATTATTTTTATTAACTATAAAATTAAAAAGGCGAAATGTCTTTAACATTTCGCCTTTGGTTCTTCATGAAAATAGTTTAAAAAGTATATGTTGCTTTAGCGTAGTAAAAGCCACCGTTAATACCAAACGGAGATGTTTCGTAGAACTGACCACCCCAGTTGTTATTAGGGATGCCCGTTGCATCTGCAAAATCAAGTTTTTCAGCATCTTGGTCGAATAAGTTTTGAGCACCTACAGAGAAGCTAACTGATTCATTTAAGAAGTAAGTTACTTCAGCATCAATAGTGACTGCAGCATCTGCTGTTTTAGCTGTTGCATCATAATCAACGTGAACACCTTGGTATTCGCCGTAGTAGTTTGCAC
The DNA here is from genome assembly GCF_014163655.1 of Pseudoalteromonas sp. SR45-1. NCBI lineage: Bacteria > Pseudomonadati > Pseudomonadota > Gammaproteobacteria > Alteromonadales > Pseudoalteromonadaceae > Pseudoalteromonas > Pseudoalteromonas sp. SR45-1. The sequence continues at coordinate 146,494 of NZ_JACJDR010000011.1, read as the reverse complement.
GAGCAAATGCAGAAACTGATTCCCATTGTTGAGACAATGTGAACGTTGCACGATGATTAGGTAAATCTTCTTCTAAACGCTTAACTTTAAACGCACCTGTAATTTCACTAAATTTAGTTACTTCAGTATCATTCCAGTTATATGCAAGGCTAAATGTAGAGCTACCGCCCATTAATTCAGCTGTATAGTTTGCAACTAAATCGATACCTTGTGTTGTTGTGTCAAAGTCGTTTGTAAAAAAGCTTACTTGAGCAAGACCTTGTACATTAGGTACTCCTGCTGCTGCAAGGGTATCTTTGTCTGCTTGGCTTAAGTTGATTTTATCTGATTGGCTAATACGGTCATCTACTTGGATGTTGTAGTAATCAAGCGTTAAAAATAATTCGCCAATTGTGTATACAGCACCAAGCGTATAACTTTGCGATTCTTCCGGCTCAAGCTCTGTACCACCTAATTGCACTGCAATTGGGTTTGTTGGTGGAAGAAGCGCTGAATCTTGTAATACACCGCCATCTAAACTTGTTTGTACATTACTTACGTTAGCTTGACCAACCGTTGGTGCACGGAAACCACTGCTTACAGAACCACGAATATTTAAATCTTCAGTTAAATGGTATTGAGCCATTACTTTGTAGTTAGTGGTAGTGCCAAAGCTGTCGTAGTCTTCAAATCGAAGTGCTACGCCCATTAAGAAGTCTTCAGTAAACGGTGCTTCAACATCAACATATGCTGCATAGTTACGGCGAGAAAATTCACCCGCTTGTGATGGTTTAAAACCAGGGAAACCATTAGAGCCAATACCAAAGCCTTGTTCTGTTAAAGGGCCTGCTGTGTAAGATGCTTCATCACCAGAGACGATAGTAAATGTTTCTTCATGCCACTCAAAACCACCGGCAATGTTTACATCATAAGCTAAACCAAAGTCGATACCTTTTGATAAATCAAAGTTAAAGTTTTTCTCTAGCTGTTCGTATTTACCCGGGCTGAAGTCTCGTGGTGTATCTGCACCTAAAGAGGCATTAACCGTGTCGTAAATAAAGTAACGTGATTCATTTAAGCCAACAGTACCGCTTAAGTCATAGTAAGTATCTTTTAAGAAGCCACCAGTGAATCGACCTTTAGTACCAATAGTTAAAGAAGTATCAGTAATGTTGCCGCCAAAGTTAGGTGTAAAACCACCTGGAAGCATCTCATTAAAGGCAAAACAATCTGGGTTGTTTGCTACACCATTTATGTAAGCCGGATCATCTAGTACATTGCCGTCTGTTATTGTAATAGTTGGACAGTTAGCGCTCATATCAGGTGTTGTGTCGGCAACAAGTAATGTTTCGCCACCATCATTTGAGTAAACACCAGAACGTGTTTGCGGGTTACGGTAATAAAAACCGCCACGTACATCACGTTCAGAGTAGTTACCAAACATGTAAAATTCAGAGTCGTTTGTTAGCTCTAAACCCACATTACCAAAAATAGTAATATCGTCATCTACTTCTGGTGCACCCCATACTTGTGCAAGAGAAGATACATCAGGCACACCTGCAGCTGAAAGTGCTGCGGCATCGGCACGTTGAACTGAACGACTTGTTGCATCAGCTGTTTTATATTGAAAGCTTAAATTAGCAAAACCATTGTCGGTAAACGGTAAACCTACGTTACCCGACACTTGTGTTGTATCGCCATCACCTTCATAAAATTGACCATGGCGGATTTCTAATTTACCACCTTCTGAAGCGTCTTTTAGTTGGAAATTCATTACACCGGCGATTGCATCAGAACCATACTGCGCAGCCGCGCCATCGCGAAGTACTTCTACTTGTTTAATCGCAATGCTTGGAATAACTGAAATATCTGCGCCTTGCGCGCCATCGTTAATACCACCGCCTAAAAATGCGATTACAGAAGCACGGTGACGACGTTTGCCGTTTAAAAGAACCAATGTGCTGTCTGACGGTAAACCACGTAAGTTAGCTGGACGAACAAGAGAAGCCGCATCACTGATAGGGTTTTGGTGTACGTTAAACGATGGTACTGCACCTTTTAAAAGTTCAAGCATGTCAGTGTTACCTGACTTTTCAAGCTCTTCGCCGCCAATAATGTCGATTGGAACCGGTGAGTCACCTATTGAACGAGGAGCTGAACGCGTACCTACTACGGCAATTTTCTCAACGTTTTTATTTACTTTAGTTTGTTCCTGCTCGTCTGCCGCAATAGCAGATCCAGAAATAAATAACCCTGCAGTGGTTGTAGCTAAAGCAAATTTGATTGCTTGGTTTAGCGCATTACTTTTTAATTTCATTCTAATTTTCCCCAGTTAGAATAATTCTTATTTTTGATGTGAATTTCACATCATTTGTTTTTAACTTAATTTTTTGTTTCACATAAGTTTGAGGTTTTAGCTCAAAAGCCTAATCAATTAAGCTTACTTTTTGTGAAGTCCTATCTACAGACTATAGATAAAAAACAGGAAGGGCAATTACTAATTAACCGTTTGATAACAAAAAGATTCAATTTAAGAAAAAATGCAACAGTGGTGCAAAGTAAAACTAAAATGAACTAAATAAGTGCAAATAAGGCTATTGAGGGGAATATTAATGCGCTAACTGCATTTAAATGTTATTTATTTGTATCTATTTTTGTGGGGTTTTCAATGTTTTGTGCGTACCGCCAAGCTGCTAATTTTTCTTTGTATTCATCCCATACGCAGGGACAGCAACTGCCACCACCGCAACATTCATCCGATTTTGGTTTTTCAGGTTTTTGCGGTAATTGATTTGTTATATTCTGCATTGTTGTATGTATTTAATACTAATTTGGTGCAAAGGGTAAGTTAAAGGGTGTTGAAAGTAAATTATTCTTTGTGAACCTGTGCTGCTGTGTGAAAATAAAAGTTATGCGATTATATAAAGTTATTCACCGTGCACCTTGGCGGGTAGTTAAAATTAGTAAAAAACGCCAACAGCTGCGTTTTCGCCGTGCTATGGTGGCGCTTAAAATCGCACTCGCCCAAGAAAAACAAGAAACTAAAGAAATGCTCTCTATTTATAGGCGTTACACTCAAGGCCACACAAGTAAAGAAGAGTTAAAACGCGCAAATGAGCAATTTGTTGATATTTTAAAAGGGTTAGGGCTCGGTGTATTTGCTGTATTACCTTTTGCTCCGCTTACAATTCCTTTAGTTGTTAAATTAGGGAGTTTGGTAGGAGTTGATGTACTGCCAAGTTCGTTTAATATGAACAAATCTATTAAAGAACTAGATGCTAAAATAGATCAAGAAAATCAAAAGCAAGAATCTAAAAATAGCTTAAAAAAGTAGCTAAAATCCCTTCAAATTAGCGATACCTTTTAGGTGCGCTTATTGATATGCTCTTAAGTACCATTTTTATATTATATGAGCTTTTTAATGAGTGCATTACTACGTCATACATCTTCTGGTATTCCTTTATCTTTTATTCTTAAAAACGAATTATCTGACTGGCAAGCACAGCAGCCTGCATTTATACAAAATTGGTTAACTAATACAGGTTTTGAAAAGCAAGGTATTGCTTTAATTCCTGATGCTAAAACGGGCGAGTTAAGCCAGGTATTTTGTCTAATGCAAAGCAGCGATGATTTTTGGGCTGCGGGTAATTTAGCAAATACACTTCCTACAGGTACTTATCAAATTCAAGGCGACAGCGCTTTTGTAGAGCAGGTTGCTTTAGGGTTTGTACTTGGTGGTTACGAATTTAGTGAATATAAAGAAAAGCCAACGGCAAAGGCGCAATTAGCCATTAGCGATAAAGCGTTATATGAACGCATTAGCCAACAAGCTGATGCCATTACACTTGCACGTGATTTAGTTAATACTCCAGCGGTAGATATGATGCCGCAACATTTATCGCAAGTTATGGAAGATTTAGCTGCAACTTACAATGGCGAATTTTCACAGTGGGTTGGCGATGAGTTACTAGAGCAAAACTACCCGACTATTCATATGGTGGGTCGTGCAAGCGAAAATAAACCGCGTTTACTTGATTTAAAATGGGGCGCGACAGATGCTCCATTAATTACGCTAGTCGGTAAGGGCGTATGTTTTGACTCAGGCGGACTTGATTTAAAACCAAGCTCTGGCATGCGTAACATGAAAAAAGATATGGGCGGCGCGGCGCACGTAATTGCACTAGCGCAGCTTATTATGGCAGCTAACTTACCAATTAGATTACGTGTACTTGTACCAGCGGTTGAAAATGCAGTATCGCGCAATGCATTTCGCCCAGGCGATGTTATTAAAACGCGCAAAGGTATTATGGTCGAAATTGATAATACCGACGCTGAAGGTCGCTTAGTATTATGTGATGCATTAAGCGAAGCGCAAAACGATAATCCTGAGCTAATTATTGATTTTGCTACTCTCACGGGTGCATGCCGTGTTGCACTGGGCACGGAGCTTCCGGGCTTTTTCTCAACAGAGCGCGATGTAGCAAATGGCATTATTGACGCCGGTTTAAGTGTACATGACCCTGTTTGGCAACTTCCGTTGTTTGAGCAATACAAAAGCTTACTAAAAAGTGATGTAGCCGATATGGCAAATTGCGCAAGCACACCGTTTGGTGGTGCTATTACCGCAGCGCTTTACTTAAAAGAATTTGTTGAACCAACAACACCGTGGGTACACTTTGATGTAATGGCATGGAACTTACGTGCATTACCAGGTCGTCCAACGGGTGGTGAAGCATTAGGTATTCGTGCGGTGTTTAATTACCTACAAAATCGTTTTAATAAGTAAGTTTTTGATTCAATAGTAAAAACTTGAGCTTTATGAGCTTTAAACCTCATAAAGCTCAAGTGGCAAGTTATCTGGATCGGCAAAAAAGGTAAACTTTTTGCCGGTTATTTCATCCACTCTAATATCCTCAACGTTTACATCGCACGACTCTAAATACGTTTTTGCAATCTGTACATCCGCTACCTTAAAAGCTAAATGTCTTAAGCCTTGTGCTTCGGGATAGCTGGGTCTTTCGGGCGAACCATCAAACGAAAATAGCTCTATTTGGCTACCATCGGGCATGGCTAAATCTAATTTATATGAATTACGATCAGCTCTAAAGTGCTCATTAATAACGTTAAGTTTAAGTACATTGCTATAAAAGTGTTTAGAACGTGCATAGTCACTACAAATTATAGCAGCGTGATGAATACCTAAAAGTTTCAAATTTAATTCCTTAAAAAGCAAAAACGCACTTAAATAAGTGCATTTTATATGTGGCTTACTACATGTTGTGTTAGCTAGGCTCGGCTTCTTTACATGCTTTAACGGCCGGTGCTACAAGCTCTAAACCAGTTTTATCACATGGTGGTAAAGCAGCATCGCTTACACTAATAGGCGTTACACGTTCGCCCCATTTTATGTAACTTGCAGCCCACGTAAGGCCTGCACCAAATGCTGCAGACATAATGTTTGAATGCGGTTTAATTAACCCTTGCTCAACCGCTTCACATAACGCAATAGCAATAGTCGCAGCAGAGGTATTACCATAGTCACCAATGTTAACCATTACTTTTTCGTCAGGTACTTTTAAGCGATGCTGAATAGCCTGAATAATACGTAAGTTAGCTTGGTGTGGAACGAGTACATTAATGTCGTCAAGGCTTAAGTTGGCCTGTTGCAGTACGTCGTCGCAGGCTTCACTCATACCTTTTACAGCACGTTTAAAAATTTCACGACCTTCAAATAATAAATCAGAAGGACCAATTGGCTCATACTTATTTAAATCGCTACCAAAGTTGGTGATGTGTAAAATATCGCGGTCTTCACTGTCACAACCGGTTTTGGTACCAAGTAAACCCGCTGGCGTATCGGCAGCTTCAAGTATTACTGCACCTGCGCCATCGCCAAATAAAACAGCGCTGTCGCGACGTGCCCAGTTTACGTACCAGGTCATACGCTCAGCGGCAATGACGACTGCTTTTTTAATCATACCCGCTTGAATTTGTGCTGTAGCAGCTTGCAACGCATATAAAAAGCCCGAACATGCCGCGTTTGTATCCATTGCGGCAGCGCCTGTTGCACCAATATTTTTTTGTACTTGTGAGGCGGTATTTGCCACAACAGTAGAAGGTGTACAGGTTGCTAATATCACTAAATCAATATCTTTAGGATCAATGCCTGCGCACGCAATAGCATGCTTAGCAGCAACGGTTGCCAGCTCAGCGGTACTTACATGACTCACTCGGCGAGATTTAATGCCAGTACGCGTGGTTATCCACTCGTCGGTGGTATCAACTATTTCACTAATTTCATCGTTGCTAATGCTTGCTGGTGGAATGCATTTACCCCAACCAGTGATATGTGCGTAAGGCATAGTATGTTCTCTTAAGGTGGTCTGACATGTGTTACTAATGGGGGAGTTATACCAAAAAACGGCTTTCAAGACTAGTTTATAGCATGCTTTGTATCGTAAATATTCGCAATTACAGATTATTTAAGGTAATGCTAGTATAAAAAAGGAGCAAGTATGAAAACAACACTAATAACAACATTCACTTCAATAACGCTGGCATTAATAACAAATGGGGCTTTTGCTCAACAGCATAAAATTATTTATGCGGGCAGTTTACTTGCATCCGAAGATCAAAAAGTAAAAACAGAGCAAACGTTAGTCATCACAGATAATACAATAACAGCCATTAAAAACGGCTACCTCACAAAAGCAGAACTTAACCTACCTGATGCCGATATTATCAATCTTAAAAATCAATTTGTAATGCCTGGTCTTATCGATATGCATGTTCACGTTACGTTTGAACGAGATGCTAAAGCAAACCCTCATCGCTGGGCTACAGAATATGATGCCGATTATGCTTTGCGTTCAATTAAATATTTACAACGTACGCTCGATGCGGGTTTTACATCAGTGCGTGATTTAGGTAGCGATCACAAAGTTATATTTCCGCTAAAACGCGCTATTGAGCGAAATGATATTAACGGCCCTCGCATTTTTGCAGCGGGTGATACAATATCGCCTACTGGTGGGCACGCAGATATGCATGGTTATCGAAAAGATATTACAGATGCGGTTACAGGCGGGATTGGTATTTGTAATGGCGCGGATGATTGTAGCCGTGCAGTACGCGAGGTAATTAAAAGTGGCGCTGATGTAATTAAAATTACTGCCACGGGTGGAGTACTAAGTAATACCGCTGCTGGGGTTAACCAACAACTTACAGATGCAGAGCTGATTGCAATTGTTGATACGGCTCACCACTTAGGACGTAAAGTTACAGCCCATGCACACGGTACACAAGGTATAAAAGCGGCCTTAAAAGCCGGTGTGGATTCTATTGAGCATGGCTCTTATTTAGATAAAGAGGCAATAAAGTTATTTAAAAAAACGGGGGCTTATTTAGTACCGACGCTTTTAGCGGGGGCAACGGTAAGTGAAGAGGTGCTTACAAACCCAAATATGCCACCGGCAATAGCCGACAAAGTGCGTGAAGTGACTCCAAAAATGCAGGCTTCGTTTAAACTTGCATTGAAAAACAAGGTTAATATAGCTTTTGGAACAGACTCTGGGGTGTCGCGTCATGGGCTTAATGCTAACGAATTTAGTTTAATGGTAAACAATGGTATGAGCGAAGCCCAAGCTATTAAATCAGCAACCATACATGCAGCTAAACTGCTGGGGCAAAGCGCACTCATTGGCGACTTGAGTGTTGGTAAACAAGCAGATATTATCAGTGTGAATGGCTCACCGCTTAAAAATATCGACGTACTTAAAAACGTGCAATTTGTTATGAAAGCTGGGCAAGTTTATAAACAATAGGGAAGGTTATGAGCAGCAAAATAAAAGTGTCGTTGTTTAATCATTTGATTGACGCTGAGCGCCAGTTACTAGACCCAGAAGTTCGCCAATCTGAGCGCGCATTAGATGCTTTACTCGATGATGAATTTATCGAAATTGCTGCCAATGGCACTACATTTAATAAATACCAAGTACTTACCCGCTTACCTACCGAGGTTGTGCCACAGTTTTATAATCAGCATTTTAAGGGCCGAATGCTGAGCGATGATGTAGTGCAACTTAGTTACCAAGCTGCTTTTAGGCGCTCTGCTCGCGCTGAGTTTAATTATTCATTGCGTATGTCGCTTTGGCGTAAAAGTAATGAACAATGGAAAATGGTGTTTCACCAAGGAACGCCTTGTGCGCCGTTTTCAATTTCGATGGATGATGATTAAAAATCATATAACCGTTAAAATAACCTTATTAAACATTTGATTGGGCAATAACCTGTTGTTAATGCGTACCGACCCCACCATTAGTCGATTATTAATGCTGCGAAGCGGCGCTATTGCCGTGCAATTAATTGCGGTACTTAGCGTTTATTTTTTACTAGAACATCAAATTGCATTACTGCCTTTACTTATTGTTATTGCCGTTGAGGCTGTGTTTCAGCTTATTAGCCTATTTGCTTATCGAAATGTAAGCCGTGCTAAACCTTTGGGTATGTTGATGCAGCTAACTGCAGACGTATTATTTTTAACGGTTTTACTATCGCTAAGCGGCGGTGCAACTAATGCATTTGTTTCGCTGTTATTGCTCCCGATAATGATAGCTGCTGTTACGCTGCGAGAAAAAGGATTAGCTTATATTGCGGTATTAGCCATTGCCGCATACAGTTTGCTACTTATAAAGATGCCCGATCACAGTATGCATCAAATGAATATGAGTGGTCATTTTATTGGCATGTGGGTTAATTTTGTTTTAAGTGCCAGCGTAATTGCACTTGTTATTGGCGCAATGAGCAGGGCACTTAAAGAGCGAGAGCGAATTATTGCAAACGTGCGTGAAAAACAATTGCGTAATGAACAGCTAGTTACCCTTGATGGGGCTGCTGCACAAATCACCCATCAACTAGCGACCCCAATTGCAAACTTACAGTTACTGTTTGAAGAGTTATTAGAAGAGCAACCAAACAACCCAATTGTTAAGCACATGCAAGCGCCGCTTACTCAGTGTAGTACGCAGCTTAACGACTTTAGAAAACTCTCAGAGCAATTACGCCTTAAAAATTCACAAGAGCATACCACCGTAAAGCAACTGCAAACGCAAATTACAGATACGCTTTTACTGCAATACCCTGATCAGTACATTAAATGGATTACGCCACCTATTGCGGCAACGCTATTGAGTGATGCGATGTTATTGCCTGCTATTTTAAATTTATTGCAAAACGCCTCGCTCGCTAATCAAAAACAAGGTAAAACTCAATTAGAGCTGAGTTGGCAGCAAGATAACTTACATAGCGAATGCGTTTATTTGTTAATTCGTGATTTTGGCCGTGGCTTTTCATCATCGCAATTAGTAGAGCTTGGCGGGCAACTTATGCCAAGCGATCAGGGAATGGGGCTTGCTGTGCTTTTATCAAATGTTACTTTTGAGCGTTTAAATGGCTCACTTACCTTGTTTAACCATGCAGATGGCGGCGCTGTCGCCAAAGTTAAACTCGCTATTGTAAACATTGAGAATAACGCCTCATGAAGTTACTTATAATTGAAGACGACATTAATTTAGCCAGCACACTGGCAAGGCGTTTAACTAAACAGGGCTTTACCTGTGAGGTGGCGCATAATCAAAGTGATGCGTTACTTACCGCGCGTAAACTATTGCCCGACTTTGTTTTATTAGACATGAAACTAGGTGACGACAACGGACTTGCACTCATAAAACCGCTGCGTAGTTTGCTCCCCCAAACTCATATTGTTTTACTAACTGGGTTTGCAAGTATAGCAACCGCAGTAGAGGCAATGCGGTTAGGTGCAAACGATTACCTTACTAAGCCGGTTGATATGGCAACATTATTAAAAGCGCTTAACACCGAGCCTGTGGCATTGGCATCGAATGTTATTGATGATGCGGTTATGTCGCCGGAGCGCTTAGAGTGGGAGCATATTCAACAAGTACTGCACAGCAATAATGGCAATGTGTCGGTTACCGCGCGGCAACTTAATATGCATAGGCGTACTTTGCAGCGCAAGTTACAAAAAAAACCGGTGCAGCAGTAATTTAGTACTTAATTTAAGGGAGGTGTTATGAGCGATGATGCAGCTATATTAATGCAAAATCAAAAAGTTATTTTATTTGATGCGCAATGTAAGCTGTGCAGCGCGTGGTGTAATTTTATTATTGCTCACGATAAAAATACTATTTTTAAATTATGCAGCGTGCAATCTCTAAAAGGGGAATTGCTGTTAACGCATTTTGGTTTTTCAACAACTGAATATGCCTCAATGGTGCTTGTTGAAAATGGTAAAGCATTTACACAAAGCCATGCTTTTTTTAATGTTGTTAAGCAGCTAGGTTACCCATACAAACTAGCAAACGTATTTAGTATTTTGCCAAATAGGTTTAATAATTGGTTATACGATAGGGTTGCTTTAAATAGGTATTCGTTATTTGGCAAATATCAGTATTGCAGAATACCCAACCCAGAGGACGCAAAACATTATTTATAATTGGCTAAGTTAACTTAGCTATAAGTAGATGCTAGGTTTAGGAGGCTGTGCTAAAATCGCCGCGTTTTAAATTATCAGGGCTTTGAAATGGCAAGTACAGCGCACGCACTCCACATATTGGTTAAACACAAAGAAATAGCAGAAGACATTATTAAGCAATTAGGTAAAGGTGCCAAGTTTCAAACCTTAGCTAAAAAATACTCGTCGTGCCCATCAGGTAAAAAAGGCGGTGACTTAGGTGAATTTAGACGCGGGCAAATGGTTCCACAGTTTGACAAAATAGCCTTTAATGGCGCAATTTTAGAGCCACATTTAGTTAAAACCAAATTTGGCTGGCATGTAATTAAAGTGCTTTATCGTACTTAATAAGCTCGCTGACAAATACTAAAAAGGCTGCACACTGCAGCCTTTAAGATATAATCTTATCCGATTATTAATTATCCAAATTAAACTCAATTGTCATTTCTAAGTTTTTATCAGGTACAGCAACACCATTAACAACTTTAGGTGAGTATTGCCATTTAGATAGGGCACGTTTGGCTTCGCTATTAAACACTTGATCAGGTTTAGCGTTAATAACTTTAATATTATTTGGGCGCCCATAACTATCTACATCAAAAGACATGGTAACAAAACCTTCTGTTTTGTTACGCACCTCTGCAACAGGGTATTTAGGGGGAACTGTTGATTTTACTGTTGCGGTAGGACTGTCTTGAAGTGGAGTTGTAGTACAGCCAGTAATGATTAGAGCGGCAATGATAGACAGTAAGTATTTCATTTTAATTCCTTTTATTATTTAGTTAGTAGCCTTTTTTTACACTAAATGACCAGTCATGTAAAATAACCTGGTTAGTTATCAAGCTCATTGTTTAACCTGAGTTAAGGTTATTTAATAAACATCCAGATACCCGCAGCAATCATAAACAGGTTTTCGGTTAGAGAGACAAACCCCAGCGGTACATTACTATCTCCGCCAACACAGGCACATTTAAGCTCTCGTTTGTCTATGTAAACAGCCTTAATCACCGACACGGCGCCAACCCCCCCAATAAATAAAGAAATTGGTGCAACAATATAAGCTGAAAGCCCTGCAATCATGCCAATACTTACAAATGCTTCTAAAAATGGATACACATAAGCATATCTCACTACTTTCATCGCAAATAAATCATAGGTTATAAAAGAATTACTAAAGCTGTATAAGTCGCGTAATTTTTGAATAGCCAGTACGCCCATTGTTAACGCGACAAACAGCATAACTGTATGCATAGAAAAAAGTGCAAAGCCAGTCGAGTAGCTAAATGCAAAGGCAAGCAATAAGGTAACAGCAAAAATGGCCGTTACGGGAGTATAAGTAGTACCTTGTTGGCCAGGCTCCGATTTATTAAAGTAAGTGCGCAGGTCGTCATACCCGCCAATGCGTTCGTTATCGATAAATGTTTGTGGTGTGGTATCAACATTGTGCTTTTGTTGAAATGCATCGGTTTCTTCGCGCGAAGTCAGCGGCTTATCATCTACCTTATAGCCCTTTCGCTTAAGTAAATCTTTTGATTTGAGTCCAAACGGACATATATGTTCATCGGTTGCCATTCTATATAATGTTGCTGACTTAGCCATGTGTACTCCTTACTTTAAATAGTTAATTTATTTGTGCAGACAGTACAAATGTAGGTTTCAACATTGTTGGTCGCTTTGAAAAAAGGGTCTAAATAAATGTAATTTTTACCTATCATTCGCACAAAATTATCTCACAGAGCATGTAATAATTTTCTTTGCTAATAATGCACTTATAATGCCAGTGTAAAAATCTATTCGTGTAATGTTAATTGTGGCAAAGGAACAAATAGTAGATATGTTCCTATATTAGAAATTAACCATAAGCAATATCAACTACCTATTATTATGAAAAATACAGTCACGTTAATAAAATCTAAAGGTGTAGGGATAGGAGCTATCGCTATATTAGCAGGGCTCGTTTTAGCGTTAGGGGAGATAATACTGCCAATTAGCTGCTTAGCCAGTTTGTATATAGTTTATAAATATTTTCGATTGGCTAGGGTTATTAAAATAAACTTAATAACAGAGCAGGTAACAATAAATAATAAATCCCTCATAGGCTTTTTAGAAATATCGATTAAGACTTTCGAAAATACGCATCGCTGCGCGTTAATAATTAAAAATACTGAGGAGGAAATACTCAAGTCAGGGGCGCTCTATTACTGCGCTAGTAAGGATTGCTTAATCAACTACAGCGGCGAATATGTGCATATTACAGTTGAGAACCAATAGGGCTAAAATGTGCAGTCTTATTTAGTTTTAAACTTGTCTTGTCCTGAAATGTGTAAACAGATTTCAGGACAAGACACTTTGAAAGAGATTGGTGACTATTTTCAATTGCACTATTCTCGTGTAAGTAAAATAGTGTCAAAAAGAAAGACCTGACCACCCTATTTACACAAGCCTTGGGCAACACTTTGCAAGCATTTGATAGTTATTCTGGTAACATTGAATTTCGTAAAGTGCAACAGAAGTTTCAAACTGGCAGTAGTTTAAAACCAACGTTTGACGTGACAAATTACACCATTGGAAGTATCAAGTTATGAGCCATTTAAAGTACCACAATGACCATTATAAATTAGTGAATTTGCAAAATGCTTTTCAAATTCATTTAGAACGCTATGAGGACAAATGGTTTCGTTACTTGGAGAAGGAACCATCATTTTACAAGGCACCTCAAGCACGGTTAAGTTCAGATGCAATGAGTTGTATACGTGTTAGCTTTACTGCACAAAAAGCAGAAAAAGGGCTTGAGGGCGTGCCTATTATGCGCTTTGGCCTAGATTTATTGCATGCGCATTATAATTTAGTGTCAAACCCCGGGCAGCGCCATATTTTTACTTTAAAAGATCACGTATTTCGCTTAGAAGGTCGTGCTGAACATCGCTTAATCATGGTTGATGATTGGTTACTGCAATTAAGTTTAGCCCTGTGTTTAAGAGATGCTGATGCGACTGAGCTAATCTGTCGATGCGAAGAAGATTGGTTGGAGTTTAACGAGCCGTTTAACGTTGCGCTGTTTAATTTTGTGCGCAATATTTTTGTACAAGATATGGACCAAACAGTGTTATTACGCGAGGTAAAGGAAAAATCAGGCCCTGAGCATGTTGATGAATTTAGAGCGCCTTATGTGAACATGCTTTTCTTGCCTTATTTGGATGTGTGGGTAGCGCTTTTATCAAACGATGAAGCTCATTATAAACGGGCAATCTACAAGGCTATTGAATTACATTATACATTCTACAATGACCCACCTGAGGGCGCAGTTACGTGGACAGGCGATGTAGCTCTGCTAATAAGCGCAGTGGCTAGCCTTGCCTATGATAAACATGGTTGGCAAGTGCCCGACACCCCTTACCTGCCAAAGTGGCTAATTTATAAAGAGTTTGAAAATGCTTAAATTAGCATTGTTTGGCTACGAGGCTGCATATTGCAGCCTTTAATTTTGCTAGCTAACTAAGCGTCTTGCTTAGCCTCTTCTTCACTAATTTGTTTTAGTGCCTGAATAAACGAGTCGCTTGGTTGTCCGCCACTGATTGCATATTTATCGTTGATAATAAATGTAGGGACTGAGGTAATACCGAGTTGCTTAAAGCGGTCTTGCTCTTGTCGTACTGTTTGAACGTATTTATCTGAGTGTAAAATACTGCGGGCCTGTTCTTTATCAAGGCCAACACTTTCTACTACATCAAGCAGTGCCTCTTCTTGATTTAAGTATTTTAAATCGGTGAAGTGTGCTTCAAACATGGCAAGCTTTAATTCGGTTTGCTTATCTTCTTCACGCGCCCAAGTAAGTAGGCGGTGTAAATCAAAGCTGTTGATCATGATGCGCTCACCATCAAAATTAAAGGTAAACCCGGCACGCTGACCTGCTTCGAACATGTTTTTACGATTTTCATCGCCTTGCTCTTCGCTTAGGTTGTACTTTTGCATTAGGTGCTCGTTTAAATTTTGACCTTCAAGCGGCATGTCAGGATTTAGCTCAAAAGGATGCCACGTAATATCTGCACTCATCTCGTCTTTAAGTTGCTCTAGTGCAGTTTCTAGGTTTTTATAACCCACTACACACCAAGGGCACATTACGTCTGAAACGATATCAATTTTAAAGTTTTTCATATTGAAAATAATAGGGTCAGGTCTTTCTTCTTGCGTTTTGTAGTAAAAGGCAAGATACAAGACCTGACCCAGCTGGTGTGCACGATTAATTACAGAAATAGAATCATATTTAGATTTTGCTTATAAACATAAAATTCAAATACCTCATGGAAGAGCTGGTGCACCTGGGCTTCATGCTGAAGTTCGATCAGTAAATAAAATATTAAAAGAAAACCCCACAGTTAGCTTTTCAGATATTTCGATTGCAACTGTGAGGTTAAAAGGCGATGACGCAGGAACAAATTTCCCTGCTTGTATGAATTGTTCTGGTATATTACAAAAGTTTGAAATTCTTACAGGAAGAGTTGATTAATGAAATGTGAAGCTCCACCACTTGTTGTGTTTGATGCGCTAGTGAATCAAGATAATACCTACTTTTTCAAAGGAGCGCCCTTTACGGGCGTGGCTATTTTCGCTGAAAGGGGGATTGTTGTTAGCAAAAAGCAATTTTTTAATGGTCAAATATTGGGTGATTACGATTTTCCTTTTATAGACATTAAAGGGCTTGAGCTTTTAGATGCAGCCATTGATCAAGAATGGGATGGAAATTTTCAGCTTGTTCACAAAGGCAAACCTTTCAATGGTGTTGTATATGAGACTGCTTACGGTTGGGTGTGTGATGTACGCTGCATCGTTAATGGATGGATTGCTGATGCAATAGCACAACACTTTCAAAAACATGATTGCTACTCTGAATTATTTTATGACGTTGGCCCTATTCAGTATGAATATGAATGGAATGAGCCTTCAGTGTTATCTTATTATGAAGCTAGGTTTCAATCAGAGGATAAAAGAAGTTTAAAGTTAGCTTTTAGTAAAGAAAACAGGCTTCGTGGTATATATATCTATAAAAGTATTGACGATATTTTTTGTTTGAATGCTGCTGTTGGTAATTCACCGCTAAAAATTACTAGCTTTAACGATATAAAAAAATTGCCTTCTGATAATGTTATAGAACTTAGCTTACAAGACGTAACGGATATAAAATTTACAGAATTACTGCCGTCGCTGTTAGAATTCCCAGTTAATACGCTTTTTGTCTCAAATATTAGCAGGAATATTTTATATGGGCTTAACAAACATGCTTGGCTGGAGCTAGAAGAACTAAACTTTCACCATTTAGTTAATTTAACGCTAGATGAAGTCATTGCTTTTCGAAATGATAATTTTAAGAAGGTAAATATTTCATACGAAAATAAAACTTATTAATGAGTATGTGAGACTTATGGTTTTTCATAAGTCTTTTCTCTATGTTCTTTTAAAGTTTTATTAACCAATTGGTCTGCTTGACGAGTGGTTTCTGGGAGTCGATATTTAGACGCTAGTTTTAATATCCACTCAACTGCAGTATCTAGTGATACTTTATGGCCAATGGATACATAAACAGGTTTGATATTATCTTGCGTACGTAGCACTTTGCCAATAATCTTGTTGTCATCTATTAAATCAGACGTTGAGCCACGGTGTTTTGCAAGTTCTTTAAACTCACCTAATAACTTGCTCTTGCCACAGCCTATGGTGGGTATATCTAAGGTGACACCTAAGATACAAGACCTGACCCTGCTGGTTTGTTGATAATTGGTTAGTGCAATTGAGTTTAGCGCTTTGCTTAAGAGATACTGATACGGCTAAGTTAATCTGTCGGTGCGAAGAAGATTGGTTGGAGTTTAACGAGCCGTTTAACGTTGCGCTGTTTAATTTTGTGCGCAATATTTTTGTACAAGATATGGACCAAACTGAGTTATTGCGTGAAGTAATGGAGAAATCAGGCCCTGAGCATGTTGATGAATTTAGAGCGCCTTATGTGAACAAGCTTTTCTTGCCTTATTTGGATGTTTGGGTAGCGCTTTTATCAAACGATGAAGCTCATTATAAACGGGCAATCTATAAGGCTATTGAATTACATTATACATTCTACAATGATCCACCAGAGGGCGCAGTTACGTGGGAAGGCGATGTAGCTCTGCTAATAAGCGCAGTGGCTAGCCTTGCCTATGATAAACATGGTTGGCAAGTGCCCGACACTCCCTACCTTCCAAAGTGGCTGATTTATAAAGAGTTTGAATATGCTTAAATCAGCCTCGTTTGGCTACGAGTTAATTGTATAAGGCGGATTGCGGTGTATAACCATTTATTTAAACTAGGCTAAGAGGCTGCATATTGCAGCCTTTAATTTTTCCTAGCTAACTAAGCTTCTTGCTTCGCTTCTTCTTCACTAATTTGTTTTAGTGCTTGAATGAATGAGTCGCTTGGTTGTCCGCCAGTAAGTGCATACTTATCGTTTATGATAAACGTAGGTACTGACGTAATACCCATCTGTTTAAAGTTGTCTTGCTCTTGGCGTACGTCTTGTACGTATTTGTCTGAATGTAGGATACCGCGCGCAGTTTCTTTATCAAGACCTACTTTTTCAACAACGTCGAGCAGTGCTTCTTCTTGATTTAAGTATTTTAAATCAGTGAAGTGCGCTTCAAAAAAGGCGAGTTTTAGCTTCGTTTGCTTACCTTCTTCACGTGCCCACATTAATAAACGATGCAAATCAAAGCTGTTGATCATGATGCGTTTGCCATCAAAATTAAAGGTAAACCCAGCACGCTGACCGGCTTCGAACATGTTTTTACGATTTTCGTCGCCTTGCTCTTCAGTTAGGTTGTACTTTTGCATTAAGTGTTCGTTTAAGTCTTGACCTTCAATTGGCATATCTGGATTTAGTTCAAAAGGATGCCACGTAATATCTGCGCTCATTTCGTCTTTGAGTTGCTCTAGTGCAGTTTCTAGGTTTTTATAACCCACTACACACCAAGGGCACATTACGTCTGAAACGATATCAATTTTAAAGTTTTTCATATTTATCCTTTTGAGGATTGCTTTGGTATAACAGGGGATATTGGGATGAACTGCACTTTATCAATACCAAACTAAAAAGAGCAGCTAAGCAGCTGCTCTTGAAGGTATTCAGTTTTAAGCGTTAAGCCCGAATGGGTCGTCAATACTATAACTTGGTTGTGTAAACCAATGAGGGCCGTTGTCGGTCATGTAAAAATGATCTTCTAAGCGTACGCCAAATTCATCGGGTATAACTAACATTGGTTCGTTACTAAAGCACATGCCTGGGGCAAGTGGGGTTTTATCACCGCCAACTAAGTATGGCCATTCATGAATGTCTAGCCCAATGCCGTGGCCAGTTCGGTGTGGGCAACCCGGTGTTTGGTATTGCGGGCCTAGCCCTTGCGCCGCTAAATAGTTACGGGCGCCCGCGTCTACGTCTTCGCACGTAGCACCAATTTTAGCTGCATTAAATGCCGCCATTTGCGCTGCTTTTTCATGATCCCAAAACATACGTTGGCGCATTGTTGGTTCGCCAAATACATAGGTACGGGTTATATCTGATAGGTAATCGTGTACTTTACAGCCGGTATCAATTAGTACCATATCGCCTTTTTTAAGTATTTGGGCATCTTTAACACCGTGCGGGAAAGACGTTGCAACACCAAATAAAACAATACAAAAATAGTTACCTGGCGCGCCTACTTTTTGGTGTGCTTTCTTAATAAAGGCTTCTACTTCGGTGGTGGTTATTCCCTCATAAAGCATACTTGCTGTGGCTTGATGTACGGCTAAGGTCATGTCCATCGCGCGTTGCATTAAGCTAAGTTCATGAACTGATTTATGCATACGGCAATGCGCCGTTACAGGTTGTGCATTTATGAGGGTTAAACCCGTTTGTGCTTTATTAATGCCGTCGAATATAAAAAATTGTGCGCTTTCATCAATGCCAATGGTTGCGTTTTCATTAATGTTTAACTTTTTTAATACTTCGACAAAAAGTGCATAAGGATTTTCGTGCTCTTGCCACCCATGAATAGGCCCATCTATTACTTTAAACCCGTTTAGTGAACCAATTTCGAAATAAGGCGCAATGTATTGTACTTCACCAAGGGCGGGTAATATCGCGCCAACCATACGTTCGCTCGCGTACCATTTCATGCCTGTAAAGTAGGTAAGGTTGGTGCCAGCGTTTAAATAAATTGCATCTATGTTGTTTGCTAGCATATACGCTTGAGCCTTGGCTATGCGCTCTAAATGTTCGTCAGCTGCGATAGGGGTCAGCGTTTGCGTCATGTTACTTAGGCTTGCCAGCGCTTGCTCGCTTGATTGTGTACCAATACCGATGGTGGTCATATTTTTCTCCTTGGATTTTTAGCTAGTGTGATTAATACCAAGGTAAAATTCAATGTTATGCGATAAGAGGCTATTAGTTTATAGCCTCTTAAAATGGCATATTATTTTTTAGCGTAAGGTAAACGCGTGAGTTTATTACTTGTGTGGTAGCTATCAAGCCCGGTTACTGCCACCGTTTCAATAGCCTGTAAATCTAAAAAGCCATCACTTTGAAGTGCTACTTCATCTAAATACACATCAGTGATTTCACCGATTACAAGCTCTGTGCCATTGATGGCTAAATGTTGGTTTTCTACAAATTTAACCGAGTACTTTAAGCGGCTTTCTTTAACAAAAGGCGCTGCAAAGTCATTTAAATATTCGGGCGTTAAACCTGTCGCTGCAAATTCTGACTCGCCTTTGTCGTAGCGGGCTGATGTTTGATGAGCTTGCTTATAAATAGCTTTATTAACCTGGTTAATGGTGTAACTACCGGTTTCGATTATGTTTTCGAACGTATGTCGAGGCACGCTATTTGGGCGCATTATCATGCCAACTAGCGGCGGGTGAGCACCTAAATGAATAACAGAGCTAACAATGGCGAGATTAGTATTGCCTTGTTTGTCTTGCGTGCCAATTAAGTTGGCGCTTTTAAAACCCGAAAGCGAATTAATTAAATGAGTACGAGTGTGTTTTTCAAGTGCGTTTATGCGTTCTTTAGTAAAATGCATTAAAGGTCCTTACCACGGTATGGTTTTGCCTTGCCAATCTAAGTAGGCAGGCTCACCATTGAGTTCTAAATGAAGGTTATTAAAAGTAAGTGTAAAAAGCTGCTTAGCTACAAATTCAGCTGTAAAGAGTTTTCCAGCGGGTACGTTTTTTTGAAATGGCTTTGAAAGCGCAGTATCAGTAGTCCCTGGGTGAAATAAAACGAGCTTGGTATTTTTAGCTCGGCGTGAAAGCTCAATCGCTGCGGTTTTAAATAGCATGTTAAGAGCTGCCTTAGAGGCGCGATACGTATACCAACCGCCTAATTTATTGTCGTTAATGCTGCCCACACGCGCACTGAGTGCTGTAATAGTACAGTGCGTTTTATGTGTTAAGAGCGGCAAAATACTCTGCAAGCAAAGTAGGGGAGTTAGGGTGTTTGAATTGAGAAGTTGGCTAAAATACTCAGCGTCTAAATCCTCCAGCTTTTTTTCGGGCATATGGGTTTCGTTGTGCAGTGTACCATTGAATATAATAACTTGTTGTATATCGGCATTTTGCTCTTTTAGGTAATTAGTGACGCGCACTAAACTTTGTTTTGTGTAGTCAGTATGCAGGTGGACAACACTAGAGTCAGATTCAATACTTTTTGAACTAATACAAACTATCTGATGAGTAGGCGTGTTTATTTGTAAATGTTCTATATATGCATTTGCTATGGCACTGCTTGCGCCGAATAAAACAATGGTTTTCATTTATCACCTTTTGCTTTTAGTCCACATTGGCCGTTACTGCACTGAGTATTTGGCATTAAAAAGCGACTGATGGGGTGCCTATATTTAGCAAATAACAGGTATCCGCAGTCAGCGAAAAAGCGAATTATTGGCAAGCGAAAAATTTTCAACCAGCTGTGTTTACCCACTATTTTCCATGCTTCGTACGTTACATCAAGCCCGTAAATCATTTCACCTGATTGCTTTTGGGCTTGCAGGTAGTTCATTGCTTTGTCTTTATCAATATACGAGTAGCGTTCACTAAAGTCGCTCGCGTTAAGATCTTCAAGCGTAATTAGATTTTTAGAGTCTGCGTGTTTTAGTTGCTGCATTTCGGTGCTGCAAAGAGGGCAGTTTCCATCGTAAAAAATGATCATGTAATCGCTTTGTGATTATTTTATATATACTTTTTTACGACAAGACATTGCAAATGGATCTATTAAATTTCTCTTCATGATGATATTAATAGTGTCCTACGAAACAAAGGAGAATGAGAAATGAGTGAACAATATGCCGCCTTGCGAGGTAATGTAAATTTACTTGGGCAATTACTAGGACAAACTATTAAGGATGCTCAAGGCCAAGCTATTTTAGATAAAGTAGAAGAAATTCGGGCTTTATCTAAATCATCTCGCAGTGGTAATGAAGACGACAGACAAGCGCTAATAGACGTTTTACATGCGCTTAGTGATGAAGAGCTTTTGCCGGTTGCCCGTTCATTTAATCATTTTTTAAACCTTGCTAATGTAGCAGAACAATTTCATACCGTTTCGCGTTTTAATGACGTTGGCCTTGGTCAACAAAACCCTCTCACTCAAACATTAAAAACGTTAGTTACAAAAGCAGAACAAGGCCAGCTAGATAGTAATCATTTGGCCGAAACACTCTCAAAACTCCACATAAACTTAGTATTAACCGCCCACCCAACCGAGGTGACGCGCCGTACTATTATTAACAAACATGTTGAACTAAGTGATTGCTTAGCGTCATTAGAGCGAAAAGATAACTTACCGCTAGAGAGAGATGCTATTTTAAATCGTATTGAACAGCTTATTAGCCAGGCTTGGCATACCGACGACATTCGTCGCTCTCGCCCAACGCCAGTTGATGAAGCTAAATGGGGTTATGCGGTAATCGAAAACAGTCTTTGGCACGCTGTTCCGCGTTTTTTACGTGAATTTTCAGCCAATGTGAAAGAGCAATTAAGTTTAGAGCTACCAAAAGATTACAGCCCGATTGAGTTCACATCTTGGATGGGTGGAGACCGTGATGGAAATCCATTTGTAACATCGCAGGTTACAGCAGAAGTGCTTGACCACGGTCGTTGGATGGCGCTTAACTTATATATTCAAGATTTAAAAACGTTATGCGCTGAACTCTCTATGTCAGATGCCAGTGATGAGCTTATTGAGTTGGCAGGTCAAGACTTTGAACCATACAGAGCGGTGATCAAAAAGCTTAAAAACCAAGTTGCAGAGACCGTGGCTCACCTGGGCGCTAAAATTAAAAATAAGCGTAGCGATTCACAAGATTTAATTACTGATATTAATCAGCTTAAGCACCCTGTAGAGGTTTGCTACCGCTCGTTATTAAAGTGTAATATGAAAGTAGTTGCTGATGGCTTATTGCTTGATTTACTGTACCGTATTAATAGCTTTGGCTTGCGTTTAGCTAAACTCGATGTGCGCCAAGACTCGTCTCGTCACAGCGATGTTTTTTCTGAGCTGACTCGTTATTTAGGTTTAGGCGACTACAACCAATGGCAAGAGCAAGATAAACAAGCTTTTTTACTTACTGAACTTAACTCTCGCAGACCGCTTATTCCAAAACATTGGCAACCAAGCCCTGATGTTCAAGAAGTGCTAGACACCTTTGACGTTATTGCTAAGCAAGACGAACAAACATTTGGCTTGTATATTATTTCGATGGCGCGAACAGCATCAGATATTTTAGCAGTACAATTATTGCTAAAAGAAAGCGGCTGTAGCTTTGATTTACCAGTTGCACCATTGTTTGAAACACTCGACGATTTAAACGCAGGCAGTGATGTAATTACTACATTACTTGATAATGTTTGGTATCGCGGGCACATTAAAAACACCCAAAATGTAATGATTGGTTACTCTGATTCTGCTAAAGATGCCGGCATGATGGCAGCAGGTTGGGCACAGTACGAAGCAATGGATAAACTAGTGCAGCTTGCTGATGAGCGTGGTATTGAACTTATTTTATTCCACGGACGTGGTGGCACAGTAGGGCGTGGTGGGGCACCTGCTGCACAAGCTCTGCATTCACAACCGCCAGGTTCGTTAAAAGGTGGTTTGCGTGTAACCGAGCAAGGCGAGATGATTCGCTTTAAATTTGGTTTACCCGATGTAGCACTGCAAAGCTTAAATATTTACGCAGGCGCAGTACTACAAAGTAACTTATTACCGCCGCCGGAACCAAAACCTCAGTGGCGCGAAGTAATGAAGCTAATAAGTGAGGAGTCGTGTGAACACTACCGTAATGTAGTTCGCCACGATGAAAACTTTGTACCTTACTTTAGAATGGCAACGCCTGAGCTTGAGTTGTCTAAGTTGCCGCTTGGCTCGCGTCCTGCAAAACGTAATCCTAATGGTGGCGTTGAAAGCCTGCGTGCTATTCCATGGATTTTTGCGTGGAGCCAAAACCGTTTAATGCTTCCTGCATGGTTAGGTGCGTTAACTGGCTTAAAAGCTGCGCTTAATAAGTACGGCGCAGAAACACTCAACGAAATGAGCTTACAGTGGCCGTTCTTTAGATCGCGCCTAGAAATGCTAGAAATGGTATTTAGTAAAGCCGATTGCTGGTTGAGTGAGCATTACGATAATGCGCTGGTGGAAGATATGTACAAACCATTGGGTGTAACACTTCGTAAAGAGCTTCAAGAAGCGATTAGCTTGGTGCAATCACTTAGCCCACAAAAAAGCCTACTCGCCGAACAACCTTGGATTAAGGAGTCGATTAGTTTACGTAATCCGTACACCGATCCACTTAACCTATTACAGGTTGAGCTTTTACGCCGTGCTCGCTCAGAGGAAAAACGAAACGAAGGTGACATTGATAATGCGTTAATGATCACGATGACAGGTATAGCTGCAGGTATGCGTAATACCGGCTAACACTTTATTTTGTTAGGTATACCTATTGGTATTAAAAGGGAGCACGCGATGTGCTCCCTTTTTTTGCGTTAAATAGGCTGGTATTTAACATCCTAACCTTTTAAACTACTTAGCCATTGAATAATTAAAAAATATTATGGCTTCAGCAACTTTTACTGTACAGCAAGATACAGCACTTACAAATTCGCACTTCACATTAAGCGTAGCGCAAACAGCGTCATTACGTAGTCAATTAAAATCACAACGTGGCATATTAAATTCTAATAATATTAAAGCGTTATGCGCGCAACTCAATGTGTCTGATGATGTATTACTACAAGGTTTAGTACCTTTAGCTTCTGAGTATGCCGTTGCGCCAGTGTCAGATTTTCATGTAGGCGCAATTGTTAAAGCGCTTGATGAAAAGGGTGAGGTAAACTTTTACTTTGGTGCGAATGTAGAGTTTGATCATCAAGCATTGAGTTTAGTGGTTCATGCAGAGCAATCGGCTATAAATAACGCATGGTTAAACGGCGCTAAAAAAATAGTTAAAATTGCGATTAGCGATGCGCCTTGTGGGTATTGTCGCCAGTTTATGAACGAACTAGCTGATGCGAAAGAGTTTGATATTTTACTTCCTGATCAGCAATTTAAACTTGCTGAATTACTGCCGCATTCATTTGGACCTACCGATTTAGGTAACGAATTTAGCTTGTTTAACCCAAAACCACAGCAAGGTAATTTTAGCTTTGATGGCCTTGATGAAACCCTTGCGCGTTTTGCACTTAATGCGTACGTGCCTTACAGCCAAAACTTTAGCGCCGTAAAAATAAGTACATTTAGTGATGGTGATTTTTACGGAAGTTACGCCGAAAATGCAGCTTACAGTCCAAGTTTATCGCCACTACAAAGTGCACTAAGTCAGTTCTTTTTAGCTGGGCTTAGCTTTAACGAAAGTACGGTGAAGGGAATAACATTGCTCGAAACAGCGGGTCGTGAAAACCAGTCGCAAGTGGCAAAAGCTGTACTTGCCAGTTTTACGCATTTACCAGCACTTAAAGTAATTAGCGCACCACTTAAATAGTGGCTTGCATACAATAAAGCACAGCCGGAGCTGTGCTTTATTAAAGCGAGCCATTCTATCGAATTAACTCACTCACTGACTGCTATAACCTGTATTAATCAAGTAATACTTTAGCTGCTTCTAATACTACTGCTACAGATTTACGCTCAATTTCACCGTGGTCTACATTTGGTATTTCTTGGCGAGTACGATTAACAAGTACGCCTGCTACACATGCTGCTTGTAATCCAAGGGCTGCACACATAGTAAATAATGTTGCCGATTCCATTTCGTAGTTCATCACGCCCAATTTTTTCCACTCTTCGCAGCTACCTTGTAGTGATTTAGGAACGTAACCAGAGTGCGTATCGTAACGCTCTTGCCCTGGGTAGAATGTATCGCTTGATGCAGTAATACCAATA
Source organism: Pseudoalteromonas sp. SR45-1 (assembly GCF_014163655.1). Taxonomy (NCBI): domain Bacteria; kingdom Pseudomonadati; phylum Pseudomonadota; class Gammaproteobacteria; order Alteromonadales; family Pseudoalteromonadaceae; genus Pseudoalteromonas; species Pseudoalteromonas sp. SR45-1. Next base: position 121,541 of record NZ_JACJDR010000011.1, on the reverse strand, counting down.
TGAAAATCGATATTTAGGTTTTTACATGCTTGTACCATAGCTTGTGTTGCATAAAAGTCAGATACAGCAGGGTAGCTAAGTGGTGCAAAATGTTGGCTTGCACCGTCTAAACGTACAGACGCTTGGCTAATTAAAATTTCGCCTTCGTTAATGTGTGGCTGAATTGCACCGGTTGTACCAATACGTAAAAATTTACGCACGCCAAGTTGTGCTAATTCTTCTACTGCAATCGACGTAGATGGACCACCAATACCTGTAGAACATACAACCACAGAGTGGCCGTTTAATTGACCTAAATAAACATGAAACTCGCGAGTTTGAGCAAGGCAGGTTGGGTTGTCTAGGAATTGTGAAATACGTGCTGCACGATCTGGATCGCCCGGTACAATCGCAAGTTTTGCACCTTTAAGATCGTCAATACATAGTCCTAAGTGAAATACCTTTTCCATAGCTAAGCCTTTTATAATAATTTGTTGTCAATCTAGCATGATTGCTAGAAACGTTTATCAAGTACAGGACGATTGTCCGTTTTATCTTAACTCTTCCAATAAAGCCTTAATAATTTTAAGGGCTAATTTGATTTATTCACCAACTATGAATATTCACTCAAGTACTTATATACGTAGCCTTGTTGCGCTGTTGACATGTTCAAGCAGACATAATAAGTATCACTCAAGCGCGTAACTACGATTAAATGAATGATTACAAATTTTCATTAATATCAAATAAATTCAATGATTTAATCTTGTAGTGAAGACGTAAAAACTAACGTGTTTACTTATATTAAGCACTGACTTATTTAGCAAAGTGGCATTTATTTGAAGTTTAGGCATTTTTAGTGATTTTGCATAACTAATCAAAAGTAATTAGCTACGTACAGAATAAAAACCGAAGGAGTTTATTATGAGCACACAATTTGAAGCATTTAAAAACAAAGTTGAGCACTGTTTGTGCGCACCGGGCGATGGCGTATACACAGTAAATACTGCAAAAGAGCGCAAAGCCGCACTGCGTAATAAACTTTACGGACAAACTGAAAACGTTGATAACTTGTGGCGCGAGTCTTTAAACGAATTACCAAACTCACCACATAAAGCCGTTATGTTAGGTATTAGTTCAGACTGTGGCGGTGGGATATTACGCGGCGCAAACTGGGGGCCACTGTTTGTACGCTCAGCATTAATTGATCAGCAACCGCAGTGTCATTCGTTTGATTTGGGTGATGTACGTGTGATCCCACATTTACTTCATGACAAATACCTAAATGATGCAACCATTTCTAATTGCCAAAAAGCCTTATATGGTGATGAAGATAACGACTATTACGTAAGCCCGTTATCAATCACTGAGGATGTATGCGACAGTTTTTACGCAACGTTTAAAGATAAGGGATTATTTGGTATTGGTGGCGATCACTCAATTAGTTACCCACTTACTAAAGCGTACTTAAAAGCAAAACGTGAGCAAGGTAAGCGCACGGCTATTATTCACTTTGACGCGCATACCGATTTACTTGTGGAGCGCTTAGGTATTGATTTATGTTTTGGCTCGTGGTGTACACATATATTAGAGTTTTTACCGGCGCCGCATCATTTAATACAATTTGGTATACGCTCAAGTGGCAAGCCTAAAGCGCATTGGGAAAATACTTTTGGTGTTAAACAGCACTGGGCACATGAAATCATTGAACGCGGCGCAGCAGCGGTTGCTGCCGACGCTATTGCACAGTTAAAAGCCGATAACGTTGATGAAATATACGTAAGCTTTGATATTGATGCACTTGATGCAGAGTTTGCATCTGCCACAGGTACGCCAGAGCATCACGGTTTAACGCCTCAGCATGCGCTTGATATTTTATCAGCCATTGCGGATGAGTTTCCTATTACGGGTGCAGATATGATGGAGATAGCGCCATTTACCGACAGCTCTTTAGTTGGCCAATCAAGCTCAGAAACGACACTTAGAGAAGGCGCTAAAATTTCAGCCTTTTTAATTAGTGCAATGAACAAGTAAGCTGTAGAAGCTATAAATACTAGCACTATCAGCGTATAAGTGTGCATCACATGACTAAAAACTAGCAGTTCATAAAGCCTCAGCTATATTTATTAAATACATATAATGAGTTAGTTGAGGCCTCGCTAGATGAAATTGTTGATCTTTTTATTGTTCATTAGCTGTATTAAAGTTGATGCAGCTGAAATTACAATAGTAACGGAAGTATTTCCGGACTTTCAGTATATTAATGAAGATAACAAACTCGTTGGCCGCTCTGTCGAAAAAGTTCATAAAGCGCTAGAAGGTACAGGTATAAACTACACTATGTTGGCGCATAGTTGGGCCATATCCTACAATGCAGCGCTACGCGATAAAAACACCTGTATATTTTCGATTGTTCGATTACCTAATAGAGAAAGTAAGTTTAACTGGGTAGGCGAACTGGAAAGCTTTGACTCTGCCATTTATGGTCTAAAATCCAGAGGTATAAAGTTAAACACACTCAATGATGCTAAAAAATACAAAATAGCAGTACTGCGTGATAACTTTAGTCATCATTATTTGCTTGAAAGGGGCTTTAGTGAAAGCAAGCATTTATTACTCATCGATAGCCTAGATAAAATAGATAAACTCATAAGCACTCGTCACCATATACTTGATTTTGTTATCCTCAACAAAAAGCAATTTAACTATCGAGTTAAAACAGAGCCTAAGCTTGAGTTACTAGAACCATTACTTGATTTAAACACAACTCAGTCTCCGTTATTTTTTGCCTGTAATATAAATATGGATCCGGCTTTAGTTTCTCAATTAAAAGTTGCCTTTAATAAAATTTAAGCACTTTAAACTCACTGTTTTACCTCTTAAATAATTGAAAATTAATAGCTTAAATATATTTCGTAAATATAAATTGCTGCGTTTAAAAAACCGATTATAATCCAGCTGCTTTTTGTTTAAAAAAGCGCTAACTTATTGGAGCGTTAAATGGGTGATTTAATCGGGATTAGCTTATTGATCTTGATCAGTGCGTTGTTTGCTATGTCAGAAATAGCAATTGCAGCGTCGCGTAAAATAAAACTGCGGGTAATGGCAGATGAAGGAAATATAAAAGCAGCAGCGGTATTAAAGCTACAAGAAAATCCAGGGGCTTTTTTTGCCATGATCCAAATTGCACTCAACGCGATTGCGATTTTGGGTGGTATTGTGGGCGAGCAGGCTTTATCGCCTTATGTTGAAAGTGTTTTAGTGCTTTTTTATCAAGGTGCACACTTAGAAAAAATTAGCTTTTTATTCTCATTTTTTACTATTACATCTCTGTTTATCTTGTTCGCCGATTTAATGCCAAAACGTTTAGCGATGATCATGCCAGAAGCTGTCGCTGTTAGAGTCGTTACAATAATGCGCTGGGTAACCTTTGCCTTAACTCCGCTAGTGATGTTTTTTAATGGGGTAACTAACTTTGTGCTGCGCTTATTTAAAGTGCCCGCTGAGCGAGAAGACAACGTTACAACTGAGGACATTGTTGCCATGATGGAAGCGGGTGCTGCATATGGTAGTTTGCAAAAGCAAGAGTATGAACTCATTGGTAATGTGTTTGACCTAGAAGCGCGGTTTTTATCAAGCGTAATGACGCCACGCGACCAAATTGTCTATTTTGATTTAAACGAATCTAGCCATGATATTGCGACCAAAATTATTGACCACCCTCATAATCACTTTTTAGTAGTGTCAGGAAATTTAGATAAATTGCATGGCTCTGTTGAATCTAAAGATATTTTACGACAAGTACTAAAAGGCGAAGCCGCCAATATAAACGATGAGCTGATTGATAAAGATGTTTTTTACTTACCGGAAACATTAAGCCTATCAGAAGCCTTAAATGCGTTTAAAAGCGCAGCAAAGCCATTTGCTGTTGTCGTAAACGAATACGCGCTTTCGGTAGGTATTGTAACGGTAAAAGACTTAATGAAAGGGTTTATGGGGGATTTAATTACTCATCAAGGTGATGAATTAATTATAGAGCGCGATAAAAATTCATGGCTTGTAGATGGGTTAACTCCAATTACCGATTTAGCAAAGGTACTTGATATAGAAGAATTTCCAGATCAGATGCACTATGAAACTGTCGCTGGATTTTTAATTTACAGTATGAAGCGAATCCCTAAACGTGCAGAGCATTTAACTTTTTCAGGCTTTAAGTTTGAAGTTGTTGATGTAGAGGGCATTAGGGTAGAGCAGTTGTTAGTTTCAAGAGTTATTAATCCACAGAACGACAACCCCCTTTAAAAAAGTAAGATAGTCGTTTATATAAATAGCCAAGCTGTTTTTGCTTGGCTTTTTTGTGCCTATTTAAAAGTTCTGTGCTTAAAATGAGTGGTTATTTCAATCTGTTTAATTGCTTTATTTTCAAACAGCTTTGATTCTATTTTCATCAAATTAACATTAAATGCTACCTAAGGCGTATATTGTATTCAATAGTGTAAGTTTGTGTAAATTTCTCCTTATTAAGATTCATTATCAGCGCATTTTAATTTAGAATGATCGTTCACTCTAAACTAAAAGGTATTTAACATGCAGCGTTCCCGCATCGCTTTATTTGTATTATCAGCCCTCGTCGGTTCTGTTGCTTTAACTGGTTGTGATCAGGCTGCTGAGCAGTCACAAGCTTCAGCTCCTAAAGCTGTCCCAGTGGGTGTAATTACAGTAAAAAGCCAAGCGCTTACTCTCAAAAAAGAACTTCCTGGTCGCATTAGTGCATTTCAAATTGCTGAAATTCGTCCACAAGTAAGTGGTATTGTACAATCTCGTTTATTTGTTGAAGGTAATGAGGTTAAACAAGGCCAAGCACTGTATCAAATAGACCCTGCTACATTTGAAGCAGACTTAGCAGCAAGTGAAGCAAGCGTAGCGCGCGCAGAGGCAAGCATTGCCAGCTCTAAATCAAAAGCATCGCGTTATAAAGAACTTTTAAAAATTAAAGCCGTGAGCCAACAAGATTTTGATGAAGCAGATGCCGCATATAAGCAAGCTAATGCTGAATTATTAACGGCTAAAGCGCAGTTAAAATCAGCACAAATTAACCTTGATTACAGCCATGTGTCTTCCCCTATTAGTGGCCAAATTAGTAAATCAAGCGTAACAGTGGGTGCACTAGTAAGTGCAAATCAAAGTACAGCACTTGCTACAGTGACTCAATTAGACCCAATTTATATTGATTTAACACAATCGAGCAATGAGTTGACGCAACTTAAAAAAGCGATTGCATCTGGCCGTTTAGGTATTGATGCAAACAGCCAAACAGATGTTGAATTAATAATGGAAGATGGCTCGGCGTATTCTCACAAAGGAACGTTGCAGTTCTCAGAAGTGACTGTTGACCCAAGTACCGGCTCTGTAACTTTGCGCGCTAAGTTCCCTAACCCTGAAAAGCTATTATTACCAGGCATGTATGCACGTGCATCTATTGTTGAAGGCGTTAAAGCGGATGCGATTTTAGTACCGCAACGTGGCGTTAGCCGTAATTCAAAAGGCGAACCAACAGCAATGGTTGTCAGTAAAGACAATACAGTAGAAAGCCGCGTATTAAAAGTAGATAGAACTATTGGTTCTGATTGGCTTGTTACTGATGGCCTAAGTGATGGCGATAAGTTAATAGTTGAAGGTTTACAAAAAATCCGCCCTGGTGCACCTGTGAACCCATCTGAAATTCAATCGTCTGCTAAAGCCGATCAAGCTCAATAACGGAGAGTTTTAATGTCACGATTTTTTATCGATAGACCGATATTTGCTTGGGTACTCGCTATTGTAGTGATGCTAGCAGGTATTTTGGCTATACAAAGCTTGCCAATTGCACAGTATCCGTCAATTGCACCGCCAGCAATTAGTATCACGGCAACGTACCCTGGTGCATCTGCACGTACGCTTGAAGATACGGTTACGCAAGTTATAGAGCAAAAAATGAAAGGGCTTGATGGCTTACTTTATATGTCATCAACGTCTGAGTCGAGCGGTTCAGCAACGCTTACTCTTTCGTTTAGCGCCGAAACAGACCCTGATATTGCACAAGTTCAAGTGCAAAATAAATTAGCGACAGCAACACCACTTTTACCTGAAGAAGTACAAAGGCAAGGTGTCGTTGTTGCAAAGTCTGCGCGTAACTTTTTGATGGTATTAGGTTTTGTGTCTAAAGATGGCAGTATGACCAACATCGATATTGGTGATTATGTATCATCAAACGTGCAAGATATTGTTTCACGTGTTGAAGGCATAGGTGAAGTGCAATTATTTGGCTCACAATACGCTATGCGAATTTGGTTAGACCCTGCAAAGTTACAAAATTATAAGCTTACACCTGCTGATATTAGTGCATCAATTAGTGCGCAAAATGCACAAGTATCTGCCGGTCAACTTGGCGGTATGCCTGCCGTTGATGGTCAGCAACTTAATGCAACGGTGACAGCGCAAAGTCGTTTACAAACGGTCGAGCAGTTTGAGAATATTTTAGTAAAAACAAATCCTGATGGCTCTTTTGTCCGCCTTGAGGATGTTGCACGTGTAGAGTTGGGTGGCGAAAGCTACCGTGTTGTAGCACGCTACGATGGACAACCTGCTTCGGGTTTAGGTATTAAATTGGCCAGTGGCGCGAATGCACTTGATGCAGCGGCAGGCGTTAAAGCCGCAATTGAAGAGTTAAAACCTTATTTTCCTGAAGGGTTAGATGTAGTTGTACCCTATGACACCACACCATTTGTATCTTTATCAATTGAAAAAGTAGTTCATACGCTTATTGAAGCGGTTATTTTAGTGTTTGTCGTCATGTATTTGTTTTTACAAAACTTCCGAGCAACGCTTATTCCGACCATTGCCGTGCCTGTGGTATTGCTTGGTACGTTTGGTATTTTGTACGCATTTGGTTATTCAATCAATACGTTAACCATGTTCGCGATGGTACTTGCCATAGGCTTACTTGTGGATGATGCGATTGTTGTAGTCGAAAACGTTGAGCGCTTAATGACCGAGGAAAAACTCTCGGCACTTGAAGCTACGCGTAAATCTATGGATGAAATTAAAGGCGCGTTGGTCGGTATTGCCATGGTACTTTCTGCGGTATTTATACCAATGGCATTCTTTAGTGGCTCTACCGGTATAATTTATCGTCAGTTTTCTATAACACTCGTATCGGCGATGGGGTTATCTGTTTTAGTGGCTCTTATTTTAACGCCAGCATTATGTGCAACGCTTTTAAAACCAAGCCATGTACATAACAATAACACGCTATTTGGCCGATTTTTTACAGGCTTTAACCGTGGTTTTGATAAAACAAACTCAGGTGCACAAAGTTTTGTGGGCCGTATGCTTACGCACTCTAAGCGCTATCTGCTTATTTATGGCGTGATTGTGGGCGGCATGGTTTATGTATTCTCAAGCTTACCAACGGCATTTTTGCCTGACGAAGACCAAGGTATTTTGTTTAACCAAGTGTCATTACCGGCAGGCTCCACAACACAACAAACACTTGAGGTTGTTAAAAAAGTAGAGAACCATTTCTTAAATGATCAATCCGAAGCAGTAAACGGTATTTTTACCGTGACTGGTTTTAGTTTTGCAGGTTCTGGCCAAAACTCAGCGATTGCGTTTGTTAACTTTAAGCATTGGGATGAGCGTCAGCGAGATGATTTATCTGTTAAAGCGGTTGCAGGTAAAGCAATGGGCTACTTTTCAACAATAAAAGAAGCCTTTGTTTTTGCCTTTCCGCCACCTGCAATTGTTGAGCTGGGTACGGCCAATGGCTTTACTCTCTTTTTACAAGACCGTGTTGGCCTTGGACATGATGATTTATTAGCGGCAAGAAACCAATTATTAGGTATGGCGAGCCAAAGCCCAATTTTAGCGGGCGTACGTCCAAATGGACAAGAAGACATGCCAGAACTTCAACTTGATGTAGATTTAGCAAAAGCTGAAGCACTTGGTGTTTCACAAGGCGATATAAACAGCACGCTTGCCACTGCTTGGGGGAGTAGTTATGTAAATGACTTTATAGACCGTGGTCGCGTGAAGAAAGTATACCTACAAGGTGATGCGCAATCGCGTATGGTGCCTGAGGATCTAAACAAGTGGTATGTGCGCAATGATAATGGCGACATGGTGCCGTTTTCAGCTTTTGCTAGCTCGTTTTGGACATACGGTTCACCACGCTTAGAGCGTTACAATGGTTTTTCAGCAATGGAAATTCAAGGTAGTGCAGCGCCAGGTTACAGTACAGGCCAAGCAATGGATGAAATGGAGCGCTTAGTTAAACAATTACCAAATGGTATTTCGTCTGAGTGGACCGGTATTTCATTCCAAGAGCGCTCTAGTAGCGGTCAAGCACCTCTACTATATGGCTTATCGCTGTTGTTTGTATTTTTATGTTTAGCCGCGCTTTATGAAAGTTGGTCGGTACCGTTTGCGGTAATGATGATTGTGCCACTGGGTATATTTGGTGCGATTATGGCAGCGCTTGGCGGTGGCTTATCTAACGATATTTACTTGCAGGTAGGCTTGTTGACAACCATTGGTTTGGCATCTAAAAATGCGATACTGATTGTAGAGTTTGCGATTCATAAAATGGAAGAAGGGCTTGGCTTAGTTGATGCGGCTATTGCAGCTGTTCGCCTACGTTTGCGTCCAATACTTATGACTTCGATGGCCTTTATTTGTGGTGTTATACCGCTTGCTATTGCCTCAAGCGCGGGTTCTGGTGCGCAAAATGCGTTAGGTATTTCGATTATTGGCGGCACACTTGCATCATCAATATTAGTTGTTGTTTTTGTACCGTTATTCTTTGTGTTAGTGCGCCGTGTATTTCCTGGCAAAGCTAACGAGACAACGAAGGAGAGCGCAGAATGAGCATTAAAACATTCAGCCTAAGTGCAATTGCTTTATTGGTGCTAAGTGGTTGCCAATTAGCGCCTGAGCAAAAAGACCTTGCTCTACCAGTATCTGATGCTTATGCATCAGATACTGGGAAAACCGCTGCGCAGCAATTAAATTGGCAGCAGTTTTTTAATGACGAAAAACTACAAACGTTAATTAGTCAAAGCCTTGAGCATAACAAAGACATGCAAATTGCAGTGCTTAATGTGCAGCGTGTGCGTGGTTTATATCAAATTGAAGACTCTGCTTTGTATCCATCCCTTGATTTAAATGCATCTGGTACGCGCCAGCGTTTACCGGCTGACTTATCAGGTACTGGCGATGCAGCTATTAGCTCGCAGTACAGTGCAACAGTGGGTATTACCTCTTACGAGTTAGATATTTGGGGCAAAGTACGCAATCAATCAGCGCAAGCACTGCAAAACTTATACTCTACAGAGCTTAGCCAATACAGCACGCAGGTGTCTTTAATTTCAGAGTTGGCAAATGCGTGGCTAAATTATGCAACTGATTTGCAACTGCTAGAGCTTGCAAAAGAAACGCTTACCTCTCAGCAAGAGTCATTATCGCTTACGCAAAAAAGCTTTGATTTAGGTGCGACGTCTTCAATTACCCTTGAGCAGCTTAAAAGCACAGTTGCTACGGCAAAAGTAGACATAGCAACGTACAAACGTTTGTTAAAGCGTGATAAAAGTGCCTTAGATTTATTAGTAGGTAAATCTGTTTCAGCTGATTTACTGCCTAATAAAGACCTGACTAACTTGATCAGTATGCCAGAAGTACCCGTTGGTTTACCGTCTGATCTGCTATCACAGCGCCCTGATATTAAAGCCGCTGAGCATTTAATGCTTGCTGCTAATGCCAATATTGGTATAGCTCGAGCGGCGTTTTATCCAAGCATAAGCTTAACAGCCAACGCGGGGTCTGCTTCAAGTGACTTAAGTGGCTTGTTTGATTCAGGCTCTGGGACATGGAGTTTTGTGCCGACAATTAGCTTACCTATTTTTAATATGGGACGTAACCAAGCAAATCTTGATGTAGCAAAAGCAGATCAAGAAATTGCAGTGGCAACGTATCAGCAAAAAATTCAAAATGCGTTTCGCGAAGTTGCCGATGCACTTGCTGATAGAGAAGGTTACCAAGAGCAATTAAGTGCCCTTGATATGCTTATAAGTAGTCGACAAATCACGTTTGATTTATCAAAAATGCGTTACGAAAAAGGCGCAGATAGCTACTTGCAAGTACTTGATGCTCAGCGTACGTGGTACGGCGCGCAGCAGCAGTTAATTGCGGGTCAGCAAGCGTATCTTGCGAGTCAAATTAACTTGTACAAAGCGCTTGGTGGCGGATGGAATGTAGCCAGTGAAACAACTCAGGAAGAGAAATAATATTTGCGGCTTTTAAAGCCGCATTACATATTTATATGGCGAGACTATTTATAGCTCTTGCTTTACTGAGTTTATGACTTGGTAGTGGAGTTGAACATGAAGCCTAAAGCAAAAAGGCAAACAGATCCCGCGATAGCACTTGCTAGGCGTGAGCAAATTTTAACAGCTGCTGCAGAGTGTTTTCGCCGTAAAGGTTACCACGGTGCAGGTATGGCAGAAATATCTAGAACGGCAGGGATGAGTGCAGGGCATATTTATAATTACTTTGAAAGCAAAGAAGCGATTATAGAAAGCATTATTGAAAAAGACATGGAAGAAATGTTCTCTATCTTTCAAAAGTTTGAAGATCACCCTGGTGATGTTTTGGCGGCTCTTTTAGATGGCTTAAATATTGGCGTGCAAAGACACATGGATACAGGCTCGTGTGTTATTGATTTAGATATGATGGCAGAAGCGGGTCGTAATATTAAAGTTGCTACTCTTTTGCGTGAAACCGATATTCAAGCAAGAGGGCGCATGAGGCAGCTTTTAACAAGCGAGCGAAGTGCGCTCAAAGACATTGATGAGCGTGAACTTGAAAGCCGAATTAATGTTATTTTTTCGATGATGGCAGGGTTATTACTTAGAAAGTTACTTTACCCTGAGCTAACCGAAGAAACGGTACTCATAGCGCTTCGCCCTGCGATGAAAACATTACTGATGCCATTTGATAAAGCGCAGTAACGCTCAAAGTAAATAACTAAAAAGTAAGCTAGCCAATATTTTGGCTAGCTTTTTTATTTATACTATTTAAAAACGCTCGATTGACCACTGAAGTGCAACAATTGCGATAGCAACGGAGCCCATTGGCATTAACCATTTTTTATACCAAGTGTAGTGTCGTACATAAATGAGTATTGGTAAGGCTATCAGTAATATACTAAGTTGACCGATTTCGACGCCTAAATTAAACGCCAATATACTGAGCAGTTGATAGTCGCTCGACAGGCCAAGTTCGCCAAGTACGCTCGCAAATCCCATCCCATGTAGTAAACCAAAAGCAAAAGTAAGCCAACCTAAACGAAGTACCAACGGCCACACATTATTTAATGCTGCAAATAAAACCGATATAGCAATTCCAAGCTCTACCCAGCGACTATTTGGTGATACAAGGTTCATAGCGGTGGCGGTAAGCGTAATAGAGTGCGCAAGCGTAAACGCGGTTACTATCCATGCTGTGTGTTTAATAATGTGTTTTTTAGAGCTAATACCTTGCCATGCTTTATTGCTGCGTTTTAAAACACAGGTAAGTAACAAAGCGATTAAAAATAAAATATGATCAATACCAATCCAAATATGTAAAACACCTTGGTAAACGTATTGATTAAAGGTACTTAAATAACTTGTTTGTTCAAAGCTGAACGTTTGTTGTGCCTCATTGATATTAAATACACGAGATACACCGTTAATATTTACGATGGATTTATGGTTAGCATCAGTTTTGAAAAAAGCGGAATAGGAAAGGGTGATTGCTTCATTGTCATCACAGCTAAACTGCAGCGGAATAACCAAATAAGGTTGGTTAAAATGGTTATCTAGCTGATAGATACCTTCACTTTTTAAAGGGCATATTTGCGCGCTTTGCGTGATATTTAAATTTTCTTTAATGAAGTTATTAATTGAGCTGCGTTTTGCTTTTATTTCTGTCCACGAAATTTGGCCGTTTTTATCTAAATCCAGAGGCACTGCGTGCTCTAAGTCGGCAATATTTATTTGCCAAGTACCCGTGTATAGATTTTTGCTGGTGTCGTTATTGTTTTCGCTATTTAAGGTTATATAACTTGTACTTAGTTGATGGGCAAAGCTGTAAGTTGAAAAAATGCACAGCATTAAAGTGAGTATAAATAGATAAGGCGTTTTCATAGTGTATCTCGTTGCATCGCTTTTGCTTGAATAAGTAATTGCTCATCGGTGCTCATTTTAGCCTGCTGCCAATTAATATGAGCCCAGTAAAGTGCTTTTTCGCGATTTGGTTGTACATCAAGGTAATATTTAGCTAAGTCACTTGCATGAAAAGAATCTTTACGAAGCTCTCGTAGCGTAACTCTTTGCGCCATTGTATTTTGCCATTTTTTATCGCGTTTATTTAGTTTTTTTTCTGCGATTGAAAGCCTTAGTAAAATAGCATCTTCTAAATTACTTTTATCTGGAAGCAGTACGCTTAATGTATTTAATACTTGTTGAGGTTGATTTAGCGCAATTTGAATATCGGCCCATAAAACAATTAGGCTCACAGGGGCTTGAACTAAATCTACACTTTGTAAGTGAGACAATGCTTGTTTGTAGTTATTTAAACGATAGCTCATTTCACTTAAAACATGGTTTGTAGCTAAACTAGTTTGATTATTGTTTATAATTTTAACTAATGTTTGGTAGCTGTCTAAAACGCTTTCATGCTGGCTTTGTACGTCTAGTACACAAGTGCTAGCAGTAATGGTACTTACTTGACCAATCAAGGCAACACAGTGTTGTTTTGCCTTTGTAAATTCACCTTGGGTCATCAATATATTGGCCAGTAACAAATGGCTATTACTGTGCTTTGGCTCGGTAATCAAAACGTTGTTGGCAACGTTAATTGCTTCGTCAAAAAGGTGCTCTTTTTGTAAAACACGAGCATATAAGTAACCAATTTGAGATGAGGGTGTTTGTTTATATAGCTGGGCTAAACGGGTCTTAAGTAGCCCCTGTAAACGCTCTGTTTGGCCTACATATTGGCTGTTAGTGACTAATGTATTTATTTCCTCAACAGACAGAGAAGCACTAAGCGTTGAATTACTGTTAGCAATAACTGCGTCATCTTTTGGAGTATAAGGAGCCGCACTCACCGCGAAAGAGGTTAAGCAAATAGCAATAATAGTGAGGGGTTTAAGTACTGATAAATGCATTATAAATATCCTTTGAAAAAAAGCCATCCATGGCCTGTCAGCTTAATGACTTGGTTAGTTACCGCTTGTAGAAATTAATCCATCAACATCGGTATCAGTGTTTGTAAACACCCGACCATTAACAGTTAACGGCTCTGCATTTGGCGCTTGGTTAAATGCATCGGTTGCAAATTGAGCAAAGTCAACTTGCAGCGCCTCAATCGTAATACTTACTGTTGCAGTAACTTGCGAATTAACGCCATCACTTACACCAAACATAAAGCTATCTGAACCTGTTGCTTCTTTATTAGGTGTATAAGTAAAGTTACCATCACTGTCAACATTAACAGTACCGAGCATTGGCTCACTTGTTAACGAGTAAGTAAGTGAGTCGCCATCATTATCGCTTGCGTTAAGCATATCGGTAATGCTTACTTCAGTTTGTGTTGTTAGCATTGCATCGCTTGCTGTAGGTGCGGTGTTTACAACCGGTGTAGGTTGTTTTTTATCATCATCGCTACTACATGCTCCCAATGTTAATGCACTGAGGAGAACACAAATATGGGTAGTTTTTAAATTACGCATTATTTTACTCCTTATTTAGAGCCAGCAAGTGGTGTTGCAAGGTATGGGAATGTTGAGTCCATCATTGTTGCATCAATAGGTGCGCCGTCTGTAAATGGCACTGTGCCTGTATTAGCATCCTCTGGTGCACAAAGTCCTAAATCAGTGTCTTCACCATTTACAGGAATCGGATGACATAAACGACCCATCACAACACGAAGTGCAATATCAACCACATCATCACCCGGGCGACGACCATTTGGGAAGCCGGCTAAATCATTACCCGCTACACCAAATGCAGATTGATCAGCTTGCGCTGTTGCTGCAATGCCTGTATTTAAACGCAGCATTTCCGAAGGTGTTACAGTTGCTTGCTGATTAACGCCTGCAAAACCCGTTAAAAATGCAGTGATTAAATCAGTACGCGGGAAGTTAGTGGGTGCCAGAGTTTCTAAGTTTGCGTCAAGGGTCGTATTAACAGCATCTTTAAACAAAATGTTTAATAACTCAGGTAGTGCTGGGTGAGATACATAATCTAAAAATTGTGCATCGTCTTTAGGGTGCGCAGTAGAAAATGTGTCTTTGTCTTTAATGCCAATTACAAGCTCATTTACAAGCGGGCTACCTAGGCGTGAAACCTGAGTTAATGCACCACCGTTTACCGCATTATTAGCAAATTTAGCATTGGGGTTTAATACACGTGCTTGAGGTAAGCTTGCTGTTGTCCACGAACCTATTACGCCGTTACCTTCACCGACAATACAGCTTTTAGGTATTTCGATAGCGATTGATGTTACGTTTTTATCTGCAAGGTCGTCATTATCAGCTGATTGCGTTATACCACCTGGAAAACCACCGCCGTCACCAGCACCAGGGGCGCTATCACCTTCGACAGGTACATAGTTTACTAAATCAAATGTTTTACCTAGGTTAACTACAAACGGGTCTTTACGCTGTCCTACAAAAACTTGTGCCATGCTCTCACAGTTAGGAATTGAAACCTGATACACAAATTGGTCAGCATAAGTTTGATAATCGCTCATTGAACCAAATGTTTTATTACCCACATAATCAAGCGGTTTAGAAAATGTGCTGGAGTTTGATGCAGTGTTATTTAATAGCGTTGTTTCGCCAGTACGCTGCGCGCCGCTTATCATGCTTACTGTGTATGATTCGCTAAAATTTGCAGCGCTGTTATCTCCGGCAGATACACCGCCTACATTTTTAAGCGGTACAGACACGGTGCGTTGATTACCTTCAGGTCCAACAGTTAATTGCACACCTTGGTTATCATTAGGAAGCATGCTTTTAAAGTTAAACGCAAATGTAATATCTTCAACAGCATCGCCGTCGTTATCTATATGAATGCTGTAAGTAGCATCTGGGTCCATTGCAAAGTAATTAGGACCGCCGTATGCATCTTGCAGCGGGATGTAATTAGCAATTAATGTGACGTAATCATCACGACCTTGCTCGTAACTATTAAATACATAAAAATCGGTAGAATCTAAAGTCGGGAAACGGCTTATATTTGGCGCTTCTCTGTGGCTAGACGCTTCACTTGGTGCACTTATAAACGTACTGCATACTACTACTGCGAGTATTGATGGAGTTAAAGCTTTCATGACTTTGTCCTTTAGTTTTGATTGAAGTCGTAGTTAATAACGGGTGAGAGTTCAGTATGGATGCAAAAAAGTTAAAATGTTTTTATTTTTTGTTAAAAACTTTAAGGAAAGGTTAGCTGCTTAATGTAAGCAGCTAATAAAAGGCTATAAAAGTAGAGCTACAGGAGTATAAGTTCTGTAGTGTATAACACCTCGGTTGGTGATCCATTTGGTGAACCACCAATAGGTTCTAAACTCACTGCTAGTAATGCAATATCACTTGCGTTAAAACGGTTATCTTTTAATAATATCTTGCTACCTTGCTTGGGCAGTAAACCCAATGAAATAGGTGCATCTTGCCCTTTTAAAATCATCCACAGCTCGTAATCTTTATTGGTTTGGGCAACCAATTGGCTACTGGCTTTAATTGAAAGCCCTTGCTCACTTACATCAATAAACCACAATGATTGCTTGTCTTGATTTTGAACCAAGGCAATTTGTTGTGTTTGAACAACATTAGTAGAAGGTTGAATAATCAAAAAGGCTAAAACAATACATGCAGCTGTTGCAACAAAAGACCATGTACGCCAAATAGAAGGCTTAGTATGTATCACCGTTTTACTTGTTTGTGGCCTGTTTTCAATGCGCTGTAGAATATTTATCCATACATCGTCATGTGGCGTTTGCGGTGTAATAGCACTGGCCAAGTTATTTAGGTTTTGCTCCCACATACTTGTTGCTTCACGTGCTTGGTTTGAACTGAGCAACAGACGTTGAAAACGCTTACGGGCAAGCCCTCTAAGCGTGCCAAGCACATACTGCCCAGCAAGTGCGTCTAATAGTTCGGGTTTATTATAATTCATAATGTTAAACACCTTTGTAGCTGCATGAGCCCACGCCTGATCCAGCTTTTAACCGTACCTAATGGCGTTTCGATATGATCCACTAACTCGCTATGGCTCAGCCCTTTGTAATAAGCTAAGTGAATAGCTTGTTTTTGTTGCGGCTCAAGTTGTTCGATACAATTAACCAGTTTTGTTTCTTCATCGTAAGTAACGTCGATGCTTTCATTCTCATATTCGTCATCGCCTAACGACTGCTCTTTTCGTACTTTGTGATAGCGCAGCGAGTCGAGGCTTCTATACCTTACTATACTTATCATCCAGCTTATAACAGTGCCTTTTGAAGCATTATACTCAGATGCGTTATGCCAAATTTTTATAAAAGCATCTTGTAGTGCTTCCTCAGCATGGGCTCTATTTGTGAGCATGTTTAAACTAATAGCAAAAAGTTTGCCGCTAGTTTGTTGATATAAACTTGAGAAAGCATTTTTGTCTCCTTGTGCTGTTGCGCACAAAAGAGGGAGTAAATCATCATTATCCATAGGGGTCCTGTTTTTCTTATTATCATTGAGTAAACGGTTGAGGGTGTGATTTGGATGCAAAAAAATTTAATTGCCTTTTAGATTAGCTGCTTTATACGTAAGTACAAGCAATAATCGATCAGTGTTTGAAATTTAGACGTGTAAGTATAATTTATTCACATGTTTGTAAAAAATGCACAAAGAGCGGTCTGTAGTAGATTTTAGTTTATTAATTACTATATATATCAATGGCCTATTGTTCGCGTTTGAATTTTAAATGGCATTTATATGGCGTGATATTTGCAAAAGACTACTTAAAGCCGTTTAAATTAAGATTATAAATCGGCATTATTTTCACAAAGGAGAGACTATGTGGGCTGCAATTAGTTATTTACTATTAGCACTACTGCTTATTTTTATTGGTTGGGAAGTGAACTCTGTCTATTTTGCTATTGTTTTTTATTGGACTGCGCTGTCACTTTTATTAGTGAGTACCGCGTATATTTTTAATACAGCAAAAATATTTAGAAAGCGTGAAAATGGGGTGATCCCATTTTATATACGGTGGGCGTTTGTGCCATTTTTATTCGGTGTGCAAATTTATAATGCCTGGTCACGTAAGCGCGATAAAGTGCCGCCCATTCAACAAATAAACGAAAACCTATTTTTAGCTTGCCGATTATTTCCCTCAGATATAGACACATTAAAAGATAACGGGATTACGGCGATTTTAGATGTTACGTGTGAATTCGACGGACTCGAGTGGAGTTCAACACAAGAGAATATTAATTATTTAAACATTCCGGTGCTCGATCATAGTATTCCTACCCATTCTCAGTTAAATCAGGCTATTAATTGGATTCATCACCATATTAAAGAAGACCATCGCGTAGTCGTTCATTGTGCTTTAGGGCGTGGGCGCTCTGTTTTTGTCATGGCGGCTTATTTACTGAGCCAAAACAAAAATGCAGATGTGCATGAAGTACTTGCACAAATAAAAGAAACCCGCGAAACCGCAAATTTAAATAAGCATCAACTTCGCCATTTAGCTAAGCGACATAAAAAAGGCGAATTACTGATTAAAAACAAAGCCGTTTTAATTGCAAACCCTGTATCTGGTACACGATTATGGGAAGAAAAAGAGCACTTAATTGTTGCGCGGCTATCGGATTATTACGATCTGAAAGTACTCACTACTACAAAAGAAGTTAACGGTATTGAGCTGGCTAAACAGGAAATTGCGCAAAATCCGGATATTATTATCGCATGCGGGGGAGATGGTACGGTGGCCGAAGTTGCAAGCGTACTTGTAAATACACAATGTAAACTAGGCATCATCCCTATGGGGACTGCAAACGCCCTTGCGCATGTATTGATGGGTATTACTTCTAAATTTATTCCTGTTGAACAGGCTTGTGACTTAATTATAGATGGTCAAACAAGCATAATAGATACTGCTTATTGTAATAATGAATTAGTACTACTGCTCGCGGGTATTGGTTTTGAGCAATCAATGATAGAAAAAGCAGATAGAGAGTCGAAAAATAAGTCGGGGCAACTTGCCTATTTAAATGGTTTTTTTGAAGCGTTTGGCGAGCAAAAATCGCAGTTACTTAAAGTAAAACTCGATGATAATGAGCCAAAAGAAATATGTACTAATAGTTTTATTGTGGCCAATGCTGCGCCTTTTACAACGTTATTGGCTCAAGGTGGCGGGCAACCTGATCATAGTGACGGGCTACTCGATATAAATTGGTTAACACCAAATAATGAAGATTCAACCACAGTACTAAGTATTGCAGAGCTGATGTTTAGTAGCTTAACGCAAACACATTTAGCTATAAACTCTCATCATACAAATGCCAAAAGAGTAGAGGTTACAGGCGAAGGAGAGCTTAAGTACGTACTAGATGGTGAAGTTAAAACCGCTCAAAAACTAGTTATTACTATTGAGCCGGCTTCATTAAATGTGATTTGCAAAGAGCAATAAATCGCGTTAGTTATAATCAAAAAAGGAGCTAAATTAGCTCCTTTTTTTACATCACTTTTTAATTGATGGCCAAACAAACCCTGTTGTATCAGGCGCTTGAGAAGATGTTTCTCTTGGTGCACTTTTTGGTCTACGAATAGGCTTATTATTTATAGTGTGAATATAAAGTGCTTCCACTTTATCGCGAGCCCAAGGCGTTTTACGCAAAAACTTTAAACTCGATTTAATGCTGGGTTGATCAGTAAAACATTTAATTTTTACTTGCTCGCCAAGTGTTCTCCAGCCAAGTCGTTGTTCTAACTCAACAAGTATTTGTTCTAATGTTACCCCATGTAAAGGGTTTTTAGGTTGATTATTCATAGCCATACTACTTATTTAAACTGCATGCATTGTAGCTTAAATCAGCTTTTAGCGCTAATTCACAGTGATTGTTTTAGGAGCTGTTGGGTAAATAGCATTACCTTGCTTATCTATTTTAAGCCAAATGAGTTGGCTGTTACTGTGTTGGGGTGTTTTAGCACCACACAAAAGTGTAAAAGAGTGAACTTGTATTAATGCCCCTTCGCTATAGCGTTTGTTGTCGTACCAACAGTTAGCTTCTTCATTTACAAACTGGTTTGCATCAATAATTGAATGGGTTTTTAGCGTTGTTGCTTCACTAAGTATTGAATACGATAAGCTGCTAAAACAAAAGCATAGAATTAAAAAGTTACGCATTAGAGGCCTTTAAATAGGGAGGGTTAAAAATAATACATTAAGCTAAAAAACGTGCTAGTGTAAAGTACACAAAGTGATTTTAAGTATAAACTTAGTTATTCACAGAACAATAAAAAGGTGCACACAATGCAATTTAATCAAACAATGATCGAAGAATTCACACTATTAGCAAAGTTTCCTCGCGACAGTAAAATGCAGGGTATTAAATTACATTCAGACGCAGAGCCAAGCTTACTTAGCGCAGCGCAACGTTTATTTGAAAAAGGGATTATAGATAGCCCAGATGGCGGATATTTAACCGATCTGGGCTTAGATTTAATTGAGCACGTTACGGTTATTCATAGCGCGCTACAAAGTTAATCTAAATTAGCTTAATTTGCATCGGGTTGATTTTGCGGTGCAGCGTCATTAAATGCAGCTAATTTATTACAATGCTCGTAAATGGCTGCAATTTTTGGATAAGCGCTCATATCTACGTTAAAACGAATTGCATTAAATACTTGCGGCACTAAACAAATGTCAGCAAGTGTTGGTTGGTTACCAAAGCAGTAGTCATTATTTTCGTTTAGCATCAGTTCTATTTTTTCAAAACCCACTTCTATCCAATGTCGATACCATTTATTTTTAGCCTCGTTATCAACACCTAATTCGTTTGATAAATACTTCAGCACGCGTAAATTATTAACAGGATGAATATCGCAAGCAATGGCAAAGCTTAAGCTTCTTATTTGCGACTTTTGCCACGCAGTCCCTGTAATTAATGGCGATTGCGGATAAGTTTCATCAAGCCACTCAAGTATTGCAAGTGATTGTGCTAAAACACCATCATCGGTTTCAAGTGCAGGTAGTAAGCCTTGCGGATTAGTCGCTAAGTATTCCTTCCCAAGCTGCTCCGATTTTAAAAGGTTAACAATAGCAAGTTCATGATCGATTGCTTTTAAGTTAAGCGCTATACGCACTCTATAAGCCGCTGATGAGCGAAAGTAGCTGTATAATTTCATTATTAATCCTGTGAACCTGTAAATTGTTTTTTAATAGTACGCCAGCAATCGGTGTAATTTGGTTGGCGCTCTTTACCTTCTAATGCATATTTTGTTGGTGAAATTATATAGCGCGACTCAAACATAAAGGCCAATGTGTTTTCATATTTTTGTGGTGTAAGCTCAGCGTTTGAGGCTTTTTCAAATACGTCGGCTTCAGGTCCATGTGGCGACATACAATTGTGTAAACTTGCGCCACCAGGTACAAAACCATGCTCTTTTGCATCATACACACCTTCAATTAAGCCCATAAATTCACTCATAATATTGCGGTGATAATACGGTGGGCGAAATGTATTTTCGGCTACCATCCAACGCGGTGGAAATATCACAAAATCGACATTTGCCATACCCTCAGTAGCAGAAGGAGAGGTCAGTACAGTGAATATAGAAGGATCGGGGTGATCAAAGCTCACTGTATTCATTACATTGAAACGCGATAAGTCGTATTTATAGGGCGCACTATTACCCGTCCATGCAACCACATCAAAAGGAGAGTGCTTAATTTCACAGCTAAATAAATTACCGTTAAATTTAGAAACAAGCTCAAAGTCACCCTCTTTATCTTCAAAGGCCGCTACAGGGTATTGAAAGTCTCTGTCGTTGGCATAACCGTTTGCACCAACAGGTCCTCGCTCTGCAAGCTCTAACGCATGGCCATAATTTTCACAAATATAACCACTGGCTGTATTATCAATTAAGTCAACTGAGAACTTAATTCCTCTGGGAATTACAGCAATTTCACCTGGTTTAATGCTTAACTTACCGCACTCGGTGTGAATTAATAATTCACCATGCTGAGGGACAAACAACATTTCGCCATCAGCATTACAAAAGTAACGCCCTTGCATTGACTGATTAGCGACATATACATGAATGCCAATACCAGATTGCCCATTAGCACTGCCATTAGCAGCCATCGTTACTAACCCATCAATAAAATCAGTAGGCTGTGAAGGCATATCAATAGGATTCCAACGTAGCATTGTTGGTGGTGTTATGGCTTCAGTGATTGGGGCTGTTCTTATTAGGCCGTTATCAATTGCTTGGTAATCACCTTGCACTACAGACGGACGAAGGCGGTAAAACCAAGTGCGACGATTTGAAGCGCGAGGAGCCGTAAATGCAGTCGAACTAAATTGCTCTGTGTATAAATCGTATTTAACTTTTTGTGGGCTAAATTGTCCTATTGGCAGTGCACCGGGTAGCGCTTGTGTTTCAAATTCATTACCAAAACCGGTCATATAACTTAATTGTGTCGCCATTACTGACTCCTGTGAGAGGGGGTTGGTTTAATATTATTTTTATTTCAGTTAAGATACTCTCAAGTGAGACTAATATCAAATGTGCAACTACGCATCCGTGTAAATATTAATGAACACTAAAGTAAGCCTTATAAAGCTGGGATAACTAAAAATGAAAATTGATTTAGCAACGTTTTTACCTTATCAATTAACGAATGTAGCAACACGTGTAAGTAATGACTTTGCCGAGGTTTATCAAACTAAATACGGTTTAAATATTCCGCAGTGGCGAATACTTGCTAATTTAGCGCAGTATGGTCAGAGCAACGCAAAGGATTTATGCACGCAAGCAAATATGGACAAGTCGACAGTGTCGCGTGCGGTAAAAGTTTTAATAGATAAAGGTTTAGTGAAAAGTGAGTTAAATGCACAAGATAAACGCGCGGCCTTACTTGTACTGAGCAAAGCAGGGCAAAACTTATATGAGCAAATAGCACCCGATGCACTGAATTGGGAAAAACAATTACTGAATACTTTAACCAACGAAGAATACGAAGTGTTAGTGGGTATTTTTGAAAAGTTAAATAACAAATTAAAGGCATAAAAAAGCCCACCAAAGTGGGCTTTTAAATGATGTTTTAGGTTACAGTTCTAAATTAGAAAGTGTAACGAACACCTACACGCATTTGCCATACAGATGCACTATTTTCCGTAGTTGTACCTACGTTATTAGAGTTAAACCCAGAGTAAACGTAGCGACCATCATCATCAATAGATGTTGAAATCACACGGTTGCCTACAAAAGAACCTTTCTTAAGTACGCCCCAATCATCGTTTAACAGATTTGTAAGGTTATCAATTACGAAGAATGCTTCACCTTTGTGACCTTCCATAAGCCCTGGAAGCTCTTGCGTTAACTTAAAGTTAAATTTAACAAACCAATCTGCATTTTGTGAGTTACGTCCAGCAATTTCACCACGCTCTAGACCTTCTGAAGCGATGAAATCATTGAATTCATTGATTTCAGCAGCACTCATGTCGTAAACAACGTTAGGATCGTTTTCAAGTGGAACGTATAATAGTTGACGAGAGCCAGAACCGTAGTTATTAGTATCACCAAACGTATTATCGCTATTGTTAAACACATAGCTGTAAGGTAAACCTTTATATGCTTCACCGAATAGGTTAAAGCGAGTAGCAAATCCATCAACAAACTCATGGCTATAACCAAGAGTCATAGTAAAGCGATGTGGTATTTCGTAATCAGATGATGCAACACCAGGGTTACCTGGATCTGTTAATGCTAAATTACTGTAATTAGAATCAGCAACCGAACTCGTCATTGGGTTCACATCATCAGAATCTGTGTACGCGTAACCAAAGCTAAAGTTAACACCATTATCGTACTGTTTACTAATGCCTAATGAGATAACTGATGAATCACCGCTATCACCGCTCACATTTGTAAGTAAGTAGTCACGTGAGCGAGTATCACCCGGATTTAGAGTATCATCTTTACCAGTATACAAAGGACGGCCATCAAATGTCGTTTGACCTGAGTTAACTAAACCAAGGTCAATTAGCGTAGCAGCATCTTTCTTTTTAGAGTATAAGTAATCAAGTGAGATTACATACTCATTTTCGGTAGTATAAGTAGCGCCTAAAGAATATTTCCACTCTGATGGCAATTCAAAATCAGGGTCTACGGCATTTACATTAGAGTCACCAGAACCAATTTCTGTTCCAGCTATAGTATCAAATTGAGACTGTGGTACTTCGTAACCAGGTGCTCCGCCGTTTACATTCGGTGTGTTGAACAAATCTACTCCACGAATTTGAGAGGCAATTTGTGTAATACCGTCATTCGAGTAAGAGTTAGACAACCAAACATTTGGGTTACCACCTGAGAATAAACCAGCGCCTGCACGCACTTCAAGTTCATCTGTAGCGTACCATTGGAAGCCTACACGTGGTTGAATTAAGTCAATACCATCAAATGTACTTTGGTTACTGAAACCGTAGCGAGCTGTATAATTTTTATTAAGGTTTGGTTTATCATCGCTAGTGTACTTATCATAGCGAAGGCCAAATGTTAGACTTGCGTCGATATCGGTAAAGCTGTATTCATCTTGAACGTATAATGTATGCTGTGCATATTCAAAGCTTGCTGCAACATCATTTGGATCGTTTGTAGCAGCAGCATTATTGTAATAAATACGTGCCGCCTGTCCGTTTTCGAAGTCTTCTACAGAGTCAAAGCGCCATTCACCTTCTGTATGCTGTACGAATAAATTAAACACTTCAAGATTTTCATACTCATAACCAGCTGTTATTGTATGTTGATCTAGATAGTATGTACCCGCAAATTTAGCGGTCGTTGTATCGTAGTTTAAATCGTTAGATTGGCGAGAGTCATCTGGACCAATATAAATTGTACCGCCGTTCGCAGTACTGATTTGCATTTCACCAAAACTGCTTGCTGCGTCTAAAGACTCCACTCTAGCATCAAGCTCAGATTTACCTATGCGTACTTCAGTAGAAAAATCATCAGACCAGTCTGAGTATATTGAACCTATAATTGATGTAAATTCAGCACCCTGTTCATAAAAGTGATTTGATAATGAAAGCTCATCGTTATCAGCATCTGACTGAGATATAGTGAATGCATCGTTGTAGTTATAAATCAAGTTTGCGCGATGATTTTCATTGATGTTCCAATCTAGTTTAACTAAGATTTTTTCATCTTCAATAGGCATACTCGAAGGCATACCGCCGGCATCATAGTTATAGAGAGATTGTGAAGCAGCTTGAACTCTAGAAAGGTCATCAGCAGTAACACTACCACTAGTCAGGCCACCGTAGTTAAACTGTTGTACACCCTCAAGTTTTTCATATGAGGTGAATAAAAATAGTTTGTCTTCGATTAATGGTAAGCCAACATTAAAGCCGTAGCGCTTTTCTGTGTAATTACCTGCATCGTAATCTTCACCTTCAATTGAATCACCCTGCATAGAGTCATTTGTGTAATCGAAGAATACGCCGCCATGTAATTCATTACCACCAGATTTAGTTACAGCGTTGATGTTACACGATGTAAAACCACCGTATTGAACGTCAAATGGGGCAAGTTCAGCTGAAACTTGTTCAATTGAATCGAAAGAAAAAGGAGCATTTATTGTCGGGTAACCATTTGAGCTTAAGCCGAAGTTATCGTTCATACGAACGCCGTCTAGCGTTAAGCTATTGTAGCGAGGGTTACCACCACCACAGTTAATTGAACCACGGCTATCATCAATTGTGATACGTGGGTCGATACGGATAATGTCTTTTAAATCACGGTTAATAGCTGGTGTATTTTCAAGATCAGTTAGCGTAAATGTAGACGCCGGACCAGTACCACCAGACATAGCACTAATTGGCGCGCCAGAAACTACAATTTGTTCCATGCTTGATTGTGACTCAAGAGAAACGTTTACTGGATAATCGTTACCAATATTAAGAATAATGTTATTGAATTCTTGGTCTGCATATACATCTGAATCAACAATTACTTTATAAGGACCGCCAACTCGCAGGCCTTTAGCTGTGAAATAACCTGCGTCATTTACTTCAGTTGTTTTTACTGATCCAGAAGGTACGTGTAAAATTGTTATTTTAGTGCCGGCTGCTGGGTTGCCGTTAGGCCCCATTACTTGACCTTTAATTGCAGAGGTCGTTTCGTTAGCCATTGCAGCGCCACTTACACCAACACATGCTGCAATAGCAAGTGAAAGAGCTGTTTTGCGTAATTGAGTTTTCATTTAATTTTCCCGTGTAGTTATTAATTAAATTTTTATATTTTTATTTTAAAATTTTTCAAAATAAACAGTTAAAGTTCATTTATTCAAAATCCGTTACTAGTGTACCTTATTTATTCGTTACAAATAAAATACAACTGCAATATATTTTTAATAAATAGTACTATTTTTGTCTATTTGAGTGTTTTTTTGAGCAATAACTCTATATCGGGGTATATATTACGTGGGCTTTATGACAAACATGTGAAATTGGGGTGCGAAAAACAAAAAACCCATCACAATTTTGCAATGGGTTTTGTTAACAAATAACTTAATGTGTTATTACTTACCTATTAAGACTTAAAACTTGTAGCTAATACCAACTTTAGCCTGCCAAGCTGATGAGCTAGTTTGGTATTGACTGTAGTTACGAACGTCAGCACCATTAAATTTGCCATCAATTATATAACGACCTTCATCATCTAACCCACCAAAATCATAAACAGCTTGATCAGAGAAACCTAAGCGTTTTTCAACACCCCAATCACTGTTTAGTAAGTTTGCGAAGTTATCAACCATGAAGTAAACCTCACCGCTGTGACCTTCAGCAAAACCTGGGATTTCTTGTTTGATACTTACATCCATCGTAGTAACCCAAGGTTGAGTACCTGAGTTACGGCCTAAAATTTCACCACGTTCTGAGATACCAGCACGATTTAGAAGCGTTTCTAATTCATTCCAAGATAAACCAGACTCATCCCAATTTACATTTGGATCATCAGCGCCAGTTGGAATGTAAGCTAGGTAAGCTGAGCTTGAGTAAAAGTCGCGTGTATCACCTAAGTCACTATCTTGATACATGCCCATAGTGTAGCTAAATGGACGGCCAGAGCGGCGTTCAAAATACACGTTAAACTTAGTTGCATAACCACTGAAAAATTCAGTGTTATACGCTAGGTTTATTTTAAAGCTGTGCTCTACTTCGTATGAACCACGATCTGCAAAGTCTTCATTACGGTTACGTGTAATGTTGTATTGGTAGTTACTTTGAGCACGAGAAGATGAACCCGATGAGGCCTCAGTTACGTCTTGGTGTGCATAACTTGCAGAAACATACAGGCCATTTTCAAATTCTTTTGCAATGCCGGTAGAAATAATGATTGAACGTCCATCGTCAGATGAATTAGTCATTGCAATATCAAAGTTATCTGCAAGGTCGCCAGTATAAATACTTTCGTTAATTACACGCTCACCATCAGCAGCAACACCAATTGGGTTTAAAGCAGTGTTATGCCATACAGCTTCGTTTTCTTTTTTATGGTAAGCAATTTCTGCTTGCCATTTGAAGCCTTCTCCAAGTAGTTCTGAGTCAAACTCGTATTCAAAACCAACTTGAGCTCTTATGCTCGATGGAAGCTCAAAATCAGGGTCAACATAGTTTGTGCTACCGGCACCTTGGACTAACGTGTCTTTAATAGCGTCAGGTACTTGCGTAATATCGGCTTGGTTATTGGCGTAATAATCATTAATAGCGCTTTGTGGTGCTTCAACAAATGTAATACCGTCATTTTGGAAAGAGTTATTGTACCAAACGTTTGGAATACCACCTTGGAATCGACCTATACCACCATTAATGGTTAATGCTTCAGTTGCATAATATTTAAAGCCAATACGCGGTAAAATTATATCTAAACCATCAAGATTCTCTTGATTGCTAAAGCCGTAAGTATTTAAAAAGTTTTCGTTTAAAGTTGGTTTATCGTCTGATGATAAACGCTCATAACGAACGCCAGCTGTTACTTCTAAATCATCACCAACATAAAAAGTATCTTCGATATAAAGTGCTAATTGGTTACGTGTCGCATCGTATGCAGTGTCATTTGGGTTATTTGTGTACGCGTTACTGTAAGAAAAGTCGTATGTACCTCTAAAGTTACCCACTTCACGGTTTGCAAAACCTTCGAAGTCATCAAATTCCCAAGAACCTAATGAGTTAGATGCAAATAAGTTATATAAATTTAGCGATTCATACTGCATACCAAAGTTAATTTCGTGCTCATCCATTAAGTAAGTGGCATCGAAAGTAAGCGTTAAGTTTTCAGTCGATGAGCTATTTGCATGGCGGAATTCATCTGTACCAAACTCATAAGCTGGACCACGGAAGTACTCTTCAACTTTCACAAAGCCAATATCAGAGTTAGTTAAGCTTCTTGATGATACATCTTTGTAAGCGATACCAATTTCAGTTGAGAAGTTTTCATTCCAGTCTGAATATAATTTTGTCGCAAAATTATTGAATTTAGTAGCGTAAGTATAACGGCTTGACGCTAAGCTTACTGTACTACCGCCAGTGCCGACATTTGTTTCGTCTTTATCGTCTTGCCATTGGTAAGTGAAATCTAAACGATGATCATCATTAATATTCCAACTTAATTTAACAAGCAATGATTCGTTTGTATCTTTAGGGTCACCACCTAGAGAATCGGTTAAGCCGTATTCATTATTTAAAATATTAATAAATTGGTTGTAGCTTTCTTCTGTTACATCATATTCATTCGTTGCACCAGAGCCTTCAAAACCGTAATCTAAATCAAGTTCACTTGTCCATTTGTTGTAGTTAACAAAGTAAAACAAAGTATCGTCGATTAATGGGCCGCCAACATTAAAGCCATAACGTTTCTCAGTTTGAATTGGTTCTACCTGATCAATAACGTATGTACGGTGTCCATCTTCATCTAAAACAGGGTTACCATCTGCATATACTTGAGAAATACTGTCTACATCACCTGCAATATCAGGAGTAGATATTTCATAAAAGCCAGAAAATTTAAACTCATTAGTACCTGATTTTGTTACTGCATTAATGGTACCTCCCCCAAAGTTACCTTTAGAGGCTGAGAACGGAGATACATCAACAGAAATTTGCTCAATTGCATCAAGTGCTACAGGTGGTTGCGAAGTAGGGTAGCCACCGTAACTTAAACCAAAGTCATCATTTTGGCCAATACCGTCAACAGTTAAGCCGTTGGTACGCGGGTTACTACCTGCAAACGTTAGCTCACCACTACCATTAATGCTGGCGAGTGGATTTAAACGCGCAATATCTTTAATATCACGGTTAAAGCTTGGCATATTCTCAATAGTGTCAGAGCCAAATGTACTGCTAGAGCCACCTGATTGCTGAACAATCTTATAACCAGACACTTCAATCTTTTCGATGTTTAGCGGAGCAAGCTGCGAGCTTAAACGGTAAGTTTCACCCAGATTTAGATAGATATTTTCAACAGTCGTATCGTTAAATGTATCAGAATCGATGATAACCATGTAAGGACCACCTACACGTAAGCCATTAGCGATAAACGTACCACTTTCGTTTGTAGTTAGTTCGCTAATAGTTCCCGTTGGTTGGTGAACTACTTTGATTTTAACGTTTGCAGCACTGCCACCTGAAGGCGTCGTAATTTTACCACGCATTGCAGATGAAGTATCAGCAGCCATTGCGCTTGTAGAAACACCTAGAGCTAAAATTACCGCTCCAGTTAATTTCGAAAGGCGAAGCTTAGTCATAATGTTGATTTCCCGTGTGTAGGTTATATAAATTTAATACTGTTTATTTATCAGTCGTCATTTTTAGTGCCGTATCTAACTCTTTTGCAGAAGGGTCAAATAAGGCGTTTAATAGTCCAGCTAGTCGAATACCCGCTTGTTGTAGGCGTGTTTTTACAATTGGAGTGTTGTTATAAATGTAGCTGTACCCAACTTCGTCGTTGGTGTACTTATAAATTTTTGTTGCTAAATTGTGTGATTCTTCAACCCAAGTTTTAGGTGAGCTTTGTAAATACTCAGCAATTAATTCGCTGTTATTTGTATCAATAAATTGAGCGTATTCAGTAAACGACAAGTTCTCGTTCTCAACTAACTTTGTATCCCAAAGGCTGTGAAGGTTTGTTTCTTCGTTAAAAAAAGAAACCTTAATACGGTTACCACCTCTGTCTTCACCTCGACCGGCATGAAAAGGTTGATGACTGTCGCCTACTAAATGCACTAAAAAACGTAAACTGAACTGTTTAGCATCTAAGGTGCTATTTTTATCGGTGAGCGTTTGCATTGAATAGTGAATACCCTCGAGGATATTACTTACAGATTCTTTGTTTTTAGTATGATCGTGATTGAAGCTGAAAGATTTTCCTGGGGCTGCATTAATGTAATGCCAACGAGATGATTTCTTTTGCCAAAAGTCGCCAGGAGCAGAGCGCATTTCATCAGGCCACGTTGATATTTGCGCAAGTGACTCACCATCTAAATAAGGTTTAATTGCTGCTTTAGTTGTTTCGCTTATATGAGATTGTGCAATCTGCCCTACAATACGGTGGCCATTTTGACCCCAAGCGTGTGAGTTAGTGCTTGTGAATATCGCACTAATCAAAAGCGCAGAAGATATCGAGTACTTTATATTGTTATGCATTAAAACTTCCTAAATGAATATTTCATGGGGTTGCTATAAGCTAATGCGGTCAATTGTCCTCATTTTTAATGTTGATAGGAAGGACTTATTAAAATTCATAATTTCTTATTC
The DNA here is from genome assembly GCF_014163655.1 of Pseudoalteromonas sp. SR45-1. Lineage (NCBI taxonomy): Bacteria > Pseudomonadati > Pseudomonadota > Gammaproteobacteria > Alteromonadales > Pseudoalteromonadaceae > Pseudoalteromonas > Pseudoalteromonas sp. SR45-1. Next base: position 91,466 of record NZ_JACJDR010000011.1, on the reverse strand, counting down.
AATTACGTTTAAAATCAGTCTCTTATATTTAATAGGTAAAATTACTTGTTGTAATAGGTAAGCGAAATTGTTCAAATACACTATATCGTCTATTTTTGGGTGGCATTGCTTTGAATTATAAAAATATTGTGTTGCACAAAATGTTAATTGTTACATTTTTGTTTCTATTGTTGGTCGTTACGTGGGTTTGCGGTCAAGTTAGTGTATACAATGATGATTTACATTTTCCGGTTATGATCGAAACCTCAACAGAGTGTCAAACAACTGCTACAAGTAATAAAGGCCAATTAATTGTTTTTACACAATCAAAAAAAATAGCCAAATTATTAACACAAAAGTTATGCTCTGATAACGTAGTAGCTAAGCAATATGGCTCGGTAAAAGGGTATTGGGGATATAGAACGGCAGATAGCTTTGAGTTTGTTGGTAAAGGAATTGCTGACCTAATTTTGGCTAAAAGTAATATTATGGCTGCATTTAAAGCGGAGTCGACCTATAACTACCAACCCGTAGTTGGTTTTTCTGACTACACGGCTTTTTTTATATCTTCTAAAGAAAAACCTCGAATTACTAAACAATATTTTTTAGATAAACGCATAGGTTTGCTTGATTATCCTACCAGCCGATCAGGGCATATTTTACCAAAGCAAATGTTTAAAGAACTGGATATAAATTTAGCTAATTTGAAAATCACTTATGCTAGTTCTCATAACGAATTACGCGATTTACTCGCCGACGGAAAAGTAGATATTATTGCTTCGTTTTGGAAAGAGAGTGACGAAAAACGTTTTTCAAAAAACTATATTACGCCTTTGAGTAATAATATTACTGGAACAAGATGGTATTTAAAAATGCAGCAAAACAATACTGATTTATTATGTGCAGTACAGGCAAATTTGCTTGATATGTCTAAAGATCAAAGTTTGCATTATTATCAAAATGCACAATCGTTTTGGAGTTGCGGTACTAGCTCAGTAAACTTAAAAGAGGAAGTTAGTGATGAGTAAATATAAACAACTACTTGTTTTACTATGCTTATTTTTAACTTTATCTTCTGTGTTTTATATTTCTGTAATTCAAAAAAGCCAGCAAGTAACTAAACAAAAAATAACGCAGATAGAAAGGCAAATAGCACTCGACTTACCATTACTTGATTTATCAAATGAGCTGCTAAAGCATTCGGGGAATAAAGATGCGGTTAATAGCTACATTAAAACCTTAAATAGCTACATTAATTCGAACGATCTTAAAGTTGTTGCTATTGCACCAAAAGGCGAAATGCTAGCACCTGTAAACTTACACCAAATAACACGTAGTTTGAGCACTAATAACGGACCTGTATTAGTTGTATTTAACGTTCAGCAAACCCACTTTACATTAAGCCATTTTATTTACTATTTTATATTTTTAGTATTAAGTGTGTTGATTAGTTTTTGGGTAAAATTTGCGTTTATTAAACAAAGTAATAAGCAGTTTAATAATGCACAGCATCAGTCAATTACAGAGCCTACGCCGCTGATGCTTATAGTTGACCTTAACGATAAAACACTATCAAGTAGTTGTAGTGCAGAGCAAAAAGTGGGTTTAGCCAATAAGCCATTATGCTTTTATTTAGCACTTGTAGAGTATTGTACAAATAACGATGATGTAGCGCTTAGTCATAATAAAGATGTACCTGAGGAGCTTCTAGAGCTCGCTAACAAGTATTTTTATAGGTTGGTAGAGCTTGGTCATACGGTTAGAAAAAGGCCTAATTTTAATAATAGCCTAGAAAAAACCTTGAGTGAGATACGTGCGGCATTAGATGAAGTACTTAGCGAGTGTCCTGAAGAAAAAGAGTTATATTACCCACCTAAAGCCTATGGAGAAGGCTCTCGTTCTCGTTTGCATAGTTATGGGCTGGCAAATATTAAAAAGGGTAATATTGAAATAAGAGGAAAGTAACTAGATTACTTTCCTCTTATTCTTAGAGGTTATTTAGGGGTAAATTCAGCCGCTTTGAGAGGGCTATTTTTTGAAATAAAGTCTTGAAGTGCTTTAGCATCTGTTTCGTCTGTACTTACAAAGCCTTTTTTATTTGTAAGTGCAGGATAACCATCACCGCCTGATGCGTTATAGCTATTTAGACTCATTCTGTATGTTTTATTTTTATTAAGCGGTTCGCCATTGATCAAAACATTAACCAACTGATTATTTTTACGCTCAAACGATATTTTATGGTATTGCAAATAAGCACCAGCATCCGGTGGGAAGCTCGTTACTGTATTTAAGTAATCCCATAAATCACTGCCTTGCCAATCCATATAAGTAATGCGGTTTTTAAAAGGATGTACTTTTAAAATATCTTTATAGCTTACTTTACCAGCCTCTATTGAGCTGCGAATACCACCGCCACTTATTAATCCAAAGTCTGCATTTACTACGTCCATTTGAGCTTGAATAATTACACGTGCAAGGTTTGTTTGTTGGTAACGAACTTTGTTTCTGTCACCTTCTAAGCGAGCATCTACTTCACCAATGGTACCTTCAATTTGTTTAGCGCCTTTAGCTTGGTATACCGCTAAATAAGATTCAAGTTTAGGGTCTGGTTTAATGTACTCGTTTGCTAATACTGCTTTAGTAGAGCCATCAGCTTGAACTTTATCTACATACAAATTAACAGGCATGAGTTTGTAGTCTAGTAACGTTAATTTTCCGTTTTCAAGCTTAAACTCAGCTTTACCAACATACTTACCCCATTCATGGGCTTGCATAATGTAAGTACCGTTTTGCTGGTCTGGCTTACAGGCAAGGCCAGGTTTAAAGTTATCGTCATTTACATTTGTATCACTCATACACACAGGTTCTTGTGAGTGACCGCCAATGATCATATCAAGTGTGTTTGCAGGAAGTGAGCGAGCAAGTGTTACGTCACCTGGTGCATTAATGCCAAAGCTAGCATCAACATAATGACCCATATGAGTCAGCGCAATGGTAATGTCAGGGTTGTACTTAGCTTTTATTTCTTTAGCTAGTTTTGCGGTAACGTCAACAGGGTCTTTAAACTCTAAGTGGCCAATATACTGAGGATTACCAATTTTAGCTGTGTCTGTTGTTGTTAATCCAATAACAGCAATAGTTAAGCCATTTTTTTTGAATATTTTATAGCTATCAAACGCATGTTCGCCTGATTCTTTTTCAAATATATTGGCTGATAGAAAAGGAAAGTTCACCCATTTTTGCTGTTGCTTCAAAACATCAATAGGATTATCGAATTCGTGGTTGCCTAATGCCATTGCATCATAACCAATCAGCGACATACCTTTAAAGTCAGGTTCTGCATTTTGTAAATCTGACTCAGGAATACCGGTATTAATGTCACCACCAGAGAGAAGTAAAACGGCATGACCTTGCTTTTGGGCGTCATTACGTAAAGAGTCAATTAACGTTTTGCGAGCGGCCATACCGTATTCGCCTTTTTCGTTTTGCCAAAAACGGCCGTGATTATCATTAGTATGAAGAACAGTTAAATATTCAGTAGGAGTACTGTTAGAGGTTGATTCAGGAGCAGGAGATGTACATCCAAGTACACTAAAAATAATCGAAAATAAAATAATTATACGCATAAAATACCTATGGATTAAGGTCTACTTAATTTATCAAGCGGGTAGTTTAAACTAGTTTTATGCTAAAAAAACGTACTTATTGACATTTTATTTAGAAGGTACAGTTAATCGATTTGTGGCGGCACTTTCGCGACGCTTTAACTCTGCATCCGCATATTCCCGCTTAGTATGGTTTATACCTACCATCCACGTTAAAAAGCTCGCCGGTAGTTTTGTGTATGGTTCACCTTTGTGTAAACCAAAGTCGCAAATTGTTTGTTTAGTGTGTGGCATTGTTAGGTCCTGTTGTTTGTGTTTTTTTAAGGTAACAAATAAGTGACCACACTTTTAAGATGATTTAATTTTAAATAGTTAGATTTATATAGCAAAAAAGAATATAAATAATGGCATATGTAATTAATTTGTTATCAACACGGTCTTAATTGTATCAACTCACACTTTAGAATCGATTTTAGTCGCCGATGGCATTAATGTGTTAACGCATTAACTAATTATTTAAAAAATATAACAACAGGAATAAAACATGAAAAAACTTTTACTTGGCTCAGCATTTGCTGCAGCAAGTTTTACAAGCACCGCTACTATAGTTGAAATGAACACGAGCCAAGGTGTCATAGAGATTAACTTGTTTGATCAACAAACCCCCAAAACAGTCGCAAATTTTTTAAGTTACGTTCAAGACGATTCATATAACGAAACAGTAATTCACCGCTCTGTTAGTAACTTTGTTATTCAAGGTGGTGGATTTACATTTTCTGATTCGCTAGATGCGATTACTACAAAGCCTGCTGTAGAAAATGAGCCCGTTTTTTCTAATGTTAAGGGCACCATTGCGATGGCTAAATTATCGGGTGATGCTAATAGCGCAACAAGTCAGTGGTTTTTTAATATTACAGACAATAGTGCAGCACTTGATACGCAAAATGGTGGCTTTACTGTGTTTGGACAAATTACTGCAGCAAGCCAATCAACGTTAGATAAAATTGCAGCGTTAGTACACTGTGGTGAAACACCCGTGGTTGATATTACTGCTGAGCAATGTGCAAGTACTGATGTAACAATTAGTAGTGCTAACTTAGTGACTATTCAAAATGTGGCGGTAATGGATGATGATCCTAATTCAGCAGCAGGCCTTACTGTTACTGAAAATACGTTAATTGATTCTGACACATCAACAGATCCTAGCAGCAGTTCTGGCGGCGGGTTAATTTGGCTTTTAGGTGCTTTTTTACTTGCGGTACCTCGTTTAAAACGTGCTAAATAATTAAAATTAACGTTAATGTGGATGGCCTAAACCAGCCGTCCACATTACTATTATTAAACTTTGCTATTTAAAATAGTACTCGCCAAACCATTGCTAGCCAAATTGAAAACACACAAACACAACCCAGTAAAAATACGTTAAAACGTGCGCGTACGTTGTTTTCACCTAAATGAATAACGCTATGCACAATACGTGTTGCTACAAATAAACAGGCCAGTATTGCCACAAGTGTACTGGCGCTATTTAGTTGCAGTGCAAGTAAACACCCCGCGTAAAAAAGCACTGGTATTTCAAACTGATTTGAAAAATTTCTATCTGCCACCCTAATAGTGTCGCCAGCCTTATCTAACTGCATTGTTTTAAAATCACTTAAATCTAGTTGTTTATTTTTAGCTGCGGCAAAGCGCCTTTTACCCATAATGAGCATGACAACCAGTGAAAGCGTAACTTGTGCAAACATGGCAAGTATGATGATTTTTTCCATTGTTTTTCCTTATTATTTAGAATTTGCGTATTTTTTGATATTGAATGATTTTTAGTCTCGCAAGGTTGGCAGACTCCCAACTAATATCCAATTATGAAGACATTTTTCACAATGTGTTACACAAAATAGCGTTATTTTGTAGAAAGTTATTAATTGAAAATGTTAGTTTAGCTTAACTATATTGCTTTGAATTGGCGCACGCTATTTTGCGCAATACTTTTTAATGGAAAACAAAAATGAAAAAGATTATTGGTTTTAGTGCCATCGCACTTGCAGTTTTAAGTGGTTGTTCAAATACGGCTTCGGTTTCAGTGGCGCCTCAGGCCTCTTTACTATCAGATACGTTAGTCGTAAGTCCTAACGATAACCGCGAATATAAAACACTTAAGCTGGCAAACGACATTGAAGTAATTTTAGTGTCAGATCCAGGTGCTGAAAAATCAGCAGCGGCACTAAGCGTTGGTGTTGGTTTACTGCACGACCCGATGTCGCAGCAAGGTATGGCGCATTATTTAGAGCACATGCTGTTTTTAGGCACAGATCGCTACCCAGACACAAAAGGGTATTCTGATTTTATGACCAAAAATGGTGGCGCGCACAATGCTTACACGTGGCTCGATATTACTAATTACATGTTTAAAATTAATAACGACGCGTTTGATGAAGGGCTAGACCGTTTTGCTGACTTTTTCAAAGCGCCTAAGTTATACCCAGAATACACAGATAAAGAAAAAAATGCAGTAAACGCAGAGTGGTCAATGCGCCGCGAAATGGACTTTTTTGGACAATTTAAACTCGCGCGTAAAATGATGGGCGATCACCCGGCTAATCGCTTTTTAATTGGTAACCTAGAAACCCTTGGCGATAAAGAAAACAGTTCACTTCATAAAGAAACGGTTGATTTTTATAATAAATACTACTCTTCAAATATTATGAAAGTTGCGCTTATTTCTAATTTACCTATTGCTGAAATGGAGCAAAAAGCGCAAAAATACTTTGCTGACATAAAAAATAAAAATATCGAAAAACCAACAGTGACTGCAAAAATTGATTTTGATAACGCTGGCGGAAAACGCGTGTTTTATGCACCAAATGAAGATGTAAAACAGCTGCAACTTGATTTCACCATTGCTAATAATAATAGCGAATTTGCACTTAAACCAAATAGATTTGTAGCGTATTTACTAAGTAATGAAATGCCGGGCAGCCCAGCGCAACTTCTTCGTGATAAAGGGTGGGTGTCTCAGCTTTCTGCTTCAGCTGCACCAAATCAATATGGCAACTACGGTTCGTTAAATGTAAATGTAGAGCTTACCGATGAAGGCATGAAAAATCGTGATGAAATAGTTGCAACTATCATGCAGTACATCGACCTAATTAAAAAAGAAGGTGTTGATAGCAAGTACTTCAACGAAATTCGTACTTCCCTTAATAACCAATTTAAGTTTTTAGAAAAAGGTGATGAATTTAATTATGTAAGTTCGCTTACGCAAAGCATGCAAGATTATCCGTTAAATCACGCTATTAATGCACCTTATTATTATGCAAAGTTTGACGCTGACGCTGTAAACAATGTACTTGAGCAGTTAAATGCCGACACCCTTCGTATTTGGTATGTATCGCAGCAAGAAGAGACAGACTCACAACTACACTTTTACGACGGTAAATACCGCATCAGTGATATTAGCGATGATGAAATTGCCAGCTGGAAAAAACCAAGCGAATTTAAGTTAGCACTACCAACAGTAAACAATTTATTGCCTGAAAATTTTGCAATAAAAACGCAAGCATTTAAAGAGCAAAAACACCCAGAACTTGCTTACGATAAAAGTGGTGTAAAAGTATGGCGCCAAGCAAGTCAAAAATTTGCAGAGCAGCCAAAAGGGCTTGTCGAAGTTTATATAAATACTCAACCCGGTTTGAACGATATTAAAGCAGAAGTACTTTATTCTGTTTGGGCTGATTTATACAATATTCAACAAAGTCAGTTAAGTACCGAAGCAGCAATCGCCGGTATGAGCGTAAGCTTAGCACCGAGTAATGGTCTTGTTTTATCTATGAGTGGTTTTACAGATAAGCAAGATGTATTGCTTAAACAAGCTTTAACCGGATTAAAAGCCGATGAAACAGCACAAGCATTTAGCCAAGCGGTAGATCGCTTTAAGCGTAATTTACTAAACCAACAAAAGCAGTTTCCGTATGCACAAGCATTTGGCGAGTATTCAAAACTAACGCGTACAGGTGGCTTTGATACAGATGCGCTTATTAAAGCCGCTGACTCACTGAGTGTTGCCGACTTAGCACAATTAAAAACAGCTACGTTTGCACAAAACGATTTACGTGTATTTAGTTACGGTAACTACGATCAGCAAGATATAGACGCGATTGCACAAGAGTTAAGTGCAACATTACCAAGTAATCATAAGCGCAGTGAATTTGCACGAAGCAAAGCGTGGTTGCCACAACCGGGCGAAACGCTGGTACTGCAAAAAGATATTGATGTAGCCGATGTAGCGGTGGTCGATATGACCGTTCATCCTGTTGCGGGTTACAAACAAAAAGCAGAAGCAGCTGTATTACAAAGCCACTTTAGAACAGTTGCGTTTGATAAAATGCGTACTGAGGAGCAACTTGCATACGCAGTAGGTGCGTTAGCTCGCCCAATTGAAGATTACTCAGCAATTGGTTTGTATATCCAAACACCGGTTAAAGGACCAAAAGAAATACAAGCTCGTTTTGATAAATTTAAAAAAGAATACGCAGTTGAACTTGATAACATGAGCGAAGAGACTTTTGAGCAGCTGAAAAACTCTACCCTTGTATCACTTAAAGAGCAGCCTAAAAACTTAAGTGACGAAATGAGCCCACTTATAAACGATTGGTACCGTGAAAACTTTACCTTTGATTCTAAGCAAAAGCTGATTGATGAAGTTGAAAAAGTAACGCTTGCAGATATAAAAGACTACTACAAGCAAACAATGCTTAACCCTAATGCTGCACGTTTAAATGTGCAATTACGCGGGACTAAGTTTATAGAAAGTGACTTTGCCGATTTACCAAATCAAACTAAAATCACAACGCTTGATGCCTATTACAATGGTATTAAACTACAAAAATAAGCTTTATTTATGTAGCTAAAATAAACCCCAATGTATCACTACATTGGGGTTTTTATTTATTCAGCTAATTTATGCCATTATCAAAAAGCCTATAACAGCTAATGCCGCAGCAATTAGCGTGTATGGCAATTGTGTAACAGCATGGCTCATTAAATTACAACCAGAACCTTGCGCTGCGAGTACGGTTGAATCTGAGTAAAAACACGCTTGGCTACCAAAAGAAGAAGCCGATAATAGCGCCCCAATGACCAGTGGTATGTTTGCATCAACCGCATTAGCCAGTGGCATAACAATGGGAATTGATACAGCAAAAATACCCCAGCTAGACCCCGTTGCAAACGCTAAAATAGCCATTGAAATAAATACCACGGCTGGTAAGTATGCAGCGGTCATATAAGGACTTAAGCTGCCAATAACAAACTGAGGCAAACCAATTAAGTCGCATACATCTTTAAATATAAACGCAGCTATAACAGTACCAATCGCGGGGATCATACTTTTAAAGCCATCAAGCATGCGTTCAATCATTTCACTTACACTCATTAATTTTTGTAGAGCATAAAACGGGAGAGTGACCGCCATTGTTGCTAATAAGCCTTTGTATACGTCTATTTCAAAGTAAACAGTAAATGCAACCAGTAAAATAATCGGCACCAAAAAGTTACGTAATTTACCTTTAGGATCAGCATCTTCAAAGTTCTCTTCTACGGCTTTTACCGCATATTCATCCGCTGTTTGAACGTCATTGTATTGAGCAGGGTCGACTTGAGCTTGCTCAATTTGTGCCATTTGCTCTGCTTTTTTCATTGGACCAATCGCAGGAATAATACCCAGCACAACAAGTAAAACAACAAGCACTGCAAACCACGCATAAAACATGTACGGTATGGCTTGGATATAAACTGCAATCCCTTTGCCTTCTTCTGCAATACCGTTATCTACAAGTAAGCCACCAAAAAAAACCGCCCAGGTAGATAAAGGGACAAGTACACAAATTGGTGCAGCAGTAGAGTCTACAACATAGGCAAGCATCTCACGGCTCACTTTAAATTTATCGGTAATGCGTTTCATGGTTTCACCCACGGTAAGCGCATTTAAGTAGTCATCAATAAAAATAACTACACCCAAACAAAAGGTCATAAACAAAGATGAGCGTTTACCTTTAGTGTATTTAAGGGCTAACTTGCCAAAAGCCGATGCGCCACCTGTGCGCACTAATAGCGCGATTAAAGCACCGAAGCCACCACATACAAGTATTAGCCAGCCGATGGTTTCGTCTGTCATCACTTTTAGCGATGTACTCGCAAAGTTAGTAAGTACCTGTGCAGGATCGGCGATAACTAAACCAACTAAAGCACCAATAAGTAAAGATAAAATAGGGCGGCGTAATACAACAGCCAATACAACTACCACCAAAGGTGGCAGTAAACTTAACGCAGAAGGTTCAAGCATTTAAGTATTCACAAAATTAAAAGCATGTATAAAAATTACAATAGTATTAATTTTTAAACTGCTTATACAAAAACAAAGAAGATGATAAGTTTGTTGTAAAATCATCTTCCAAGTCACTGCTTTTGTACGCGAGGGAGAGACACATAAACAGTTATGTTAAATAGCGGCTTAAGTGAAACGCGTTGGCTTTGGCGCCAGACGGTGCAAGGAGTGCAAACCGCTATTGTTGTGCCTGTAAAAACATCGGCGCAAAAATAATCTGCTTTTTAATTTCAGTCAACAAAAAGTTACATGCAAAACAAAGTTTTTTAGAGGAGCTTACATTGAACGCTGTATTTAAAACAAATCGATTGTTGTTGCGCCATGCAAATGAGCTTGATGCAGCTATTTTACTTAAGCTAGTTAATCAGGCGAGTTTCATAGAGCATATTGGTGATAAAGCAATCTATACCCTTGATGATGCCAAGTCGTACATTATAGGGCCTGTTTATCTTTCGAGGTTAAATTTGCAGCAGTATGTTTGGTATTTAGGCAAGGCAGAGCCTATGTAGTGTGGTTATTCCCCATAAATAGGCGATAACACAGCATAAATGCCAAACATGCGCTGCCCGAAGGGTTCTACCTAGGGGCAATTAACTCTTTGTTGCTCGGTTTTTACTTAGCCCACTAGGTTATAAACCTCACGCCGCGATTAAATCGCCCCTAGATTGAACAAATTTTAATCCTGAAAGGTCAACAGGCCCTAGTCATTTATTGCTTCTCATGTACGCCAAGGCTTTGGGCCTTACATTATTACTTTGCATAATGCTGTAGTGGTTGGCGTTGTTGGGTTTTATAAACGCGCCGCGTTACTGCAACCTGATTTAGGTTTTGCACTTGTAAGCGTTTTTGAAAAAAAGGGTTATGTTTTTGAAGCGGCCAGCGCACTTTTGCAATATAAGCATGAATTTGGAATTACAAAACTGTGTGCAATAACATCACCAGATAATAGGGCATCGCAGAATGTGTTGTTAAAATTGGGCTTTAAAATAAAGGGCAAGGCGGTTATCAATGATGATAAAACCGCCGTGATTATATTGTCACTTAACGATTAAAGTCTTGCTTGTTCTATTTGTTTTGCAACATTTAGGTTTATATTTAGCCATGTTGCTTCAAGTGTCGAAACCAAGCCATCATAGCCATCATCATCAATAGGGACCAATTGCGAAAAATTATTAATACTTATAAGGCGTCGGCCTGTTTCAGGGTGTGTGTAATATAAACGCCAAAGCCCAGAAATATCAGCGTTACCTTGCATATCGCCATTAAAGTGGTGAATTTCGTATTCAAGCTCATAAAACGTTTGTTGATCAAGTTCAGTAATGACCGGTAAGCCTTTTATTACCATCCAGTTGGGCATAGCATTAAAAAGTGTTTGCTGGGCTGTTGCAGTAAGCATTACATCCGGCGATTCGCCCCACAGGTTATAATTTGCAGCATGAATTTGGTTGCTATCTATTTTCATAGCAATGCCCAAATTATTTAAAGCGCCTCTAAGTACAACAGTTTGTATTCTTAGTTGCGCATCTGTATCTGCAACGTTTCGAGACGATGCACCTATAGGCTGCTCAAACTGGTAATACTGTGTCGCAGTTTGTATTGATGAACTACAACCTGCCAATAGTAATAATAAACTTGCAATTAAAAATAACGATTTCATTATTGCTTCCTTGGTTTTGGATCTGCTGGTAATGATTTATCAAAAATTAGCATATTAGGTTGCTCGTTTAATCCGCGAGTTAGAGGCTGTAGGCCCTCACTTAAACGTTTAAACTCTTTTAATGTTTGCTGTATTTGATGATGAAGTTCAGAACCGGCTTGGTAACTGGCCATGGTTTTATCAAATTGGCGCATAGTGACTTCAAACTGCTCCATGCTTTTTGTCATCTTTTCGAAATTACGGTTAAAGTCGCCAGGTAAGTTTTGTGTATCTTTTTGGCTTAGCAGCTCTCGCATTTCATTAGCAAGCGCTCGGTAATCGGTAAATGTAGCTTGCATTTGTGCCAAGCTATCTTCAACTTTTAAGTTATTTACCTTATTAAGTACGTCAGAAACTTGATCTGCTAATACAGTTATACCGCTTGAAATACTCGGAAAAACATCATACTGCACAAGTTTACCTAGGTGCGCTTCTGGCGCGTCGGGGTATATATCAAAATCTACATACACAGCACCCGTTAATAAATTACCAGGCTTTAACGAGGCGCGCATCCCACTTTCAATCCAGCCCTTTAAACTGCCTTGCCAATACTCTTTTGCTGAAGCACTGTCATGATACAAGCGTCCGTATTCTACTTTTATAAGCACTGGAACCGCCGTATTATGGTTTCTAAAGTGGGCAGGTTTACCGTCAATAATTACATTGGCAGGGGTTTCAACAACAGTACCTACACGCATACCTCTGTATTCGACAGGTGCACCTGTGCGTAGTCCTCGAACTGACTGTTCAAATTCAATTAGGTAGTAATCAAAATCATAAAAGCGCTCTTCTAACGCCTCTTTATAGCTTTGGCTTAATGAAAAGCTATGCCCATCTTGTGCTATTTCACCCGGGGCCTGTTGTTCAGGTAAACCAACCGAAATACCGCCTTTTAATAGTTTACTCAAAGAGCCCGTATTAATATTGATACCATCGGCAGATAGGTCAATTTCAATTCCTGCGTTCACCCAAAATATTGAGTTCATGGTGATCAGATTTTGATAAGGGGCTTTAATAAATACGCCATACTTCATTGCTTGGTTTTCCCAATCAAAAGTGGCGGTTTCTATTTGCCCTATTTTATAATTTTTGAAGAATATACCGGTGCTTACATCAAGTACTTCAGCGTTGTAACTCATTAATTTAAAACGACCACCTTTCACATCTTTACCAATGAGGGCGGGTTCATCTTGTAACTTAAAACGCTCTTTTAGTTCTTTACTTTCACCGGGTGAAAACTCTAAATATACACCAGACAATAACGTACTCATCCCGCTAATACCTGTTTCATCAATGCGTGGTTTCACGACCCAAATTTTGGCATCGTTAGTCAGTAGCTCGTTGTAATTTTTATCTATTTGCGCGCGAGCAATTACGCTGTCTTGCGTGTCGGATAGCCGAACATGATCAATTTGACCTATTTTTACACTGCGCACTTTTATTTCAGTCTTACCTGCAATAATACCTTCTGCTTGTGGCATTTCGATAAAAATAGTAGGGCCTTTATTAGCTTGGTATTGGTATAACATCCACATGCCCACTAAAAGCGCAATTGCCGGAATGATCCAGATAGCGGAAATTTTCGGTTCTTTTGTTATTTCGGCGGTTTCGGTCATGCTTTGTTCTCTGATTTTTTGTTTTTAGGGGAATCCCACAATAAGCGTGGGTCAAAGGCATGGGCAGCCATCATTTGGCATATTACCATAACTGTAAAAAATACAATGCCTAATCCTGGCGTTACTGACATTAAATTACCCAGTTGAACTAAGGCCACTAAAATAGCAACCACGAATACATCTATCATCGACCATTTACCAATAAACTCAGTCAGTTGATAAATTCGGGTGTAACTTTTTGTATGTTTATTGGCAGGCCTTGTAACCATAAAGCATAAAAAGCTCAATACAAAAGCTTTAGCAAGTGGCACCACAACGCTGGCTAAAAATATAATAGCGGCAATAGGGTAGGAGCCACTTTTCCAAAGAGTAATAACACCACCAATTAAAGTCGAAGGGGATTCATCCCCAAGGCTAGTGGTGTGCATAATAGGTAAAACATTTGCTGGAATATAACAAACAACAGAAGTAATTAGCCAAGCTGCTGCTTTTTGTACGCTATAAGGATTTCTGACGTGTGTTTTTGTATGGCAACGCTGGCAAATATTACCAGTACATAGTTGATGGCACACATGGCAGGCTTTAATATTTTCATCTATTGCACGTTTAGCATGCTCTGCGCCTTCGAGTACTTTTACAGGCTTTATTTGAGCCCATAAGCGTGGGCGATTTAAGTGAACAAGTGCAGCTATGTATAAAATAACAAACCCCACATAAGCCCAAAAACTCGTGCCGAAGCTAATATCAGCCAGCGACATGATTTTAACCATACTAACAAGTACGCCAATTAAAAATATTTCCGACATAATCCAAGGCTCTAACGCCAAAGTGAACTTTAGTAGTCGCCTTGCAATGCTCTCTGGTAATGCTTTTAAAAGCCCAAGATGCAAAGGAATTAAAATAACAAGCAAACCCATGGGCAGGGCAATAATGCTCAAATCAATAAATAAGCCAAGTAGCTCACTATCATAATTAAACAAAATTCGAGCCGCGTCGGGTAGTGTAATAGTTTGAGTTATACCGCTACTACTAAATGAAATAAAAGGGTAAAACATACTGCTGAGCAACATTAATAGTGCGCTAAAGCTTAGTGCAACTATGCGACTGTCGTGATTAACATCGGCTTCGCAAAGTTTATGGTGACAATGCGGGCATATCGCCATTTGTTTTGCGATTATGCGAGGTATATCTATGATCAGATCACAACAAGGGCAGACAGTTTGCAATTTAATACCAAGCAAGAAGAATATTTCTTCAATTTTGCTATATTTAATACATTAATACAACGCGTTCTGCCATCAAGCTGCTCGTTATATAAAGGAAGCGTGTGAAATATTATTTGTACTGCATATTAATGTGGCTCTTTATTTTCTCGCAAAATGCTGTGGCTATTAATAAAGAGAGAGAAGTAATTATCGCCGCGAGCGCATCAATTCCGCCCTATGTTTTTGCAAAAACAGACTCGGGTATACACCTAGGTTTAATCAAAGCCGCGTTAAAGGCTAATGGATTTGCTAATATTAATGTGCAATGTATGTCGAATAAACGCGCTGAGCATCAATTGCATAATAAAGGAGTAGATATACTTTTAAATTATGCAGGAAGAAGTAGTCCTGGTATTTACTCAAGTAAACCGGTACTTAATTATGAAAATGTAGCCATCACACTCAAGCGAAATAAATATAATATTGATAAAATAGAAGGCATGTTTAATAAAAACGTTCTTGCTTTTCAAAATGCAACTGCATATCTGCCTTCTATATTTAAAAGTAATGTTAAACACTTTAGCTCATATCAAGAGGTTATTAATCAAAAAGCGCAAGTAGATAAGCTGTTAAAAGATTGGGTGGATGTAATTGTGTTAGACAAGCGTATTTTTTACTATTACTACAATCAACATAAATCACCCGAAGCTGTGCAAATTTACACTTTATTTCCAAAAGCAGAGCGACCTGCTTATTTTAATAACTTCTCTTTAGCTACTGAGTTTGATATTGGTTTGGCGCTCATCAAGCAATACGGTACTTATAAAAGAATTGTTGATGAAGGCCAAACCCATTCATCAATCAAATAACGCCACTGTTTGACGTGTAAGCGCTATTAGCTCACCGGATTGTGACCATATACAGCCATCTTCTAAACCGTAACCATCTTTTGAGTGATGAGTGATTGCTTCAAAGCCAAGCCATTCGCCAGGTGATAAGTTTGGCTCTTGTACAAACTCTAAATACCATGACATGCTACTAGCTGGAGCGGGTTGTTTAAACATTTGTAATAACGTAGGTGGCCATGCATCTGTTAATGCAATTACATGCGCTTCAGTTATTTGCTCTGGGGTGTGCTTAAAGCGCATCCAGCCCCCTAAGTGAGACGTTTCTGCGCTGCTAAATGGCATGGCACCTTGTTGAGGGCATAAATCAACATGTTGAAAAAATTCAGGCATCTGGTCTTTAATAAAAGGTAGAGTTTGGCGCTCGTCTACCGGTTTTAACCCTAAAGACTTTGAAACAGGCACATTTACACCCGACTCTCTACTTTTAGCAAAACACGCTTGTACAATTACACACACTTGTTCATTTTGAATGGCTTTGGCGAGTACCTGTGTGCTGCTTTTACCTTGTCGTAATATTTCTACCGATAACGAAAAAGGAGTATCAGCTAGTAATGGCCCTACAAAATTTGTACTGAGTGAGAGTAGGCGACGATCATTAGATACTTTTCCTCTGATAGCTTGATACAACAGTGCGGCTGAGAGACCACCAAAAGCAGTTCTGCCTTGGCACCAGTTTTCTGGAAATTGCATTGTGCTAGTTAATTGTTCGGTATTGTCTGAACTTCCAATTTTTGCAGCTTGGAGAAGTAATTGTTCAAAATGCATGAAGATGTCCTTTTATAGTGCGATTTAATAAATTTATAACACAACCAAACTAGTCAGACCAGTAATTAAAAACGTCTCTGGCGGTGCAAAAATCACCATTCCTTACAATTATTAGGGTTATTTTGTAAATAAATCACAAAAAATGGATTTTTTTTCATTTTTACAGTTGAAATAAGTTTGGCGCATCCCTATTTACTATGTCATCGAACGTATTAACGAATATTGAAGTTGGAGAAGTTTCATGGGTAAAATTATTGGAATCGATTTAGGTACTACAAACTCTTGTGTTGCAGTACTTGATGGTGGCAAAGCACGTGTTATTGAAAACGCGGAAGGCGATCGCACAACCCCGTCTATTATTGCTTACACGCAAGACGGCGAAACATTAGTAGGTCAATCTGCTAAGCGTCAAGCGGTTACTAACCCGACAAACACATTATTTGCAATCAAGCGTTTAATTGGTCGTCGTTTTGAAGACGAAGAAGTACAACGCGATATCGGCATTATGCCGTTTAAAATCATCAAAGCTGATAACGGCGATGCATGGGTAGAAGCGGGTGGCGAAAAACGCGCTGCACCACAAATTTCTGCTGAAGTACTGAAAAAAATGAAGAAAACGGCAGAGGACTTCTTAGGTGAAGAAGTAACTGAAGCTGTAATCACAGTACCTGCATACTTTAACGATTCACAACGTCAAGCAACGAAAGATGCTGGCCGTATTGCGGGTCTTGAAGTTAAACGTATTATCAATGAGCCAACTGCTGCGGCACTTGCTTACGGTATGGATAAAAACCGTGGCGAAAACATCGTTGCAGTATATGACTTAGGTGGCGGTACTTTCGATTTATCAATCATTGAAATTGATGAAGTTGAAGGCGAGCACACTTTTGAAGTACTTGCTACAAACGGTGATACACACTTAGGTGGTGAAGATTTCGATAACCGTGTAATCAACTACTTAGTAGCTGAATTCAAGAAAGATCAAGGTTTAGACTTAAAAACTGATCCTCTTGCAATGCAACGTGTTAAAGAAGCTGCTGAAAAAGCAAAAATTGAACTGTCATCTGCACAATCAACTGAAGTAAACCTTCCGTATGTAACTGCTGATGCATCTGGTCCTAAGCACATGAACGTGAAACTAACACGTGCTAAGCTTGAATCACTAGTTGAAGATTTAGTAACTAAATCTCTAGAGCCACTTAAACGTGCACTTGCTGATGCTGATTTATCAGTAAGCGACATCAACGATATTATTCTTGTTGGTGGCCAAACACGTATGCCTTTAGTACAAAAAACAGTTGCTGATTTCTTCGGTAAAGAACCACGTAAAGACGTAAACCCTGATGAAGCAGTTGCAGTAGGCGCAGCGATTCAAGGTGGTGTACTTGCTGGTGACGTTAAAGATGTACTATTACTAGACGTTTCTCCATTATCTCTAGGTATTGAGACAATGGGCTCAGTAATGACAGCATTAATTGAGAAAAACACGACGATTCCTACTAAGAAATCGCAAACATTCTCAACAGCTGAAGATAACCAATCTGCTGTAACAATTCACGTGTTACAAGGTGAGCGTAAACGTTCAAGCGACAATAAATCTCTAGGTCAATTTAACCTAGAAGGTATTCGCCCAGCACAACGTGGTACACCGCAAATCGAAGTAACATTCGATGTTGATGCCGATGGTATCTTACATGTATCTGCAAAAGATAAAGATACAGGTAAAGAGCAAAAAATCACAATTCAAGCATCTTCAGGCCTAAGCGATGAAGAAGTTGAAAAAATGGTTCGTGATGCAGAAGCACATGCTGAAGACGATAAAAAGTTTGAAGAACTTGTAGCTGCTCGTAACCAAGCTGATGCTCTAGTACACGGTACTCGTAAGCAAATTGAAGAAGCTGGCGATGCATTACCAAGCGAAGACAAAGAAGCGATTGAAGCGGCTGTTGTAGATTTAGAAGCTGCTATTAAGAGCGACAACAAAGAAGAGATTGAAGCTAAAACTCAATCTCTTGCTGAAAAGTCTCAAAAACTAATGGAAATTGCACAAGCGAAAGCACAGCAAGGTTCAGCAGATGCAGGCGAGCAACAGCAATCAGCTAAGCAAGACGACGACGTTGTTGATGCAGAGTTCGAAGAAGTGAAAGACGACAAGTAATTGTTGCTAACGCTTCTCGCTAGCCAAAAACACTTAACTCAATCGAGTGTTTAGGTTAGGATGAACAATTGAGGCGCGCGAGCAATAGCTTGTCGCGCCTTTTGCATGTATTTAAGGTTTAAAAATTCAATGATAAATCGATGCGATTTATCGGTTTATCCAGCAGCTCACGCTGCAAACAGAAAAGAGTAGTGTGATAGATATGTCAAAACGCGATTATTACGAAGCCCTCGGCGTAAGCAAAGATGCGAGTGAGCGAGACATAAAAAAAGCGTATAAACGCTTAGCGATGAAATATCATCCAGATCGTACCGCAGGCGATAAAGAGCTTGAAACTAAATTTAAAGAAGTTAAAGAAGCTTACGAGATTTTAACCGATCCTCAAAAACGTCAAATGTATGACCAACATGGTCACGCGGCATTTGAGCAAGGCGGTGGCGGTGGTCATGGCGGCTTTGGTGGCGGTCATGGCGATTTTGGTGATGTATTTGGTGACGTATTTGGCGATATTTTTGGTGGCGGCGGTGGTCGACGTCAATCTCGTCAACAACGTGGTTCTGACTTACGTTACAACATGGACTTGAGCTTAGAAGAAGCGGTTCGTGGTAAAGAAGTTGAAATTAAAGTACCAACATGGGTGGGTTGTGAGCCATGTGATGGCAGTGGTGCTAAAGCAGGTTCTAAGCCTAAAACATGTACTACGTGTCATGGTGCTGGCCAAGTACAAATGCGCCAAGGTTTCTTTGCTGTTCAGCAAACGTGTCCAACGTGTCAGGGACAAGGTCAGATTATTTCAGACCCTTGTAACAAATGTCATGGCCAGGGCCGCGTAGAAAAAACTAAAACGCTTTCAGTTAAAATTCCAGCTGGCGTTGATACAGGAGACCGTATCCGCTTAACTGGTGAAGGTGAAGCCGGAATGCACGGCGCGCCATCTGGCGATTTGTACGTGCAAGTATCTGTTCGCGAACATGAAATATTTGTACGTGAAGCAAATAATTTATACTGTGAAGTACCAATTAGCTTTACAACAGCAGGTCTTGGTGGCGAAATTCAGGTGCCTACACTTGATGGTCGTGCAAAACTTAAAATACCTTCTGAAACGCAAACGGGCAAAATGTTCCGTATGCGTGGCAAAGGCGTTAAGTCTGTTCGAAGTGGTGCCCAAGGCGATCTAATTTGTAAGGTAGTAATCGAAACGCCAGTTAATCTTAACGAGCGTCAACGTGAACTACTGCAAGAGTTAGATGAAAGTATGGGTACAGATAGCTCGAAAAATCGTCCTAAAGAGCAAGGCTTTTTTGACGGTGTTAAAAAGTTTTTTGATGATTTAACTAAGTAAATTATTATTAATAATGAAACGGCGCTTTTTAGCGTCGTTTTTTTTTGCTTTAAATTTTATTTTTGTTACTGTTAAAAAAAACACGATTAAATAGTATGACCCCAGCAATCGAATTACTTAAAAAACAAAAAATCCCCTTTGAAGTACTCAGTTACGAACACGATGCAGGTAATAGTCAATATGGGCTTGAAGCTGTTGAAAAGTTAAATTTAGATAACGCCCAAGTATATAAAACTCTCGTTCTTGAAACGCATGAAAGGCAGCTAATTGTTGCTGTTACTCCTGTGTCGCAACAAGTTAACTTAAAACAGTTGGCAAAATTATGTGGTGCCAAAAAAGTAGCCATGGCTGCCCCGCAAAAAGTTCAAGCTAGCACTGGTTATATTTTAGGGGGAGTAAGTCCACTTGGACAAAAAAAACGCTTAGCTACGTTTATTCATAGTAGTGCTTCACTTTTTGATACTATTTATGTGAGCGCCGGAAAGCGAGGTTTAGAAATCGCACTCTCCCCAACTAATTTAGCGGCGTTAACTAGCGCTAAATTTGGCGATTTATAGCCTTTATTTTTAAAATTACTCTCCATAAAGGCAATTAACTCAAGTTAAGCAATTTGCTCAATACCTTATTTGTAACTACATTGAGAGTATCTTTATACCGTTAATATTTAATACCAAACGGTATTACACATTTTGTATACGGCTGTTTGTATGAACCTTTTAGATGTAGATTATTTTGCAATACTGGTGGCTGCACTGTCTTCTTTTATGCTTGGCGGCATATGGTACTCAAAAGCACTCTTTAAAAACGCTTGGCTAGAAAGTATTGGCTTAACTGACCTTGATTTACAATCAGCCAATCCTAAGTTGATATTTGGCGGCAGCTTCTTTTTAGTATTTATAGCGGCTTTAATGTTGTCTCTATTTTTAGGTAAAGACGCAAGTTTAGTTGAGTGTGTAGGAACAGGCTTTGTGATCGGCTTTTTTTGGATCAGTAGTTCACTAGGGTTAAGTTATATATTTGAGCAACGCCCTTTAAAACTATTTTTAATTAATGGGAGTTACTGTATTTTACAGTTTTCGTTAATGGGGCTTATTTTAGGTATTTGGCCGTAAGGGTTGAGTTGCCATTAATGCCCGGTTTGATTCTTACCTGAGAGTAGAGTAGGTTTATATAATCGTATTTACATGATTTGGTAGCAGTATTAATGAAAATATTAGTAGTTGATGATATGCCACTCATGCGTCATGTTTTAATTAATATGCTAAGAAAGTTGGAGTATTGCAATATCGTTGAAGCTACAGATGGATTACAAGCTTTGGCTTTATTACGTGAGCAACATTTCGATTTGGTTATTACAGATCTTCATATGCCAAAAATGGATGGCGTTGATTTACTCACAAACATTCGAAAAGACAGAGCCCTTGCTGATATTCCTGTGTTGATGGTTACCTGTGAGGATAGTACAGATAAAGTTAAGCAAGTAATTGCGGCTAAAGTATCGGGGTTTATAATCAAACCTTTTAATATGAATGTATTATCATCTCAATTAAACCGCTTCTTTTTCAAAGATTAGGTTATATTTTTCATCATCATTAAATTATTATGAGCTCACTTTAATAACCATACCGCGTAAAAATTCTAAAACCCAGTGGTCACCTTTACCCACCTAATACCAATGAGCAATGATACTTAATCATTTTGCGAGGCTAAATGTATCGCTCCCTGTGTTAAAAAATTCTCATTTAGAACAGTTAAATAGCGAATTTTCGCCTAGCTATCAACACGTTTTTCTACCCTCAAAATAGATCACTTAATTAAACGAATTGGTATAAACTGGTATAATAAAGAATAATTTTTTATACAGTACAGCAGGACTTAATGGCAAAACCTAATAAAAAAGGCCCCACTAAAACGGTCGATATTTTTTGCTCTGCTTGTAAAGCTTCCTTATTTAAATATCGAAAAGGAGGCAAAGGAGCATTAGTTAAGTGTTTTAAAGAGCGTATTAGTCAAGACTTTACACAAGAGCCCTGTATTTGCCCTAACTGTACTCGGCCTTTTGCCCGAGAAGCGATTATTCGTGGTGCACCTGCCTATAAAATAATTGGTGGCAAAGTAACGTTTAAATAATTCAGATACAGTAAAATTTATTCATACGGACATATGGCCTTGTTAGAATTTACCATATTGATAGAATCGCTCGGTTTGCTGTTTCAATGAATGAAAAAATACCCTCCCCATGGATCGGGCCAGTTTATTGGGTTATTTAAAAATGGATAAAGGATAGTTTCGTGATAGCACTCTTATTTGACATCATAGGTATGACAGGTACTTTTTTAGTAGTTGGTTCATTTTTCTTACTGCAGCTAGGAAAGACGTCTCCATCTAGCCTAACGTATAATATGATGAATTTAACAGGGGCGATTTTGTTGTTAATTAGCCTTTGCTATAACTTTAATTTAGCGAGCTTTGTGATAGAAATATTTTGGATAGCTGCTTCATTAATTGGTTTATACAAATACCTAAAAAACAGATCAGCTTTAGCTACAAATTAATAACGTATTAATTTTGTTCTAAACCTTAAACACTGCAAGCACAACTGTTTGCGGTGTTTTTTGTTTTTAGGACTAAATTTAATTAACAAGTATAATTAAATTCATTTGTTAACAAAAAGTTTATATCCCTGCCTCATATAAGTCGTTACACTAGCGACCTTAAATTTTTAGGCTATTTCTCGGGTAGGCCATGTTTACGTTTTCTAAAAAAATAATTACAGTATGTATATTATTAGTATTAATTTTGGTTGTTACATTTTGGGTAGGCCGCGCTCACGATATTGAAAAAGCAACAGCTCAAGCGCAGCGTCAGGTTACTCAATTAAATAATTACATTGATACTGAACTCGCTCGTTTTTCGGCTATTCCCCAGCTACTTACTTATAATCAGTTAATGATTGAATTTGCAAACGGCGACCAAGCCCATTACAACGCTATAAATAACTACTTAGCTGATATACAACAAGCCAGTGGTGCATCAGATATATTTGTACTGAATGCCCAAGGCGCAGTAACGGCAAGTAGTAACTGGCAAGCCGATTACACATTTTTAGGCAGTAACTTTGCCTTTAGACCTTACTTTAAACGTGCATTTGCAGGTGAAAAAGTGGCCTACTTTGCACTAGGTATGCGTTCAAAAGAGCGTGGTATTTATTTTTCGCAGGCTGTTTATCACGACAACAAAGCGGTTGGTGTTGTTGTATTAAAAGTGAATGTAAGCAAATTTGAAAACGACAGAGAGCTTTTAAATACATCTAAAGGTAGCCATTTTTATTTAGAGCTTAGTGATAATGTAATTGCGATGTCTGATATGCAAACATGGCGTTTAAATAGCTTCAGTGAGTTTGATATAACAAAGCGACGTAATATAAAGTTACGCCGTGCTTATTTAGATCATCAACCTGTATATATTAAGCAATTTCAATATAAGAGCCAGGGTATTTCGCATTTCAAAATTAATAAAAACCTTTATGTGAGTGCGACAAAACCATTGCGTTACTTTAGTGCACATATGAACGTACTTGTTGATATTACAAAAGTAAATTCAGCTCAATTAATACGCTTGTTTTGGGCATTTAGCATTTATGCTTTAGTTATTATTGTTGGTTATAGTTTACTTGCTCGTTTTGCGGGTTATAAAAAGCTCGTTTACTCTAGGCATAGTCTTGAGCAAAAAGTGATTGAGCGCACACAAGAGCTTGAGAAAACGCAAGTTGCATTAGTTCAATCAGCAAAACTTGCAACAATTGGGCAGTTAAGCGCAGGTATTAATCACGAAATAAACCAGCCCCTTAGCGCTATGAATACTTACCTAGCAAGCGCCAAACGTTTACTCGCTAAGCAAAATTACACCGCACTTGGCGAAAGCATAACTGTGATTGAGGGGCTTGTAGGTCGCGTACACAAAATAGTGGGGCAGCTAAAACATTTTAGCAAACCATCACAAACTCAATTAAGGCCTTATCCGTTAGCTGGTTTATTAAATAACGCCTTGATGATTGCCAGCTCACAACTAAAACAAGATAACGTACACGTAGAGCAGCCTAATTTAGATAGTGGGTTAATAGTGTGGGTTGATTCACTTAAATTTGAGCAAGTGTTGGTTAACTTAATAACTAACGCGAGCCAAGCTATGAATGGCGCAATAATACGTAAATTAAGTTTTAATGTTGAGTGCTTTGATAATCGAGTAAAACTCTCAATTTTAGATACAGGGCCTGGAATAGAGCAACATGCTTTTGGTAATATTTTCGAACCTTTTTATAGTACTAAAGAGAGTAACGGCTTAGGCCTTGGATTATCTATTTCAAAACAAATCATTGACTCGTTTAATGGCTCTTTAAGTGCGCACAATCGACTGCAAGGCGGGGCTGAGTTTATAATCAGTCTATCAAGCACGCAGGATAAAACAGATGATTGAAAACTCACCGTGTAAGCACATCATTGTAGTTGATGATGAAGCGATGATCAGAGATTCATTAAAACAATTACTTACTCTCGAAGGCTATACAGTTGAGTGTTTTAATGATGCAAGTACGGCTCTAACAAAGCTTAATCGACGTTTTATGGGCGTTGTACTGAGTGACATAAATATGCCGACAATGGATGGGCTTACTTTGCTTGAGCAAGTCACGGCATTTGATAGTGAACTGCCGGTTATATTTTTAACAGGGTACGCCGATGTAACTATTGCTGTTAAAGCTATGCAATTAGGCGCGTATGACTTATTTGAAAAACCAGTAAACGAAACATTGCTTGATTGCATAGCAAGAGCATGCGACAAGCGTAGCTTAGTGATTCAAAATCGTGCACTAAAACTTGCTGTACAAAAAACCTCAGCGCCGGGTGTACGAATACTGGGTGATACTCCTAAAATGCAAGATATGATGCATTTACTCAATACGGTTATTGATACCCCAGCTGATGTAATGATTGAAGGTGAAACTGGCACGGGTAAAGAGCTTGTAGCGCGTTACTTACACGATCAAAGTATTCGCTCAGCAAGTAACTTTGTGGCTATAAATTGCGGCGCGGTGCCTGAGCAGTTGATAGAAAGTGAGTTATTTGGTGCTGCAAGCGGTGCCTATACCGGAGCAACTCACACTCGTAAGGGAAAGTTTGAATTCGCACAAGGTGGTACTGTTTTTTTAGATGAAATAGAAAGTACCCCAATGTCGTTGCAGGTTAAATTATTACGCGTATTAGAGGAGCGAAAAGTAACTCCAGTAGGTGATAATAAAGCAATTGAATTAGATATAAGAATTGTTGCAGCCACTAAAGTAGATTTGCTTTTATTAGTTGAAAAAGGTGAATTTAGAGCAGATTTATATTATCGACTAAGTTTGGTAAAAGTAGATATACCACCACTTAGAGCTCGCAAAGCAGATATAGTATTACTGTTTAAGCATTTTAGCTCTATTGCAGCAACACGCTATCACAAGCCGCCAGCACCTCTTAATAGCGAAATACAACAGCGACTCTTAGCGTACGACTGGCCTGGTAATGTAAGGGAGCTTAGAAACCAAGCTGAGCGCGCGGTTTTATTAGGAGTAGAACTTGCTTTTAGTGTTAGCAAAACGCAGGCTAAAGGTGAGCTTTCTCCCGATTTAAGCTTATCTGAAAAAGTTGCTTTTTATGAGCAGTCGTTAATAGAAGAAGCCCTAGAGCGTAACCATGGCAGTATTAAAAATACGATGGATACTCTGCAAATCGCTCGTAAAACCCTTTACGATAAAATGAGTAAATACAATTTAAACCGTGATATGTTTATTGACTAAATTGTGTGGTTTATGTGACAACTTCGTTTTTATGGTGTGTGGGAAACCGCACATTTATTCTCTTTTTTATACGCAACACCCATTAACCATCTGAAATATAAAAGTATTTTACCATTGGCAGTAAAGTTGCCTTATTAGGTCTGACAACAAGTAGATTCTAATAATTAGGACACATAATGATAAAGTTTACACACTCTACTATTTTACTCACCTCAATAAGTAGCTTTGCTTTTTACTCGTACACGGCTTGCGCTACTGAATATGATGTTTATGGTAAAGCCGAAGTGCAAATTGCTAATACAGATACGGGTATTATGCGTTACGCAGAAGAAGGCACGCAGATTGAAGCGCCATTTTCGCGTATAGGTATTCAAGGGCAACACAAATTAAATGAATATTTAAACGTTGTTTTTAAATACGAAGTGCAAGTAAAAGGCTTTGAGCAAGATGACACCGAAGAGCCATTTAGTGCAAGGAATACATACCTTGGTTTAAAAGGTCAATTTGGCGAGCTTGTAGTGGGAAGAAATGATACTCGCTTTAAATACTCTGAAGGCAAAGTTGATAACTTTAATGAAACCCAAGGTGACATAGCTCAAGTTATTGCAGGACAAGATAGACTTGGTGATACGCTAACATACACTTCTAAGTATTGGCATAATACGCAGTTTTCGTTTACTTACGCTCCAAAAGACGACAACAAAGATAACGAAGCTGGATTTGCAGCAACCTTTATTTATGGTGATCGAAGCTTAAAAAACACCTCATATTACTTATCATTAAGCCATGTTGATTCTCTTAATAATATTAATGCGAGCCGAATAGCAGCAGCCTATAAATTTGAACAATTACAGCTTGGTGCACTGTATCAGCATTCTGAATCAACAGATGGTATAAAATCAGGTAACGGTTATGTGTTAAGTGCAAGCTATACGCTTGATAAATGGGTACCTAAATTACAGTTTGCTAAAGATGACTCTTTACTTCGTCAAACTTCTGAGGCAACGCAATGGACTACGGGCCTTGACTATGTATTTGATAAGCAAACAACTGCTTACCTTTTATACACCGACCTTAATTTAGAAGAACAAGACGACAGCAGTGTTGCGCTTGGTCTTAAATACAAATTTTAGAGGCCTGCCATGACAGATAATATACTCACGCAAAAACCAGATAAGAAAAGACATTTCCAATGGCTTTTTTTGATACTAGGCCCTGTAGTAATGCTATTAACATGTTTACTCGATCCACCAACGGGTATGTCTGTAGCGGCATTTAAAACCGCAGGTTTAGCATTTTGGATGGCGTCGTGGTGGGTGAGCGAAGTAGTACCAATTCCAGCAACTGCTTTGCTCCCTCTGGTAATATCACCACTTGCTGATATAGCAGCAATTAAAAGCGTGGCTGCCCCGTATGCGCACCCGCTAATATTTTTATTTTTAGGTGGTTTTTTAATTTCTATTGCTATGGAGCGTTGGGGGTTACATAAACGTATTGCGCTAAGCACCATGTTATATGCGGGTAAAAAGCCAAGCTTGCAAATTTTAGCAATGATGCTGGTAACCGCATTTTTGTCGATGTGGATGTCAAATACCGCAACAGCTGTAATGATGCTGCCTATTGCGCTTTCAATTACTAATTTAGTTAAGCAATCAGACCCGAGTAATGAAGGTTTTGGTAAGGCTTTACTGTTATCAATCGCTTATGGTGCAAGTATTGGTGGTATTGCTACCTTAATCGGTACTCCGCCTAATGCTTTAATGGCTGCGTACTTGTCTGATAGTTATCAAATAGAAATTGGCTTTGCGCAATGGATGATTGTAGGCGTACCACTGTCTTTAGGCATGCTAATTATTAGCTGGGTTTGGCTTACTAAATTTGCGTATAAAGTAGATGCTAATATTAAAAACGATCAAAAAATTGATACAAAAGCGGTGTTTTCAACGCAGTTAAAAAGCCTAGGTATAATGCAGCGCGCCGAAAAAGGCGTGTTATTTGTGTTTGTTTTAGCAGCACTGTGTTGGATATTTAGACCTTTATTAGGTGATATAACAGGTCTTAATATTTCAGATACTACTATTGCAATTGCAGCGGCATTGCTGTTGTTTGTAATGCCAGCGAATAAAGGCAAAGATGAGCGTATCCTTGATTGGGAAAGCGCAGCTAAAGTGCCGTGGGGCGTTTTATTATTATTTGGTGGCGGGCTTACACTTGCATCTCAAATTAAGTCATCAGGGCTTGCTGAATTTATTGCTCACCTAATTGAAGGCGCCAGCACTATTCCACTTGTTATGAGTGTACTTGTTGTTGTGGCATTAATTACGTTTTTAACTGAGATCACAAGCAATACAGCAACTGCAGCTGGCTTTCTTCCTTTGTTAGGGCCCGTTGCAGAGTCTATAACAGGTTCACCATTGGTTTGGGTTATTCCTGCAGCTATAGCGTGTAGTTGTGCGTTTATGATGCCGGTAGCGACACCACCAAATGCTATTGTGTTTGGCTCAGGGCAAATTCAAATGCGCGACATGATAAGAGCGGGCTTTGTGCTAAACATTGTGGCTATTGTATTAATTACGTTGGTTACAATGACGATTGCAGCCCAAGTATTTGGCTTTTAAAGCTGAACTAAATTAGTTCTAACCAACCTATGCCAGAGTAGCTTTGTTTATATTTACAGTTTTAAACAAAGCTACTCTTTATGCTTATTTATATTGCTTAAGAAGCTCTTTTTTAGATAATTAGTGTTATTGCTCGAAAAACAGAACAAGGTTATAGTCGTTAATAACTTTAAAAATTGAGTAACCTATTTTGAGCACTGAGACATCACATGCAATGCCTTTAATTCCCCAGTTTGATGAATTGCAAAAAAGCTTTCTCGAAACGCCTTACTTGCCAATTGATAAACGTCTCGTTTTATTGAAAAAACTCCGTGTACGTATTGTTGAACTTGAGCAAGAGCTAGTAGATGCTGCTTCAAAAGACTTTGGTTACAGAACCGCTTTCGATACATTACTAGGCGATATATTACCTACAGTGCAAACACTCGCGCACATTATTAAAAAATTGCCAAAATGGGCAAAGCCAAGTAATCGCTCTGTGGGTTTAAGCTTATGGCCTTCAAAAGTAAGTGTTAATTATCAGCCCAAAGGTGTGGTTGGTATTATTGCACCGTGGAATTACCCTATTCAGTTAGCGTTAGTACCTGTGCTTACCGCCATAGCTGCCGGTAATAGAGTGATGCTTAAATTAAGCGAATTCACACCTCATACAAACGCCGTTATCGAAAAAATATTTAAAGATGATCTGCAAGCTCATTGTAAAATAATACTAGGGGGGAGTGATGTTGCAGCACAGTTTTCATCACTGCCATTTGCTCATTTATTATTTACGGGTTCTACGAACGTAGGTAAATTAGTAATGGCGTCAGCGAGTCGTAATTTAACGCCGGTAACGCTTGAACTCGGTGGTAAATCGCCAGTTATTATTATGCAAAATGCCGATATTAAAAAAGCGGCACAAGCCTTACTGTTTGGCAAAATGGCCAACGCAGGGCAAATATGCGTTGCACCTGACTACGTATTAGTACCCAAAGAGCTTGAACATCAGCTTATTCAGCAATTATGTGAGCTGTATAAAAAGCATTTTAAAGACGGTGTTGAAGGTAAAAACTTAACTTCTATCATTAGCGATGCGCATTATAAACGTTTGGCAACCTACTTAGAGCAAGCCCAAGAACTGGGTGCAAACATTATTAAGCCACTTGAACACAATCAGCAAGACGAAGAAAAGCATCGTATGGGGCTGCATTTAGTGACTCAAGTAACTGACGAAATGCAGCTTATGCAAGATGAGTTATTTGGTCCAATACTGCCAATAATGAGTTATGAAAAGCTCGACAGCGCAATTGACTATATTAAAGCTCATCACCACCCATTAGCGCTTTATATTTTAGGCCAAGATAAGCACGCTCAAGAATACATTATGAAGCAAACAATCAGTGGCACTGTGGCAATAAACGATACCTTAGTGCAAGTAACTGCTGACGATGCTCCTTTTGGTGGTGTAGGCCATTCAGGAATGGGGCATTATCATGGTATAGAAGGTTTTTTAACGTTTAGCCATGCTAAAAATACGTTAGTATCGGGCTCGTGTAATCCTCGCATTGTTATGCTACTAAAACAAAGCAAACTTATTATTAAGCTTCTAAAGTGGCTTTACATAAAATAATAGGGTGCTGATTTGGTAAAGTTGAATAGGTGTTAACTTGCTAATCAAGATATATTAAAAAGGCTGAATTACATTATGTAATTCAGCCTTTTTTAGATTAGTTTAAAGCTACGGTCTTAAACTCTAAAATAAGACTTTAAAATAAGCGACCTTCGCCAGCATAGGTACCCACTTGTATTTTTGCATAAATGGCATCGGCTTTTTCTTTAGCTGCTTCAATTTCTTTAGGCAGCATTTTACGCTCATCAAGTTTACGGCTATGACTCGCTTGCATATTACCGTTGTACTCAGCGATAGTATTCCAAATATATGACTTTTCAAGATCTTTTGGCATACCTAGTCCTTCAAAATACATGAGGGCTAAATTAAATTGCGCTAAAGAGTAATTGTTTGCAGCTGCTTTTTCGTACCAGTTACGTGCCGCTTCATAGTCTCGTGTAACACCCACGCCATTAGCGTACATTACGCCCAAATTAAATTGAGCTGCAGGTAAATTCTTCTTAGCTGCTTTTTCAAATAAGGTAACTGCCATTTGATGATCAAGTTTTACGCCTTTACCTTCATCGTATAAAACAGCTAGAGCAAACATCGAATCAGCATGGTTCTTTTTAACGCCTTGTTGATAAAGCGCAGCTGCTTTGCGGTAATCGCGTGTTACACCGTATCCACCTTCGTATAATTTGGCTAGTTCGTAAATTCCTGGCGCAAAGCCTTTATCTGCTAGGTATTGGAACTCTTTTAGGGCGACTGCAAATTCACCTTCGTTAGCTGCTCTTATGCCACCTTCTAATGTTGCATGAGCGAAAGGGCTGGCAAGTAAAACGCCAGCAAGAATGAGTGCTTTTAAATTAAACTGTGACATATTAATGTCTCCAATTAGTAATAGTTTCGATAGATTTTAGGGCCAGTACATTTTTTAGATTAAACATCCACTGCTATTTAGGCTCGCCCTTGAGGCGGTTTGCTCTTTGTTGCTCGGTTTTTTAATGAGCTTACTAAGTTACAAACTTCGCGCGGCGATTAAATAGCGCCTAGATAGAACAGATTTAATCCTAAAAGGTCAACAGGCCATAGTTAAATGCTAATTTATTAAATTTTTGCACTATTTGCACATTATAAACGTTTAATACCCAATACATTTATGTAAAGACTAAATCGGTTACTATAAATAGATGCAAAAAAGGGTGTCTACTGTTATGTTTTACGCCAGCTTTAGTGTAAACGCAAGGCGGTACCTTATAAGATCGTGCGTATAAAATGTAAATAACAGCGCGGTGGATTTTCAAGGTAAGTAAATGAGTTTAAGAAGTGTAAGATACAGATTTTATAGAAAATTTAAAGATATAAAAAAAGCCCGTTAGGGCTTTTTTGAGTCATATTAACCGTCACTAATATGAGCAATGTAGCAAGTAAATGTGATATTTGATGTTATAACTTGGGTCGAGTAAGCAATAACACGAAGCGGCACGTTCTTCTTTTAATGTGTCAGCATCCTTGCTGAATATCCTTCCATAGGCACTGAGGTCGGTACACTTTGTTTCTGATAATGATTATTAGTTAGATTACCGCGCAAGTCAATACTTAATGATAATTATTATCAAATAAGATTTTCATGAGTATAAAATTTTAAATAAGGAAAGTGATGCTTAATAATCTTAAAGCTAAAAAAGTGATAAATGCATGCTTTGCTATCAGCATGGTATTTTTGTGTAGCTGTTCAGCCTCATTCACTTATAACAACTTGAGCTGGCTTTCGTCATTTTGGGTAGATGATTATATTGATTTAAATAAAACACAAAATAAGCAGCTCAAACAGATTATTAACACGACCCAAGCCTGGCACAGAAGTACGCAGCTACCAGCCTACAAACAAGATATTCAAAACATTAAGTCACTTTTTAACAGCACGCTAAGCACCGATCAGTTAAAAGAGCAGGTGGTTTTTGCTAAAAAGCATTGGCAAAACCTACTTGAATACGCGCACATGCCTTTAGCTGAGCTTGGGGCAACCTTATCAAGTGAGCAAAGAGAAGAGCTTTTAAACAATATTCAAATAAAAATTAACGACGAACGTGAAGAGTTTAACGAACAAACCCCGCTTGAGCGAAAAGGTGAGCGTTTGGAAGAGCAATTTGAATATTACGAGCAGTGGATAGGCAAGCTAAATAAACAACAAAAAGCGCTGATTAAATCAACTAATGAGCAACATCAAGACTCAGGAGCGCTGTGGTTAGAGTACAAGCAAACCCGTTTGAATGCGGCCAAACAGGTATTTACAAATGCTAAAATTACAAAAAAAGAATTTATAAATCAGTTGAGTACAGTTATTAAAGAGCGCGAACTATATATGAGCGACGCACTATTGAAAACCAATGAAGCAAACTTAGATTTATATATAAATTTACTCTACGAATTAAACTCAACCTTAAATGATAAACAACGCCAAAGCGTTAATGATCAATTTGATGAGTTAATTGAGACCTTAAACGATATAATAAAAAACTAAATTGTGCGTGAATTATTAAGTTTTAAATTAGCTGTTTAGGCTGATTTGTTTTTAAACGCAAAAATGCTTTTTAAAGGGCAATATATGGTTACAGATTTGAAAAGTATCTTAAACACTTGGTATCCCAACAGGGACAACCAAGAATGGGTTTTAGCTA
The DNA here is from genome assembly GCF_014163655.1 of Pseudoalteromonas sp. SR45-1. Lineage (NCBI taxonomy): Bacteria > Pseudomonadati > Pseudomonadota > Gammaproteobacteria > Alteromonadales > Pseudoalteromonadaceae > Pseudoalteromonas > Pseudoalteromonas sp. SR45-1. The sequence goes on along the minus strand of NZ_JACJDR010000011.1, from coordinate 59,087 downwards.
CTTTGTACAAAATTGAAGGCTCTAGCTACAGAAAGCTAGGTGCTATGATGCTTATTTCGAGCCTAGGCGAGCGCTTAGGGATGCTTTCGGGTGGCTGTTTAGAAGCTGACATACAGCGCCATGCTAAACAAGTAATGAGTACTTTAAGCAGTAAAACCATTAGTTATGATGCTACCGATGAAGACGATTTAACATTTCAACTTGGCATTGGTTGTGGGGGCATAGTACACATTTTACTGCAGCCTATTCATAAGGCTAATGACTATTTACAGCTAGAGCTTGTATCTAAAGCACTTAATGAGAATAAACCAGGGCGATATCTTCAACAAGTAAGCCCCATTTTGCCAGCCGGTAGTGGTATATTGACGCAAAATGATGAGTTGCATGGTTTATCAATGAACCGCAAAGCGCAATTGGTAGAATTACAAGGCGCTACGTGCTTGCAAACCTCTATTTATCCACCGCCCCATCTATTAATAGTAGGTGGCGGCGCAGATGCAGTTCCGGTTTATACATTTGCAAAACAACTTGGTTGGAGTGTAACTGTATGGGATACACGCGCGGCTAATGCAAAAAGACAATATTTTAAAAATGCAGATGCTATTTTGCGCATCACACCGAGTGAGTTAAAAGAATATTGCATAACTCATAAAGTCGATGCGACTATTTTAATGGCTCACAGCGTTGAACTTGACGCCAGTACGTTGGCTCAATTTAAAGATGTTCCGTTTAAATATATAGGATTATTGGGTCCTAAGCACAGACGTGAACAAGTTTTAGAGCACGCAAATACGCGTGTTTCACAAATTAAGTCTCCTGTTTTTGGGCCTGTCGGTTTAAATTTAGGCGGCGACTCGCCAGAGAGTATTGCACTATCGCTGATCAGCGAAATACATGCAGTGCTGTGTGATAAAGATGCCCAATCACTAAGTCATTGGGGGCAAGAGCCGTGCTAATTGCAAAAGTTGTTTTAGCCGCAGGTCAATCATCTCGCTTTAACGGCTGTAAATTAACAGCTGATATTGGCTTTGGCAAAACAATGATTGAGCATGCTGTAAATACACTTCAAGCACTTGATGACACGCCCGTGTATGTAGTTACCGGGGCATGGCATAAAGAAGTAGCGCAGGCACTGGCAGGTTATCAAAGCATAGAGCTGATTGAGAACAAGCAATGGAGCCAAGGTTTGGGTAATTCAATCGCGACAGCTTCTCAAACTGTGTTTAAAAATAAGTCCTTTGATGGGATTTTATTTATGCTTGCGGATCAGGTTGAGCTAAAAGTAGCGCACTTAAGTGAGCTAGTTACTGGTTTTAAACGTAATCCATCGCGCTGGTGCGCAAACTATGGCGAGCGTTTAGGTGTACCCGCTATATTCCCAGCGGTTGATTTATCTCAGCTTGCAAGCTTAACTTCAGATAGAGGTGCGCAGCAATTACTGCGTTCCAGCAGTGAGGTCGTTAATACAATTAGTTTAAGTAGTGCGAGTGTAGATATAGATACTCAAAAGCAGCTAAGTAATTTTATAGCTAAAAATGAGTGAAAAAGTAGTCGTAGGGCAAAATAATTTTTAGCTGCGCTAACGCTTTAGTGCAGTGGTTATGGTATTAAGCTGTTAATGTAGCTGATGCGGTAACTATATGTGTTATGGATTAGTAGTTACAACAATCTTAACTGTTATAACCTGCGTTTAAATTAAACAATTTAAACGCAGGTTATAAAGCTTAATCAAGGGGCAAGCTATGGTGACGTTTACAATTAATGGCAAGGTGGTTGAATCACACGCAAGTGAAGATACACCATTATTATGGGTTATTCGCGATGAAATTGGATTAAAAGGTACGAAGTTTGGTTGCGGTATTGCAATGTGTGGTGCGTGTACGGTGCATTTAGATGGGCAAGCAACTCGCTCCTGTGTTTTACCAATTGGCGCTATTGCAGGAAAAAACATTACCACAATTGAAGGGCTTAATAACGAACACCCACTTCAAAAAGCATGGGTTGAAGAGCAAGTACCACAGTGCGGTTATTGTCAGTCTGGGCAAATAATGCAAGCGGCTACATTACTGGCAGCTAACCCAAGTCCTTCAGATGAAGAGATAGTAAGCCATATGAATGGTAACTACTGTCGCTGTATGGCTTATAAACGTATTAAAACTGCTATTCAACGCGCTGCAGATGAGTCACAAAGTGTAGTAAATATATTTGATCCAAATGCACAAGACGCTTAACTGGAGCCGATAATGAAAAAATTATTTCAAAAAAATAGCGAAACCGTTAACTTAAATCGTCGCTCGTTTATGATTGGCACTGCTAGCGCAGGCTTAGTCATGGCGTTTGCCCCTGCGTTATTTTCGGGTTCGCTCAGTGCAAAAGAATCAATTGCGCAACAAGCTTTTTCACCCACCATTTGGTGGACTATGAGCACCGACGGCGCTGTAGAAGTAAGTATTGCAAAAGCTGAAATGGGTCAACATATCGGTACTGCTCTTGCGCGGATTGTGGCTGATGAACTTGAATGTGATTGGGATAAAGTATCAATTACCTACGTAGATACTCATGAAAAATGGGGCTTTATGGTAACGGGTGGTTCATGGTCTGTATTTCAAAGCTTTAAGCCATTATCCCAAGCCGGCGCTGCGGGTCGAATTGCATTAATAGAAGCTGGAGCTAAATTGCTCGGCGTGCCTGCAGATAAATGTCGTGCTGAAAAGGGCTATATTATTGCAGGCGAAAAATCGGTTAGTTACGCAGACATAGTTAAAAAGGGCGAATTTAATCGTACATTTACTAGCGATGAAGTTGCAAACCTTCCACTAAAACCTGCTAATAAACGTCATTTAACTGGGCTTAAACAAGATTTTAAAGCGCTTGATATACCAGCCAAAACAAATGGTACAGCAGTATATGGGATAGATGTAGAAGTTGAAGGCATGCTGTACGCGCGTCCAGTTATTCCACCAACTCGTTATGGCAGTACAGTAACAAACGTTGATGATAGTGCAGCAAAAGCAATTAAAGGTTACAAAGGCTATGAAATTTTAAATGACCCTAGTAACACAGTTCAAGGCTGGGTTGTTGTATTAGCTGATAGTTACCCAAGTGCCATTAAAGCAGTAGATGCTTTAAAGGTGAGTTATAAAAAGGGTGAGTCGGCAAATATATCTGAAGCTGATATTCAAAAAGAAGGTAAGCGATTATGCGAGCAACGCGACTCGGGTACTTTGTTTGTTGATGAAGGCGATATAAAGAAAACTCAAGCAGACGCTAGTGAGTCGTTAGAATCAATGTATACCACAGCGACAGCGAGTCATTATCAGCTAGAGCCATTAAATGCGGTTGCAGAGTTTAAAGACGGAAATTGGATTATTCATACAGGTAACCAGTGGCAGTCACTTACGTTACCAGCGCTTGCTAAAGCACTCGATATAGAACAAAACAAAGTAATTATTCGTCCTTATTATTTAGGTGGTGGTTTTGGTCGTCGATTATTTGGTGATTGGACTGTACCTGCGGCTCTAACTGCAAAAGCAGTAGGTAAACCAGTAAAACTGGTATTTACACGAGCAGACGATAGTTTATTCGATCAGTCTCGTTCTGCATCTGCTGCAAAAATGACGGCGTCGTTTGATAAAAATGGTACCTTCACAGGAATGGAACATGCATTTGCTGCTGGTTGGCCTACTAAAGCTATGGCACCAGGGTTTTTATCACCGGGTGTTGATGGCAAAGGTAAATTTGATGCATTTTCGGCATCAGGCGCTGATCATTGGTATAGCATGAGCAGTCATCGTGCACGCGCTATTAATAACAAAGTTGCACAAAGCACCTTTAATCCAGGTTGGTTACGTTCAGTAGGGCCAGGTTGGATTGCATGGAGTCTTGAGTCGTTTATTGATGAAATTGCCCATAAGCAAGGCAAAGATCCTGTTCAATTTAGAATTGAAATGTTAGATGGTAAAGGCAAGCAAGCGGGTAAAGCACCTGAGAGCGTTGGCGGAGCACTGCGCTTACGTAATGTGCTTAAAACGGTGTCTGACAAAGTAGCTTCTGTAAAATTAGCGAAAGACGAAGGCATTGGTTTTTCTGTAAGCTCAGGGCAAGAACGTACCATGCCAGCATGGCTTGCAACCGCAGCGCATGTTCACGTTAACCGTGATAGTGGTAAAATAACGCTTAAAAAGCTTTATGTTGTTGTAGATGCGGGCTTAATAGTTCACCCAGATGGCGCACTGGCGCAAATTGAAGGGTCGTTACTATGGGGCAGCAGCCTTGCATTGCATGAATCAAATACGTATAAAGATGGGCAAGTATCTGCGACTAACTTTAATACTTATTTACCGCTAAGAATGCAAGATGTGCCAGATATGGACATCGAGTTTTTACAAAGCGATGAGTTTCCAGTTGGTTTAGGTGAGCCTGGCGTGATAGGAGTTGCTCCTGCTATTGGTAATGCAGTGTTTAATGCTGTAGGCGTGCGTTTACGTGACCTACCAATGAAGCCAAGCGAACTTAAAAAAGGCTTAGAAGCGTAAAACAAAAATAACTAAGGGGTATGCTTTATGCAGCCCCTTTAGTTATTAAATATATTTATGTAATTATTATTTATGTATCAATAGGTAGCGTTGTTTATACCAGTTTGCTTAATTAAACGATTAAGTATTAGTGCAAATTGGTATTAGGTTGTTATTACGTGTTGATATTAGTTAAGGTTTATTTATGCTAATCGACCCAACAGGGCGAGAGTTTAGTTACTTACGTTTGTCTATTACGGATGTATGTAATTTTAAGTGTGTTTATTGTTTACCAGATGGTTATCAGGGCGGTCACGACCGTGGCTTCCTCACAATTGATGAAATTAGCAATACGCTTAAAGCGTTTGCACACCATGGTATTGAAAAAGTAAGGATCACTGGCGGAGAGCCAACCCTTAGAAAAGACTTTATAGATGTTGTTCGCGCGGCAAAAGATGTTGCGGGCATAAAAAAAATTGCAATGACCACCAATGGTTTTTCTCTTCATAAGAATATTCATGACTGGGTAGATGTAGGCTTAAACGCCATTAATGTAAGCATTGATAGTTTAGATTCGCGCATGTTTAACACCATTACTGGGCATGACAAATTTACCTCAGTAATGAAAGGTATTGATACTGCGCTTGAAACGGGTATTGATTCGGTAAAAATAAACAGCGTGCTGATGAAGCAATACAACGCAAAAGAGTTTGATACATTTTTAAATTGGGTTAAACACCGCCCCGTTACCATCCGCTTTATAGAATTGATGCAAACAAACGACAACAAAGCCTTTTTTGATGCTAACCATGTTTCTGGGCAAGTTTTAAAAACTCAGCTATTACAAACGGGTTGGCAGCAAGTTGCGCGTAGTGCATCAGCAGGTCCTGCTCAAGAGTTTGCCCACCCTGATTATCAAGGCAGAATTGGTTTAATAATGCCTTACAGCAATGATTTTTGTAGTACCTGTAATCGACTAAGGGTTACAGCAAAAGGAAATCTGCACTTGTGTTTGTTTTCTGAAGAGGGTATTTCGCTAAGAGAATATATGAACGACAGTTCAAACAGTGAATTAATGGCATTGTTATCTCGTTATATTAAAACTAAGAAGCCAACTCATCTTTTGCATCAAGGTAATACGGGCATCACCACTAATTTATCTATGTTAGGTGGTTAATTGTTAGAGCTAATTTGTAAACAAAAACATCAAACGTGTCCCTAAATCACCAATAAAAGGGTGTGTTTACATGGTTTTAGAGCAACAAAGCTTGTTAAATTGTATTTTCACGTTAAACTTACTTTTTATTTTTATTAAGTGATTAGAATGGATATCGCAGCCCTTAATAGCACTAAATCATTAAGAAAGGACGTTCTAAGAGGAATGTGCCTTTGTTTTGGTGTTTTATCGGTTGGATTTGCGGGATTTAATTTAACTGTAAATAACTTTCCATTGCTAGGCTATATCGAAATCTGTTTTTCTATTTATTGTATATTTACTTATATTTCACTTAAACGCCGTCCACTACAGTTTTGGCAATCCTTAATAATGTGTGCACTGGTAACGTTAATTATTATTATAGGTACATCCTTAGCAACGCCTAGTAATGGTGTGTTTGTATGGTCGTTTGCATTACCTATTTTGTACTACCTGTTACTAGGTAAACAATATGGTGTAATTTTCTCTGCAAATTTATTAGTTATCCAAGTGTTTATTTTAGGGAGTAAGTCTACACTTGCCCCCTTTGAAACTTTTAACTTATCTCTTAATCTACTCTGTGCTTATTTAAGTATTTGGGCGATTTCTCATGTTTTTGAAGGGAGCCGCTCACATTTTTCAAGGCGACTTAAAAATTTAGCGTTACTTGACCCACTAACGGGTGCAGGCAATCGCCTTTCAATGAACCACTACTTTGAAGTTGAACTACAAGATAAGTCACAGTTATATTTGTTTTTACTCGATTTAGACTTTTTTAAGCAGATAAATGATGAGCATGGCCATGGTGTCGGTGACCAAGTACTTATCGAAGTGGCCACTTTACTAAGGGTTGTGCTTGGTAGAGGGTATGTATTTAGAGTAGGCGGTGAAGAGTTTGCTTTATTTAGCTCTTTTGCAAATGAAGAGACTGCACTTAATACCGCTGAACAAATAAGAGCACGTTTTGAAAATACCACATTTGACATTGACGGCCTTGCAATCAATGTTACAACCAGTATTGGTGTCGCAAAATTTAAAAGTACCAATTCATTGGAAAGCTTTGTAAATCAAGCTGATAAACAGTTATACAAAGCAAAGCAATTTGGTCGCAATAAAGTGTATTGTAAGTTTAAAAAAGAAAATGATTACCAGGCAGTCGTTGCGTAAGTCGTGCTACTTAGTACATTTGTTCAAAGTTAGGGATCCCGTTTTCCCAAATCGGTTTATCTTTTCCTAAATGCTCGCGTACAGCATCAAAAAATAATCGGGTTCTTACTGGTAAATCTCGATGCGGATATACGGCATACATAGCGCTAAACTCCATCAGTTTTACATCGGTTAATAAAGGCACTAGCTTACCTTGTATTATTTCATCACCAATAATAAATGCAGGGGCAACAAAGTAAGTGGTGCCCGACAATGTTTTCATTAACAATGATTCTGCATCATTTGCCCTAAACACACTTTTTATTTTTTGCTCGCAGCGCTCACCTTTACTATCGTAGTAATCTATAGCTTCTACTCGAATAGAATTACTGGCATAGCTTGCTGCTGGCAATTTCGCTAACTCTTCCATTGTCTTTGGCATACCATAAGTTTCAATAAACTGTGGCGCAGCTAAAATTAATAATCGATTACGCGCTATTTTACGTGCGATAAGTGACGAGTCTTTAGGCTCTCCTACACGAAAAGCCAAATCAAATCCTTCAGAGACAATATCAACTAATCTGTCGTCTAAACGCAGCTCGACTTCTACTTGCGGAAAGCGTTTTTGAAAATCATTAAGCACAGGTTGTAAATAACGACGACCAATAAGTGTTGATGAAGTGATTTTTAAAACGCCGCGCGGCTCTAAATGGTAGTTTTCAGCCATGCGCACGGTTTCGCCGAGCAGCTCTCTAAGCTCAGCTGCTTTTTTGATCATTTCGGCGCCCGCCGCTGTGAGCGAAAATGAACGGGTAGTTCGGTTAAGTAACCTAACGCCTAACTCATCCTCTAAACGGCTAATTTGTTTAGATATAACAGAGCGATCTATGTTGCGTATTTCTGCAGCTTTAGCAAAAGAGCCTTGCTCAACTACTTCAAGTAACATTAAAAGTCGACTTGTTGTATCCATTATTACACCTTAACTAATCTATTGATGCCATTTTGGCATTAATGAATTTAAAAATCTATGGTTTTTACACACGGGTTTAATCCGTATTATACGAGGCTAATCAATAATGGAGCGTCTTCATGAACAAACATCTAATTGCTGCTGCACTTACTGCGGCATCTTTAACACTTGCGGGTTGTGCTGATGAGAGCACAGCTCAATCAGCACCTGCACAGCAACTTCAACCAATTGATGTAGCACAGGTGCTTGTTAAGCCGGTACAGAGCTGGCACACATATACAACTCGTTTAGAGTCTCCACAAGAAGTTGCTTTAATGCCGCGTGTATCAGGAATCATCGATAGCATTGAATTTAAAGAAGGCGACGTGGTTAAAGAAGGCGATGTTTTATTTCAATTAGATGCTCGCCCATTTGCAGCGGTTGTTGCAAGCTTAAAAGCACAAATTAAAAGTGCAGAAGCCGCACTTGAACAAGCTAAAAGTGAAGACAAACGTGCGGTACGCTTATTAGACCGTAAGGCAATCTCAACTGAGCAAGCACAAGCGCGTACTTCAACACTGCGCCAACGCGAAGCACAGCTTTCTGCACTTCAAGCACAACTTACCTCAGCAGAACTTGATTTAGAATTTACGTCAGTAGTATCACCAATTGATGGCATTATTTCTCGCGCAAATATTACCAAAGGTAATAACGTACTTGCGGGTCAAAGCGTATTAACGTCAATTGTTTCAAACCAAGCTATGTACGCTTATTTTGATGTTGATGAACGCACATGGAATAGCTCTTTCAATGATGTTACTGCTGCGAGCCACCAAACTGTTGTAATGCAAAAAGTCGGTCAAAGTGATTTTGCATATAAAGGCTACATTAACTTTATCGATAACCAAATTAATTCATCAACGGGTACATTACGCGTACGTGCAGTATTTAATGAAGACAACAACCAATTACGCGCAGGCTCGTTTGCACGTATTAAGCTTGCAGCCAACTCTATTAGCGACGCTATTATTATCCCAGAACGTGCAATTGGTACTGACTTAAAAAATCGCTTTGTACTAACCGTTGGCGAAAACAACGTACTTGAATACAAACTAATTACTATTGGTGAGCGTTACGGTGCATTACGTGCGGTTACTTCAGGCCTTAACGAAGGTGATGTAATTGCTGTAAATGGTCCTGCTCGCGTAGGTCCTGGTATGCCAATCTCTCCTCAAACAGTAACAATTGATACAAGCGGTGTGGCATTTACATTGTCAAACGACAACGCACAACTCGTGGCTAAGCAATAAGGTTTATTGATGAAATTTTCGCATTTCTTTATACAGCGTCCAATATTTGCGGCCATGCTGTCATTGGTTATTTTAATTGCTGGTGGCATATCACTATTCCAATTACCAGTAAGTGAATACCCAGAAGTAGTTCCTCCAACAGTTGTTGTTACCGCCAACTACCCAGGTGCTAACCCTACCGTTATTGCGCAAACAGTGGCAACACCGCTGGAGCAAGAAATTAACGGCACTGAAAACATGCTATATATGTTTTCGCAAGGTACTAGTGATGGCCGTATGACATTAACGGTAACTTTTGCGTTAGGTACCGATTTAGACCGTGCTCAAGTACAAGTACAAAACCGTGTAAACAGTGCACTTCCGCGTTTGCCAGAAGAAGTACAGCGTTTAGGTGTTGTGGCTGAAAAGTCATCACCCGATTTAACCATGGTAGTGCATTTATACTCACCTGAAAAAACGCACGACACAGCTTACTTATCTAACTATGCTGATTTAAACATTAAAGATGAAATTGCGCGCTTACCAGGCGTAGGTGATATTCGCATGTTTGGTGCTGGCAAATACTCAATGCGAGTATGGCTAAACCCAGATGCACTTGCTGCACGCGAATTAACAGCAACAGATGTAGTAACAGCACTTCGCTCGCAAAACCAGCAAGTTGCTGCAGGTAGCTTAGGTGCGCAACCAATTTCAAACGACAGTCAATTTCAAATATTGTTAAACGTTAAAGGTCGTTTAAACAGTATTGAAGAATTTGAACAAGTTATTATTAAAGTAGGCGACGAAGGTCAGTTAACGCGTTTATCTGATATAGCCCGTGTTGATCTAGGTCAAGACACTTACGCACTGCGTGCAGAGCTTGATAACCAACCAGCTCTTGCAATGCCAATATTCCAACGCCCAGGTTCAAACGCTATTGAGCTTTCTGATCAAGTACGCGAAACAATGGCGCGCTTATCTAAAGATTTCCCTACTGGTGTTGAATACGACATTGTGTACGACCCTACGGTATTTGTTCGCGGCTCAATTGACGCGGTAATTGCAACGTTGCTTGAAGCAATTGTACTGGTAGTTATTGTTGTTATTGTATTTTTACAAACGTGGCGTGCATCTATTATTCCGTTAATTGCTGTGCCTATTTCACTTATTGGTACATTTGCCGTAATGCAGTGGTTAGGTGTATCAATTAATACCTTGTCGTTGTTTGGCTTAGTATTGGCCATAGGTATAGTTGTAGATGATGCGATTGTAGTTGTTGAAAATGTAGAGCGTAATATTGAAAAAGGCTTATCGCCACTTGAAGCAACCCGCGTTGCAATGAGCGAAGTAACAGGCCCTATTATTGCCATTGCGCTAGTACTAAGTGCCGTATTTATTCCTACTGCGTTTATTACCGGTTTATCAGGTCAGTTTTATAAGCAATTTGCACTTACAATTACAATTTCGACGATTATCTCAGCGTTTAACTCATTAACGTTATCGCCTGCACTTGCTGCATTGTTATTGAAATCGCACGATGCAAAACCAGATGCGTTCACGCGTTTACTTAATAAATTGTTTGGTCGTTGGTTGTTTAAACCATTTAACCGCGTATTTAATCGTGGTGCAAAAGGTTACGAAAAGCTGGTACAAAAACTAATTCGTATGACCGTTGTTGTAATGGTGGCTTACATTGCACTTGTTGGCGGCACAATTAAGTTATTTGATACCGTACCAGGTGGCTTTATTCCACAGCAAGATAAACAGTATTTAGTGGCTATTGCGCAGTTACCTGACGCATCAAGCCTTGATCGTACTGAAGATGTACTTGCTCAAATGCAGCAAATTGCATTAGAAGTCCCAGGCGTTGCACATACTGTTGCTTTTCCTGGCTTATCAGTGAACGGTTTTACAAATAGCCCTAACAGCGGCATTGTATTTACACCACTTGAGAGCTTTGATAAACGTACCGACCCAAGCCAATCAGCGATGGCGATAGCGGCGCAGTTGAATAAACGTTTTGCTGCAATTGATGAGGCATTTGTAGCGGTATTTCCACCGCCGCCAATTCAAGGTTTGGGCACTACAGGTGGTTTTAAACTGCAAATAGAAGACAGAGCTAATAAAGGATTTGAGGCACTATTTAATAGCCTGCAAGCCGTTATTGGTAAAGCGCAACAAGACCCAGCATTAATGGGCCTGTACTCAAGTTTCCGTATCCAAGTTCCACAAATGGATATTGATATTGACCGTGAGCAAGCGCTTATTCAAGGTATTCCACTTGATGAAGTATTTAATGCACTGCAAATTTACTTAGGCTCTGTGTACGTAAATGACTTTAATATGTTTGGTCGTACGTACCAAGTAAATGCACAGGCTGATGCTGACTACCGCTTAGACCCTGATCAAATACTTAATTTAAAAGTACGAAACCGCTCAGGTAATATGGTGCCACTAGGCTCTGTATTAACAGTAACACCAACAATTGGTCCTGACCGTGTTATGCATTACAACGGATACCCAAGTGCAGAACTAAATGGTAGCCCAGCGCCAGGTTATAGCTCTGATCAAGCACAAGTTGCTATTGAAAAAGTACTCGCAGACACACTACCAACAGGTATTGAATATGAGTGGACTGAAGTAACGTACCAACAAGTACTTGCCGGTAACACCATGGTTTATGTATTCCCGTTAGTTGTATTACTTGTATTTATGGTACTTGCAGCGCAGTACGAGAGCTTACGTTTACCACTGGCAATTATATTAATTGTACCAATGACTATTTTCTCAGCCTTGTTAGGTGTGTGGTTTGTCGGCTCTGACAACAACATATTCACCCAAATAGCGTTAATAGTACTGGTCGCGTTGGCTTCTAAAAATGCAATATTGATGGTTGAGTTTGCAAAAGATAGACACGACTCAGGCTTATCGCACTTAGAGGCAATACTTGAGGCATGTCGTATGCGCTTGCGCCCAATATTAATGACGTCGATTGCATTTACAGCAGGTGTTGTACCGTTAGTACTTGCCACCGGTGCGGGCGCCGAAATGCGACACGCAATGGGTAACGCCGTATTCTCAGGCATGATAGGTGTAACCGTGTTTGGTCTATTGTTTACGCCGGTATTTTATATGTTAGTGACTAACAAAAAAGAGAAAGCGCAGGAGAATACTCATGACTAAATTAATGCAAAAAAGGCTTAAAACAAGTCTAACTGTCAGTGCGGTATTAGTCGCTGCGTTTTTAGCCGGGTGTGCGAGTAAAATAGACACCATGAGTGAGCAAAAAGCCGTTAACGAATTTGTTGCTAAAGCTAATATTGCGAGTAACGTTAGCGTTGCTGATGAAACAAACTGGTGGAAAAAGCTTAATTCTGATCAACTAAATGATCTTGTTACTGGTTCGCTTGCAAATAACTATAATTTGCAAACAAGCCAGTTAACACTTAAAAGTGCATTAGCGCGATTAGGAGAGCAAAAAGCTCAATACCTACCACAAGGTGGCGTAAATGTTGGCGCAGCTCGAAGCGATGCACCAAGCGTGTTTGACCGTCAATCAAGTGCAAACGTTGCACTTGATTGGCAACTAGATTTATTTGGTCGCATAACGGCGTTGGTTGATGCTGCAAATGCATCGGCCATGAGCCAAGCAGAGCAAGTACGTTTACTGCAAATTGAAGTAGTATCGTCAGTTGTTAAAGGCTTTGTAAGTTATCAAGGCAATGTTGAAAAACAACACATTGTAGCACTTCAAATTGAAGCGCTTGAGCAAAGTATTGACGTTCTTCAAGCCCGTGTTGACGAAGGTGTTGCAAACGAGCTTGATTTAAACCGTACGATGGCGCAGCTTAGGCAGCAACAAGCACTCATGCCTGCCATTGAGTATGCAAAATACAGCGATTTATCTGCTCTTGCAGTACTAAGCGGTAAGTTAGCGCAAAATATTGCTATTGAAAACGAGCAAGGCGTGCTTGAACGTGACTTTAGCGTAGCATTAAAAAACGCTAATAATGCCATTGCCTTACGTCCTGATATTAGCCGTGCACTGTTTGACTTTAGCCAAGCAAATAGTTTAAGTGTTGCAGCTAGCAAAGCGTTATTACCAGATATTAGCTTATCTGCATTTGCAGGGGTTGTGAGTATAGACAGCACAGGCTTAAAAAATACTGATCAGCAGTGGCAAGTAGCGCCGCAGTTACAATGGTCGTTATTAAGTTACCCAGCATTATTAGCACAGCGCGACGCGCAGCAGTTTTTAAGTGAAGCCGCATACAGCGATTATCAACAAGTGGTATTAACTGCACTAAGTGAAAGTGAACTTTCACTGCAATTGTTGGTCAATCAGGCACAGCAAAAACGCTTTGCAGATGAGCGCTATGACTTTGCTAATAAAGCATTTTTACAAGCCCAAGCAATGTATGAAGAAGGCCAAATTCCTTACCTTGAGTTGTTAGATGCGCGTCAGGATGTTTTAATAGCACAAGAAAATGCTGTTGAAACAACAATTTCTTCACTGCTTGCCAAAGTAAATGCTTACCAGTCATTTAATGGCCAATGGAGTTATGCGTTAAACGACACTAATAAGTAGAGTTATATTGATGCCAAATACTGAAAATTTACATGAATACATTATCCCGCAAACGATGCGCGCTATTGTACTGCCAGAACCAAATGAAGCAATTGACTTAGCAGATGCTGAGCTGCCTGTTCCAGACTGTGCAGATAACGAGCTGCTTGTAAAAGTAGAGTACGTTGGTTTAAATCCAGTTGATGGTCAATTTGCTAAAACAGGCTTTTGTAAATGGCAGTATCCACACATTTTAGGCTTAGATGCTGTAGGTGTTGTGGTTAAAGCTAATAAAGGTGTGTTTCCAAATGTTGGCCAGCGGGTTATGTGGCATGCCAACATTGGTGAGCAAGGTGCTTTGAGCGAATACACCAAAGTACCTAACTTTGCAGTGTCGGTTGTGCCAAGCGGTTTAAATCCGGCCATAGCAGCAACACTTCCATGCGCCGGTATGGCAGCACTTATCAGCTTAGATAAAATAGGCATTAGTGAAGGCGATACTATTTTTATTGAAGGCGGAGCCGGAGCGGTAGGGCAGTTTGCTATTCAATATGCAAAACAGCGTGGTGCAGATGTATTTACCACCGCATCAAAGCGTAACCATAAATTGGTTAAGCAGCTAGGCGCTGATGTGGTTTTTGACTATAGCGATAAAAAGCTATGCGAAAAAATCCGCAGAGAACTTGGTCCGCAAGGCTTTGATGCGGTTATTGATACGATAGGTGGTAAGTGTACTCAGCGTAATATTGAGTTAATGCGTTTTTGCGGACGTATTGCCTGCTTAAATCCGCTACCTTATTTTGATCAAGACTTAATGTATCACCGAGCGCCAAATATTAGCGTTGTATCGATTGGTGGTGCATGGCTTGCTAATAGTTTATGTGCACAACAACGCTTGAGCTTTATGGGCAACCTGTTACTTGAAGGAGCTGTTAGTGGGGACATTAAACACCCAGAAATAACGCCCATAGATTTTAGTGCTGAGTCAGTATCGCAAGCGCTTAATAAACAACTTGCTGGTGGTTTTACCGGCAAGCAAATTGTTAAAGTTGCTAACTGAAGCGCTTATACAATTTGATTTAAATTTAGGTAGTTTTAGCTAGATTAACTGATAATGTAGCCTCTATAAATTGAATAAAAACGTAGCCTATTTGTGCTGCGTTTTTTTATGCCCATCAAAAAATAGATACAGCGCTAGCGCTTTTGCTGTTTTATTCATCATTTTAGTCAAAATACTTTTTTTCAGCGTACAACTGTAAGCCTTTGTGTTTCAACAGTTTACGTTCAGGTAAAGAAAATAAATTGAAAAAACTGTTAATTAATTGAATAGAGTAATTGATCTAAACGATTTTTTATGACGTAATGTAGGTATTATTTAGCTGGTCGGATGAGTTCAATCATGAGTTTACGTACAAAACTAAAAAAAGTATTACCAAGTATTTCTATCACAGAACAAGAAGCGCTAGACGCGGGTGATGTATGGCTTGAAGGTTCTATCTACCAAGGTAAACCTGATTTCAGTGCACTTCGCGACGTACCTGCTGCTACATTAAGCGCAGACGAGCAAGCATTCTTAGACGGTCCAGTAAAAGAGTTATTGGGCATGATTGACGATTCAGTGATTCAAAACGGCATTCATTTACCAAATGACATCTTAGAATTTTTGAAAAAAGAGCGTTTTTTCTCGCTTATCATTCCTAAGTCGTTTGGTGGTTTAGAGTTTAGCCCTTATGCAAACTCTACCATTGTTGGCACAATTGCGACTAAAAGCTCAGCAGTTGCGGTAACCGTAATGGTTCCTAACTCGCTAGGGCCAGGTGAGTTATTACTTCACTTTGGTACGCAAGAACAACAAGCACATTACTTACCACGCCTAGCAAATGGTACAGATATTCCATGTTTTGCATTAACAAGTCCAGAAGCGGGTTCTGATGCAGGTGGTATTCCTGATGTTGGTAAAGTAACTAAAGGTATGTACAACGGCGAAGAAGTCCTTGGTTTAGAAATTACCTGGGACAAGCGCTACATTACACTTGCGCCTATTGCTACCGTACTTGGTTTAGCATTTAAAGTAGTTGACCCTGATGGTCTGCTAGGTGGTAAAGAAAACCTAGGTATTACCTGTGCACTTATTCCTAAAGAGCACCCAGGTGTAGAGCTTGGTAATCGCCACGACCCAATGGGTATTCGTTTTTACAACGGTACTACACGTGGTAACAAAGTATTTGTACCAATGGATTTTGTTATTGGTGGACAGAAAAACATCGGTCGTGGTTGGCAAATGCTGGTTAGCTGTTTAGGTGCTGGCCGTGGTATTTCATTACCTGCGCTAGGTGTTAGTACAGCACAAGTTGCATTTAAATCAGCATCTGAATATGCAGCAGTGCGTGAACAGTTTGGTTTAGCCATTGGCCAGTTTGAAGGTATTCAAGAAAAACTAGCTGACATTGCAGGTAAAACATACCTACAAGAAGCAATGCGCGTACTTACAACTGAAGGCTTAGGCATGGGTTTAAAACCATCAGTAGTAACCGCAATCGCTAAATACCATATGACAGAGCTTGGTCGCGACGTACTTGATTCTGCAATGGATATTCAAGCGGGTAAAGCGATTCAAAACGGTCCACAAAATACATTAGCAAGTGGTTATGTTGCTCAGCCGATTGCCATTACGGTAGAAGGCGCGAACATTCTTACACGTAACCTAATGATCTTTGGTCAAGGTGTTATGCGTTGTCACCCATATTTACAATCTATGGTTGAGTCAATTCACAGTGAAGACAAAGGCGCAGATAAAGAATTTAACGGCATTTTACGTAAAACAATTGGCTACAGCACAGCAAACAGCTTACGTGCTTTGCGCTTAGGTGTTTTACCATTTACAGCAAGTGCTAATTCTGAATTACCAGAAGTACGTGACTACGAAAAAGCAGTACATAAATTATCTGCAAAACTTGCAGTGTACGCAGACTTTTCGTTACTTGTACTTGGCGGTAAGTTAAAGCAAGCAGAAATGCTATCGGCACGTTTAGGTGATGTAATGAGCTTCTTATATGCAGCTATGGCATCAATTAAATACTACGAGCAAAAAGTATCAAGTAGTGACCGTGAGCAAGCAGCGCCGTATTTCCATTACGCGACTCGTTTTGCACTACAAAGTGCTGAAGAAGCATTGCATAAGTTTTTAGATAACTTCCCTGCAAGTGGTACACGTAAGTTTATTCGTTTCATTACAATGAACTACTCAACTAAAATGCCAAAAATTAGCGACGATTTAATCCGCGAACTAGCTAAGCAAGCTCAGCTAGATACCGCATTTAAAGCGCAAATCACGCATTTAGTTAAACCAGTACTGGGCGATGGCCATCATATTAATGAGCAAGCTTACAAAGCTAAAATGGCATCACTTGGCGAGCTGGCTAAAGTTAAAAAAGCACTACGTGCTAAAGTAATTAAACCAGGTGCGCGTTTTAACATTACGCTTGATAACGCACTAGCGGCGAACGTAATTACCCAAGCTGAACACGTTCAGTTAATTGATTACAACATCAAACGTGAAAAGGCGATTCGTGTAGATGAGTTCGATTTTGATATGAACATACTAGATGATAACGCACAGCCGATTAACCCGCTTAAAAGCGTAGTTAATCAGTAAGTTAAAGTAATTAAATTCAATGATGCAAAGCGCCCGCAGTATCGGCGCTTTTATTTTTGAGTAAATAATTAGTGTGGGGCCCCGCTTGTGTAAAAACAAGCGGGGCTTTTTTATGTGTTATTTAAAGTAGAAATAGATGACGGTATTGGTTTGAAAGTGAATATGTATCTGTAGAGGATTAAAAAGAGACGCTTATAATCTTGAAAAAGGGCTAACAACCCCGTTAGCACCTTGCTGTAGTACATGGGTATAAATTTGTGTAGTTTTAACATCAGAATGGCCAAGCTGAGCTTGAACAGTTCTTATATCGGCGCCACTTTGCAGTAGATGAGTAGCAAAAGAGTGTCTCAATGTATGAGGTGTTATTATTTTTGTTAACCCTGATTTTTGGACGGCTTTTTTAATCTCTTTTCTAATACAAGAGTGATGAAAATGATGTCGCCTTATTTCACCACTTTGAGGATCTGAACTTAATATATGAGAAGGAAATAAATATTGCCACGCAAGCGATTTTGCGGCACTTGGATATTTTTTTGTTAAAGCATATGGCATCCATACGCCAGAATATTCCGTATTATTTAAATCCAGTTTTAAATAGTCATCAACGTTCAAAATTTGATTTCTCAGCATAGGAATTAGCTCTGTGGCCAGCGTAACAATGCGGTGTTTATTACCTTTTCCATTCCATACTTGAATGCATTTATAATCAAAATCAATATCTTTTACTCTTAATTGCACCGCTTCCATTACTCTTAAGCCACTTCCATACATAAGGGCTGCAATTAAATAATAGCGCTTATTTAAATGAGCCATCAACATTTTAACTTCCTCTGGGGTCATCACTACAGGGAGCTTTGCTTGTTTTTTACTACGGGCAAAATTTAAATTTAATGAGAGTTCTTTTTTTATTATGTGCTTGTATAAAAATGACAATGAATTGAGTGCGGTGGCTTGCGTACGTGGTGCAACGTTTTGCTTTAACACTAAATGTTCTAAGTAGCGTTCGACTTCATTGTCCCCCATTGAGGCGGGATGGCGTTTATTATGAAAATGGATATAAGATGCAATCCATCTTAGGTAGGTATCGACGGTGCGTAATGAATATTGACGAACTAGCATATATTCAGCTATGTAATTTAAAAATGGGGAACGTGTTTTCATACTATTACCAACAATAGTGCTGTTTTTATATACAGTATAGTTGTGATGCACACATATTCAAGAAAATGAGCGGCGAGCGCATTTTGTCTTTTATTGAGAGTTTGAATGCTAATAAAAATTATATATAGCAATGTGTTAAGTTATTTGGTAAAAATGATTTATAAAATACATGAGCGTATCGTTGGCAGAAATATGCGCGATGAGCGCACTATTAAATTGTTATAAGCCAAAGGAAGTTCGGTGATGAAATCGATAATTGGAAAACTTGATGTGTTAAGCGTGTTTGCAGCGTGGACACTTTTAATAGTTTTCTTTGTATCTCTGGCTTATGGGAAAATGTTTTCTGAACCTAACGCTAGTGCTAGTCATTTAGTTTATTTGTTTGGGGCATTCTTTTGCACAGTTTTAATTCATATTGTTTTGGCATTTTTTAACCGTTGCCCACATTGCGATAAATGTTTAACTGTTCAAGGTTTTAAAAAGCCTCATCCAGCATCAAGTGGTAGCTGGGATAAAGTTGTTTGGCGCTGGTTTTCTGGTTCAATTGTTTGTATCCATTGCGGGCAAAGAGTGGCAACTAATGGCTTATAACAAGTTGCTCAAGTTCGTTCGTAAACTCACTGGGACAATTAACAGTTGGCTTGGCGCTTCGCGCAAGTTTAGCCAACAGTCAATTGCCCCTTAGCAAAGCGTTAGGTGCTTTGGAGGAAGCTTGAGACATTTCAATTATGGATTAATTGCTATTTGTTCTGGAATAACATTTTTGGACTTTATCTATATTCCGCTACCTAAAGAAACCCATCCTATTTCACCTTACATTGTGCCTGTTTTACTCCTTGCATTATTGGGTTGGTCATATCTTTCTTCGCACCAAGACCCAAAGGTAAACTTTCACAAAATTGTATTAAGCTACAGTCTAATGTGTGCAGGATTTATTGGCTTACTCGCGCCTTTTTGCATGCTTGTTTTTTGGTTAACGTCAGAGGTAAATGCATCAGCAGTCGTTCCAGATTATGGCCAAGCAGCAATCATTCAATTTTTTGGTGGGTGTGTGTTTGGCCTAATAGGTTCTTTTTCGTTTAGAAAACTGAGGCAGTTATATGCACGCACCTAACAAAAAAATTAAGTCACTCACTTCGTTCGCTGGGACGCATACACGTATGCTGCTTCGCATTATAGCCCACGCGCCTGCGCCCCTTATTTAAAAGTTAGCTGCCTTCGCTGCTCTGGAGAAATTATTTAATTATGTCTAAAAGCACTTATGACGAGCCTCGCCCTACAATTTCAGCTGATTTAAGGCGAGCTGTAAATGTAGAATCAGGTCATACCTGCGCTATAAAAGGGTGTGCTGAGCATACTTATCTAGAAATTCATCATATTGATGAAAATCGTGAAAATAATACTTTAGAAAATTTAGTACTATTGTGTGATAAACATCACAAAATGGCTCATGCAAAAGTTATTGATAGAAAGGCTCTAAGGGAATATAAAAAGTTACTGAGTGACAATCATGATTCACAAATCATTGATAAAATAGAAGAGCTTAAAGAGTTAGTACAAGGGCAAAAAAATAGTCAACCTATCTCAGAGCCAACAGATAGCCAACCTGTTGATGAACATATAAAAAGATTAGCTCCTAAACGTTTCGAGATTTTAAACTTTGCTCTTTACCATGTAGCTATTGCTCATTATGAAAAAAGTCATAATCTGTATTTTGAGCATCAAGTGGAATATGTAAAAGGTGACTCTAAGCTCATGCTAGACGCCTTACGTCAAGATGATGATTTACCAGAAGATATAATCATTGAAGTACAATATTTTAGAAAACCATATATGGATGCACCTGTTTATGGTAGCTGGGTTGAAAAGAAAGTTGAACTCTACGAGCTTTTAACTGGGCGTCAAGCAAGAGGCGTTTTACTTGTTATAGTAGGTAGAGAAAGAATGGCTAGCGGTGACTATTTGAACCTCACGAGAAAAGGTGTAGAGGACTGTTCAAGAAACATATCAATTGAGGTTTACACTTGTGAAGAAGTTGGATTTCATCCAGGAGCAATTAGTACAGCTATGTTTCAGTCTAATCTAAAAAGCAGCTAACAAGGTTTTCAAGACGGACTCGTAACAGCTTGCTCGCTTCCACTTCGTTTCACATTTTAGCAAGCTATTACTCGCCGCTTAAAACGGCGTTATGTAACACGGAAAGTTTTGTGAAGTCTGAACCTGAATCTATATCAACTGAATTACAAAGGAATGCCAAGTTTTCATTTTGGATTTTTTGTATTATAAATGTTGTAGCATTGATTTTTTATTTTGTTGGTCATAGGCAATTTACAATCATAGCTTTAGTTGCACAATTATTTATTATTATA
This sequence comes from Pseudoalteromonas sp. SR45-1, assembly GCF_014163655.1. Taxonomy (NCBI): domain Bacteria; kingdom Pseudomonadati; phylum Pseudomonadota; class Gammaproteobacteria; order Alteromonadales; family Pseudoalteromonadaceae; genus Pseudoalteromonas; species Pseudoalteromonas sp. SR45-1. Next base: position 38,242 of record NZ_JACJDR010000011.1, on the reverse strand, counting down.
TTTATGATTTTTCCTGTATTTATTTATCATGTTTTATTTAAGAAGAGACGGCTAAAATTATCACTATACAAAGCGTTAGCTTCTTATAAAACGTTTATGGAAGGAGTAAATTGGTCATAGTGTTACATAACAAGAACATTAAACGGAAAAATTACAGTTGGCTGTTTTTCGTTCCTCAAACATTATAGCCAACTATAATTTTCCGCTTATGTAAGCGTTAGCACCTCATAAATCTTAACCAGGAGTAGTAATGAAAATCCTATTGATAATTACAGCCCTTGTTTTTTCAGTCTCAGCTTGGTCTGAGTCATGGAAAATTGGGAAAACACTAGAAGTTGACCCATCGGGTATTGATGTTACGTTTCAGGTTTTTCCTGATTATGACCCCGTAGAGAAACTAGTTCACGGTTGGAAGGGTGAGGAATTACGCTATCTGATACTGGTCGATCAACAGCCCGGAGGAAAGAAAAGTAAAAAATACTGGGAGGGAATGCTGAAGGAGCTAAAGAAAGGGGCTGATGATCGAAAGTTAACAGTCCTCTCCGAAGGCGTTTATTCGGGAGCATCAAATAATGAAATATCATTTAAAGTGTTAAGTTGGATAAGCGAGGGAGATATAACAACACAGATGTATAACCTAGTAGTTGGAAAAAGGATATCATATTGGGTTATTGCCTCACCGTTTTCCGAAGATACTGACTACATGGTCGCCGGAGCTAAAACCCTACTTTCATCGTCCTTGTTAAAAGAATAGTGCTAACAAGCAATTCCAAGCGACCGCCTACGGCGTCGCTTGAATTGGGCGTTATACGTCGAACAGGCATCAGGATGATTTTTAATAAATTCATGAGAGTATTCAAAGAAACGAAAGGGATGCCAAAGTTATTCCGGTTTCAGCATATGCTCAACTCAATTACATATTCACTGATAGTGCTTTTTGCTTTCTGGCCTTGGCCAAACGGAGAGTATTCGTTGAATGGGTGCAGCCTTACTTATCAAGAATTTTGGTTAACAGGTATGGCGCCCGGCTTTCTGTTATTTAGCATACTAATCATTGCAATTTGCTTTGCTTCAGTGAGTAAACACTGGGCTGGCCGTGTTGGTACTTTTTTATACTGGGCATCTATTATTGCCTTCATGTCTTTTTATTCTTTAACTGGGGTTGTAATAGGTGGGGCAATAATAGCTGTTTGGGCGTACTATGTGTTCTATAGCACTGGCATGAGGCAGTTTTTTGTTCAATCAAACGTATAACAAAAAAATTAAGTTCGCCCGCTGCGCGGGCTGGGACACAAACATGTGGGCTGCTCACTTCGTTCGGATTTTAGCCCACATGCCTGCGCCCCTTATTTAAAAGTTAGGCATCAAGGAGCTCATTTGAAAACTTTACTACTCTTAATCACTTTTTTTACCTCGCTAACTGTAAATGCAGAAAACTTAGTCAAAATACATGCACCTCATTATGAAACATTTGCTTGTGTAGAGCATTGGGAAGGACAGTTCAATGGTCGGGTTAGAGATGCTCGAGGTACAGACTGTATTATCCAAGAATTCACGGGAGAAGATGACCGATATTTTATTCAGCCATTTACAGGCAAAGGTCATAAGAATGAAGATTGGTTTGGATATAATAAGCAGGTTTTGGCACCTTGCGACTGCACTGTAGAAAAAGTGCACATTAACCCTATTACTAATCAACCAGGTATTCAAACTCCAGGGATCGCGAGCTCAATTACATTTGAAAAATCAGATGGTACGAAAATATCATATGCACATATTAAAGACGTTACAGTGCAGGTCGGAGATAAAGTTAAAGCTGGAGATATTGTAGCAAAAGTCGGGAATAATGGCTGGGCACGTAATCCACATATACATATCGCAGCATGGAAAGACTTGATTCCGATGCAGATCCAGTTTGATCAAAAAACAATAGAATTAAAAGACCGTGGGTTAATGAAAAAGTAAATGCCTAACAAGGGTTTTCAAGTCGGACAAATTACAGTTGGCTTTTTGTTCGTGCCTCACTTATTTTAGCCAACTGTAATTTGCCGCTTAAAACGGCGTTAGTTGCAAAGGGAACTCTGATGAGTAATTGGAATAAAACAGGTGCGGTAAAAAACCCGATAAAGTTTGGTTTAGCTATTGGCATATCAATAGGTGTTGCAATAGGAATTATCATCCAGAATATTTTATTAGGTGTTCTTTTTGGTATGGCGGTAGGTGCAGTATTTGGTTTTTCTCTCAAGAAAAAGCAAAAAGTAGACAAAGGTTAAATTGACTATTTGCAACTAACAAGAACATCAAACGGAAAATTTACAGTTGGCTCTTTTTCGTTCCTCAAAATTTTAGCCAACTATAATTTTCCGCTTATGTAAGCGTTAGCTTGAAGGGAGGCGTATGTTTTCAAATATGAAACTTAGTCATTTAGTATTGCTACTAAGTTCGACTTTCACAGCTGGGAGTTTCGCTAACGTATGCTCAAGTGATGAGCTTATTCAAATCAATAATTATATTTATGACGTTAAGAACCTATCAAAAAGTTATCACTCTGCTGATCGAATAGATGAATATCATGATTACTTAACTGCAATGGAAAGGTATAAGAAATCAATTCCAGAGTGGAATGATAAACAAGCCTTAATTAACGCGTTCAGTTCTTCCTTAATTCTGTATCCTGCTTTTTACCAAGTTTCTTCTGTTACACACGTTAAAATGCAACGCACAGAAAACCAAACCTCTTTGACTTTAAAAATCAATCGCAATGAAGCTAAGGGAGTTGATTCGTTAAGTGTGTCTTTTAACCCAACAAATAATAAGATAATTGGTGCACTATTTTATTCTGATGAAAAGTTTGAGAGCGGAGATATATGCAAAAAAGAAATGGGACTAGAGTATATTCAAGCTAACAAGCAAATGCAGCCGACGCCAAACAACGGCTCGACTGATTAGCGCGTTATGTAACCAAGGAAGAATCGTGAAATTCTGGAGAAACTCGTCCACAGAACGTTATCCAATGTGGAAAGCATTCTTAATGTACATCTGGGTAATACCTGGAGTTCCGATAGGAACCTTTTTAGGTGTTTATTTCTTAGAGGCTCGTAATAGGAGTGATGATGAATTATTACTTAGCTTGCTTAACTATCGTTTAGATTTTACTTTGATTATTTTATTTGGTGTTGGTTTTATCCTTTGGGTTTGGTCTATTAGAGCCTTAAGTAAGCCTGTTTTTCAAATTCATCAAAATAGGTTGTACTTTTACGGTTATGGCTTTTTTAAAGATGACATTGCACTTGATTCACTTCAAGAAATACGCTCCTATAATCTTGGTCCGCTGGGTCACCTAATAGACTTTAAATCTAAAGTCGGTATTACCTTTAGATCTTTTGCTTTTCTATCAAACATTAATAAAAGTAAATTAGAAAAGTTTTTTGAGGAAAGTGGTATAAAGGTTACATAACAAACCATTCAAGCAGGACATTGCTCCTCACCCGTTTTAGTGGACACCTCCTCATCACTTTGAAGAGGCTAAAATGCCTAAATATACTCAACCTAGGAAGACATGGTTTTATCCAGTTAATTTTAAAATCAAAGTGTTGTGGCATAGTGATTTTGGCCACTATTTACATACAAACTTGTATAAAACCAAGTGGAGCTTTCTTATGCCTTAGTTTTATTAAAAACGTCCACTAATGTTAAACTACAAAAAACTTAATTACTTAATATAGCTATGGCATTTTACATTCCTTTATTACAACCTCACTTTAAGCACATTGAAATTGGCGATACGCTTACATCACTTTGGAGTGGATGTGGCAGTATTGTGCAGTGCCAGCTTGATGATAAAGCCTGCGTTATTAAAGCGATTAAAATACCCAGTTATATAAACCATCCTAAAATTAAACAAAGCGAATTTGCGCTTAAAAGAAAGCAGCACTCATATAGTGTTGAATACACATTTTATAAGCTTTATAGCCAGCATTTACCAGTACATGCGCAAAGTATTGAATGTATAGGTGTAATTAATAAAGATGATGAATATGCGCTGGTGTTTAAGGATTTCACCAAACATGGGTTTACTCAAGCAGGGCCACAACATGTTAAAGCTATATTAAGGTGGCTTGCACACTTTCATGCGTTTAACTTAAGTAAACCCGCTGAAGGGTTATGGCAGCAAGGCAACTACTGGCATTTAAGCACGCGCCCAGATGAGTTTAATAAACTAAAAGATAACCTTGATAAAAAGTCCGATATTAAAAATGCTGCACATAAAATAGATGAGCAGCTACAAAGTTGTACGTATAAAACGCTGATTCATGGCGATGCAAAACTTGCTAACTTTGCAGCAAATGAGCGCGATGAAATACTCGGTTATGATTTTCAGTATATAGGTGCAGGTTCTGGGATAATTGATGTAATGTATTTTATGACCAGTTGCTTGAGTGATGCACAATTACACGAGTGCGCTGATGAGTACCTTGTGTATTATTTTGACAATTTAAAGGCTGCTATTACAGCTTATCACCCTTGGGCACCAGCAAGTAAAGTAGCTGACGATTGGCTCGCTTTATGGCCTGCTGCATGGGCTGACTTTTATCGATTTTTAGCTGGGTGGAGCCCCGAGCATCAAAAAATAAATAGTTATATGCAACAGCAAGTAAACAGCTGGTTAGCGGGTAACATTTAATAAACAGGTTTTGCTAATCTCTTGCATAAATATCAAGCAAAACAATACATTTTGGCACGATGTATGAAAATCTCTTTAAAACTACAGGTCAAATGACCTTTTTTAATATAAAATACTGCAAATTCTTGTATCAGTAGGTTTATATCATGGCAATTCACGTTATTTCTCACCCTCTTGTTCAACATAAACTAGGCCTAATGCGAGCGCATGGTATTAGTACTAAAAGCTTTCGTGAATTATGTTCTGAAGTTGGAACCTTATTAACCTACGAAGCAACTAAAAACCTACAGTTAGAAGATAACGAAATTACAGGCTGGGATGGCAATAAATTAAAAGTAGAGCACATTAAAGGTAAAAAAATTACCGTAGTGCCTATTTTGCGTGCTGGTCTTGGCATGATGGACGGTGTTATGCAGTTATTACCGGCGGCTAAAGTAAGTGTGGTTGGTCTTGAACGTAACGAAGAAACGCTAGAGCCAGTACCATATTTTGAAAAGCTAGTAGGTAATATTGATGAGCGCTTAAGCTTAGTTATTGACCCTATGCTTGCAACAGGTGGCTCAATGATTGCCACAATCGATATGCTTAAAAAAGCAGGCTGTAAAGAAATCAAAGTAATTGTATTAGTAGCTGCACCAGAAGGTGTGGAAAAAACACTTACAGCACATCCCGACGTAGAAATATTTACAGCCTCTGTAGATAGCCACTTAAACGAAAAGGGCTATATTATCCCTGGTTTAGGCGATGCGGGCGACAAAATATTCGGTACTGTTTAGGAGTCTTAAGTGCAAAATAATGACACCTTTTCAATAAAAACTATTTTAACGGGCGCGCAAATGCTGTTTGTAGCATTTGGTGCGCTGGTATTAGTGCCACTTTTAACGGGCTTGGATCCTAATGTTGCGCTTTTTACCGCTGGCATTGGTACTTTGCTGTTTCAGGTAGTGACTAAAGGCCAAGTGCCTATATTTTTAGCTTCATCATTTGCTTTTATTGCACCCATTATTGCCGCTGTGCAAATGTGGGGCGTGCCAGCCACTATGGGCGGCTTAATGGTAGCGGGCTTTGCTTATATGCTTTTAAGTTTATTAGTAAAATTTAAGGGCGTTGCAACGCTTCATAAAATTTTACCGCCTGTGGTTGTAGGCCCTGTAATTATGGTTATTGGTTTAGCGCTTGCACCTGTTGCTGTAAATATGGCGATGGGTAAAAGTGGCGACGGAAGTATTCAAATTATTGATTACAACAGTGCTATTTATATTTCGTTGTTCTCGTTAGTGGTTACGCTTATTTTTGCAGTGTGGGGAAAAGGCGTATTTAAGCTTATACCTATTCTGGCAGGGGTTGTTGCGGGTTATTGTTTATCGCTTGGTATGGGCGTTGTGCAATTTGATGCAGTAACTAACGCACAGTGGTTTGCTGTACCAAACTTCACATGGCCTGAGTTTAAATGGCAGGCTATTTTGTTTATGGTGCCTGTAGCAATAGCACCTGCAATTGAGCATATTGGCGACATGATGGCTATTAGCCAAGTAACCAATAAAGACTTTTTGAAAAAACCTGGGCTTCACCGTACTTTGTTTGGTGATGGCCTTGCGACGTCTGCAGCATCATTATTTGGCGGCCCGCCTAACACTACTTACTCAGAGGTAACGGGAGCAGTTATGCTTACCAAAAACTTCAATCCTAAAGTAATGATGTGGACAGCCATTATCGCCATTATTTTAGCCTTTGTTGCTAAAATGGGATCTGGCTTACAGACTATACCTGTACCTGTAATGGGTGGCATTATGATTCTACTTTTTGGCTCTATTGCTGTAGTGGGTTTAAATACACTGGTTAAGTCGGGCGATGATTTAACAGCACCACGTAACTTAAGTATTGTTGCACTTATTTTGGTGTGCGGTATTGGCGGTATGCATATAGGTGGTAGCCAATTTAGTTTAGAGGGCGTAAGTTTATGCGCTATTTTAGGCATTGTGCTCAACCTTGTATTACCTAAGGCGCAGCCTCAAGAGAGTTAATAGTGCACGTAAGTTAAAAATATTGCACCAAAATAGCGCATTTTCAATGCGCTATTTTTTTAACCTATTAATAAATATACAAAAATAATAATGGTCTAGTATCTGCATTTAATTTCCAGAACGCATCGTATGCAAAGGAGTTACTATGTCAGAGGCCAATATTGTGGATATAACCCCGTTTTTAGCAAAACACCAACTGCCTTTAAAGTATCAATATTTGAGTGAGCAATATTTTGTTCCACTTGCGCATGACATCCTCGAATCTAAAAAAACAAATACTCCTATTTTTGTTGCCATAAATGGATGCCAGGGCTCAGGAAAAACAACACTCGCAGATTTTTTAGTTACGTGGTTTTCTAAAAACACACCACTTAACAGTGTAGCATTGTCAATTGATGACTTTTATTTAGCAAAACAAGCACGTACTGAGCTTGCCAAAGACGTACATCCTCTTTTTACTACTCGCGGAGTACCGGGTACTCACGATGTAGCGTTAATGAATAGCACAATAACTAACTTACTGGCAGGAGAGGTAAACGTACCGCTTCCACGTTTTAATAAACACGAAGACGACAGCGTGCCAGCAAGTGATTGGCTAACAAACGAAAAGCCAGTTGATATTGTTATTTTAGAAGGGTGGTGCGTGGGCAGTGAGCCACAACCGCTGTTTTCATTGAGTGAGCCGCTTAACGAGTTAGAGCAACAGTTTGATAAAGAAGGCGTTTGGCGCCGCTGTGTAAATAGCTGTTTGGCAAATGAATATAAAGCCGTTTTTAACCTAATTGATTATACAGTTATGCTAAAAGCACCGAGTTTTAGTGATGTTTTTACATGGCGACAAGAGCAAGAACAAAAGCTAATAGCCAAAAAAGGTGAAGGCTCAGGCACCATGACTAACGAGCAATTGGTGTATTTTATTTCTCATTTTGAGCGCATTACGCGTGAGAACTTAAACACACTGAGCGCTAAAGCAAATGCTTTAATTGAACTTGATAGCAACCGAGATATTAGCGGTATGCACCTAACAAGTGATGACACCCTTCAACCTATTATTTTTACAGATTTGGACGGAACATTACTCGATCACGCCGATTACAATACAAATAATATTAGTGAGTTATTACAGCAGCTGCAAAATGCGCATATTCCTGTGGTGTTTAATACCAGCAAAACTTTTTGCGAAGTTATAGAGCTTAAAAACGATTTAAATATTCAACAGCCTTTTATTGTCGAAAACGGTGCAGCGGTATTTATTCCAGAAGACTATTTTGAATTAAAGCCAATTGGTTGTAAAAAAGTAGGCGCTTATTGGTGCTACGCAATGGCAAAGCCGTTATCGAGTTTATTAAATGATTTAAATACTTTAAAGGCGGATTATAAAGCGCATTACAAATTGTTTAGTGACTTATCGAGTGAGCAAATTTCAGAGCTTACCGGGCTAAACGATGCACAAGCAAGACGCGCACAAACTCGCGATTATTCAGACCCTCTTTATTGGTATGGCAATGACGAATTACTCACAGCCTTTGTAAACGATGTTGAAGCACTTGGCTACGATATAAAAATTGGCGGACGCTTCATTCATATTGCCAAAAATACCGATAAAAGCGCTGCACAGCAGTGGTTAGTTAAACAGTTTACCCATCATTTCAGAAAGCCTCTCACGGTTATAGCACTGGGTGATAGCGATAACGATAAGCAAATGTTAGAGCACGCAAATATCGCCATTATTATTGCCAATCCGGCGAGTAAAAAGCCGGTTAAATTGTCGCACAACAAAGCACGATATTCTCAATCACCAGCACCGCTGGGCTGGATTGAAGAAATAACGTCGTTGCCGTGTATTAGCAGTATTTTAAGTATTTCTGAGGAGCAAACATCTCATGGCTGATTTTTACCAAAATGGCATTATTACAACATTACATAATATTGCCGACAGACCAATAGAAGACCTAGAAAAAGAGCTACTTACTTTTAGTAAGCAGCGCCCTATGGGGTTAATACTTCCTTCGCTATTTAGTGAACTTGAAGGCCCTGCGCTGCAAAATATAGTTAGTGAATTACGCGAAGTACCATATTTATCACAAATTACGATAGGCTTAGATAGAGCCGACGAAGCACAGTACCGTCATGCACTAGGCTTTTTTAAAGAGCTAAACCAAAACCATAAAGTATTATGGAACGACGGCCCACGCTTACAAGCACTAGATAAAGAATTACAAGAGCTAGGTGTTGCACCACGTGAGCTGGGTAAAGGGCGTAATGTGTGGTATTGCATGGGTTATAAATTAGCAACAGCAGAAGTAGAGTCTATCGCGCTGCATGATTGCGATATTTTAACCTACGACAGAAGCCTACTTGCTCGCTTAATTTACCCCGTTGCGCATCCGCGTTTTAACTATGAATTTTGTAAAGGGTTTTACCCGCGTACTGCTAATGGCAAAATTAATGGCCGTGTATCGCGCTTATTAGTAACGCCATTGCTTCGCTCATTTAAAACAATTTTAGGCAATACCGACTACCTTGAATATATGGACTCTTTTAGATACCCACTTGCAGGTGAGTTTTCGTTTAGACGCGATGTATTAAACGATATTCGTATCCCAAGTGATTGGGGCCTTGAAATTGGTGTACTGAGTGAAATGTATCGTAACTATTCGCATAACCGCTTGTGCCAAGTAGATATTGCCGATAATTATGACCATAAGCACCAAGAACTTTCACTTGATGATCAAAGTGCAGGTTTGTCTAAAATGTCGATTGATATTACTAAGGCATTGTTTAGAAAGCTGGCGACTCAAGGTGTTACTTTTACCAGCGAAACAATTCGTTCATTAAAAGCGACTTATTACCGTATCGGTTTAGATTTTATAGAAACGTATCATAACGACGCGCTAATGAACGGGTTAACGCTTGATGTACACCAAGAAGAAAAAGCAGTAGAAATGTTTGCACAAAATATTATGGAAGCAGGGCAACACTTTTTAGAAAACCCAATGGAAGCGCCATTTGTGCCAAGTTGGAACCGTGTTGTATCAGCAATGCCAGACGTACTTGAGCGCTTAAAAGAAGCCGTAGAGCTAGATAACGAAGAATATAGTTAACCTGCGTGCAGGTTAATTAGCCTATAAGTCTAAACAATAAATATTAGGGGCGCATGTGAGCACAGTTAGCGAATTATTTTTACAACGAGTAGAGCAACATCTTCATATTATTTATGAGGGTGTTGAGCTGCCTTTATCGGTTACTGAGCTTGCTCAGCAACTCATTAAAATTATACTAGGTAGCAATGCACTGCGCGACCCGACACCCCATACAAACCGGTGGGATGAACAAGATATAGTATTGATTGCTTATGGCGACTCTATTATTAAACACGATGATAGTGAATTTGCCGTATCGAGCCCAATGGAGGCACCGCTTAAAACACTACACAGGTTTATAAAAGAGCAATGTGATATGCAGTTAAATGCGCTGCACATATTGCCATTTTACCCGTACAGCTCAGACGAAGGCTTTGCCGTAATGAACTACGTGCAAGTGAATGAGTCCTTGGGTGATTGGGGAGATATTCAAAATATCGCTAAAGATGTAAAGCTAATGGCGGATTTGGTTATTAACCATTGCTCAAGCAGAAGTGTATGGTTTGAGAACTTTTTAAATGATTTACACCCGGGTAAAGATTATTTCAAAACGGCGAGCTTAACGGATGATTTAAGCCAAGTTGTACGCCCGCGAACCTCATCGTTATTAAATACTGTAACAACGCCAAGCGGTGAAAAGCACGTATGGTGTACGTTTAGTCACGATCAGGTTGATTTTGACTTTGGCAATCCTGATGTACTTAAAGAGTTTGTGGGAATAATTAGGCATTATTTAGACAATGGCGTGCGTTTATTTAGACTCGATGCGGTCGCATTTTTGTGGAAACAGCTTAATACAAGTTGTATTAACTTGCCGCAAACACATGAAGCCGTAAGGCTAATGCGAACACTTATTGAGCACGCAGAGCCGAGCGTAGTTATAATTACCGAAACCAATATTCCAAACCAAGAAAACTTGTCTTATTTTGGTAATGCCAACGAAGCGCACAGTATTTATAACTTTGCACTGCCGCCTTTATTGCTTCATACATTACTTAGTGGCGATAGCACTGCAATTAAGCATTGGATGATGAGCATGCCGCCTGCGCAAAATGGTACGGCATACTTTAATTTTATAGCCTCGCACGATGGAATAGGGCTCAGACCAATTGAAGGTTTATTACAACCCAGTGAAGTGGCGTCACTTGTAAGTACCACTATGCAATTTGGTGGTCGTGTATCTATGCGAACCAGTAACGATGGCACGCATACACCGTACGAGCTAAATATTGCTTTATTTGATGCTCTCCAAGGGACGCACAATGGCCCAGATAAGTTTGGCCTGGAGCGGTTTATGTGTGCTCACGCAATTATGTTTGCGCTTGAAGGTATCCCAGGGCTTTATATTCATAGTTTGTTGGGTACAACTAACGATTACGAACGCTTTGAAAATTCACAGCATAACCGTGCTATTAACCGCCATCGTTGGCAAGAGTCAAAGCTACTGTCGGCAATTGGTGAAAAGTACAGTCATCATCATAAAGTGTTTAACGGCATAAAAAGCTTATTGGCAGTACGCAAAAAGCAAAGTGCCTTCCACCCAAATGCTACACAGTTTACGCTGCATTTAGCAGGGGGATTATTTGGTTTTTGGCGACAAAGTATAGACAGACGCCAAAGCATATTTTGCGTTTATAATATTAGCGATAAACCACAAACGCTCACATTGGCCGACTTGAACTTAATTAACACCCAAAAGTGGTTTGATTTGGTGGCAGATAAAACGATTGAAGAAAGCCAATTAACAATAGAGCTAGAACCATACCAAAGCGTGTGGCTGAGTAATATTAAATAAAATGTATTAAAAAAGGCTCGCACTGCGAGCCTTTGTTTTAACTAGGGCGTGTTGATCTTTGTGGATTGAAATTTGTTCAATCTAGGGGCGATTAAATCGCGACGCGAGGTTTGTAACCTAGTGGGCTCGATAACTGCTCCTGCGTTATTCTACTGGCTTACATCCATGTAAGAATAAGTAAAAACCGAGCAAAGCTTCCGCGTCCTGCTCACGCCCCTTACCTACATCCATGTAGGCAACAAAGAGTTAATCGCCCCTAGAAAGAACCCTTCGGGCAGCGCATGTTTGGTATTTATGCTGCGTTATCGCCTATTTATGGGGAATAACCACACTACATAGGCTCTGCCTTGCCTAAAAACCAAACATACTGCTGCAAATTCACCCACCAATGATCAACACGCCCTAATAAGTTATTTTATTAATTATAAGCTGTAGCTTAAGTTAATGTAGCCAAAGCGGCCAATGTTATCGTAACTTGCGCTACCCGCGCTTGTACCACGTGAACCGTACGGAAGTTTACGATTAAATAGATTATCAACACCTACTTTAACGCCTAAGCCGCTATCGAAGTTGTAACCAACAGTCATATCGGTAATAAAGTATTTACCGTAAGACATTTGGTTACTTGGGTTCGAGTTACTTTCAAGCTCAACATTTGTATATAAATCTACTTCACTTAAAAAGCGTGTTTCAACTGTTGAGAAAAAGTTATCCATAACATAGCTTACAGATAAGTTAGTTTGCCACTTAGCTTCACCTGTAGTACCTGCGTATTCAATGTAGTTACTAGGGTCGTCTTGGAACGGGTAATCTTTACGTTCAATTAAGTAAGTACCAATTAAGCGGGTTTTGAAGCTACCTTCAAGCGCGTCAAAGTCGTAACCTAGTTCAAAATCTATCCCTGATGCTTTTTGGCCGGCAACATTTAATACAGAGTTTTGTATTAAAGTAATTTCACCATTAGCATTACGTGTAATTAAGTTACAGTACTGATTGTTTATACCTGTTGCGCTATCAACACAGCGATCAAGAATGTCTTGCGCGTCGATTGTGTCAATCGCATCTTCAAGTTCAATTTCCCAGTAATCAATAGTAAGCAGCGCGTTTTCTAGAAACTCTGGTTGGTAAACAATGCCTACAGTTGTACTTGTTGACTCTTCGCCTTTTACATCGCGGTTACCGCTAGTTAAACCATCTAATGAGGCTGCATCGTAACCTGAGTTAAAGTCACTCGCTACACCTAATGCGGCACAGTTTGCAGTACGTGTTGCACCGTTTGATAAGTCACCTAGGTTGTCGGCGCGACACGGGTCGTCTACATTGTAGAAAGTTTGACTTGCTGCCCCAAATACTTCACTAATGTTTGGCGCACGAAGTGCTGCAGATTGAGTTACACGTACACGTAGCTCATCATTTACAGTCCAATCAAGGCCAAGTTTCCAGCTAGTTGCTTCGCCAATCGTACTGTAGTCAGCATGACGTACTGCAGTATCAAACACTAAATCTTGAATAAGCGGTAAGTCAGTTAAAATTGGCATCGTCGCTTCAAAAAATACTTCGCGTACGTTGAACGAGCCTTTATCTTCGCCCAGTGCGTTAAAGAAAGTACCTTCTGCGTTATCTGGCTCTTTAGTTTCGCTTTCTTCTTTACGGTACTCGGCACCAAATGCAATACCTACATAACCTGCTGGTAATTCAAAAATAGCGCCATTAGCAAGTGAGCCAGAAACAACTGTTTGCTTAATTGTTGAAGTACCAACTGATACCGTATTTATGTAATCAATAGCTTGTTGAGATGGTGCGCCAAAACCCATAATATTTACAGGTACACATCCGTCAGCTTGTGCAGCAGCGCTACGACATACTACGTTGCCATTTGTATCTTCAACGGCATCAAGTGCATTAAAGTAGTTGGCTAAAATCATGTTAGCGCCGTTTTCACGCTCAAGATCAGTTTGGCCATAAACAACTGATGTATCTAATTCCCAATCTTCAAATACAGTACCTTTTAAGCCGGTAACAAAACGCGTTGTTTCACGCGTATTGTTTTCAATGCGGCGGCCAAGGTCACTCATCATGCGGTTAACCATGATTGAATCAACACCTTCCTCTTGCATACGTGCTTTGATGGCTGGGTCTAGGTAAGGGTTATCAATGTTAATGCTGTTGTCGCTGTCAAAAAAGAAAAACGCAGGTTGACCTATGCTTTCGCCTTGGCTGTTTACGTATTTTGCATCAAAGTAGATATTTAAGTCGTCGGTAACATCGTAGTTAACTTTAAAGTTTACGTTGTAACGTTCAAACTCAGGTTGTATTTCTTCAAATTGGCCTAAGTTAAAAAAGTCACATTCTGCACATGAATATGGATCTGCGTTATTGCCTATGTATAAATCACGTGCGCTGCTATCAGGGTTAAAGCTATTAATATACTTAGTTGGATCTTCAAGTGCATAAACACCTGAATCATTGATGGCGTAATAACCCGCATTAGGTGTTAAGATTTTGTCAGGGAAGGCTGCGCTATCTTTGTTTTCATCCGTTTGGGCTTGGTTAGGTAAGCTGCTAAAAGATGTGCTAGTCCAAGGGTGGTCAAGTGCATTTAATGAATCTTGGCCAGAGTACTCAATAGCAAAAGCTGCATTACCACGGCCGTTATCAAAATTAGAGCCGTACGAGAACGTCGCTTTTTCGTTGTTGTAGCTGTTTAAATCGGCAAAACCTCGGGTAACACTAAAATCCATACCTTCAATGTTGTCTTTTAGTATAAAATTTACAACACCTGTTACCGCGTCAGCTCCATATACAGCGGATGCACCACCAGTGATAATTTCTACACGCTCAACCCATACACTTGGAATAGTATTGGTATCTACAGCTTGAGAACCTGCAGAGCTTGATACATGACGCTTACCATTTACAAGTACCAAGGTACGGTCTGTACCCATGTTACGTAAATCAAGAATATTTAAACCAGCGGTACCAATAAAACGGCCTGAGTTAGCCATAGAATATGTATTGCCAAGTGCTGGTAAATTGTTTAGCGCTTCACCAATGTTTACAGCGCCAGTATTAATTAGCTGCTCGCCGCTTATAACTGTTACTGGTGCAGGTGCAATAGCACCTTCACGTAAGATACGTGAACCCGTTACTTCAACGCGTTCAATTTTTGTTGCTTGCTCATCTTGTGCAAGCACAGAATTACTTGCTGTTGCAGCAGCAGTAATTAATGCACATTTAATGCTATTAGAAAGTAAATTATGACGTTTCATGTGTTTCCCAAAGGACATTTTATAGTAATTTAATACGATATTTATTTTTACTTAATACAGTCTGTATTAGATAAAAACCTATAACTTTTGTTATGAGGGCGGCGATTATTGCATGCTGATAATCTTATTAAAAGTAAGTAACTTACTGTTAAATAAGCAACTTGAAATAATTTGAATGGCTATTATTGCCTTTTTTACACTAGTTTGTGGGGGGAGATTAGGTGGCTATTTATGGTTAATTTACATGGTGGGTTTGTTTTGTATTTATACTGTTTACATGTTTATAGTTTTTATAATTTTAGAGATGGTTTTTATAGCAATTATTTTTTAGTTAAAAGTAGTTAGGAATATTCTAATTTATATAAAGAGCAGGCGGTGAGTGTTATATGTACTTAGTTGTAAGTATTATGTATGTAAATCCCGTTTTAAAATGACTTTAATGTAAGGCTTTATTTTCAAATAAAGTGAAGTTTGAATATTTTTCATTATTAATCTTTAAAAAGCTCTAAACGTGTAAACCCCCTTTACAGTTTTGGGGGTCTCAATTGCTCCTTAAGTTACTTTAGCGCGTAAACTTGGTACAATTTAGCTGTCTTTAATTAATAGGTTTGACCATGAAGTATTTAGTTATTATTTTTACCTTGTTGTTTAGTTCAATGTCTTTTGCGCAGCAATCTGTCGATCTTGAAATAAATATGAAAAATACGGGCCTTGCGTATAAACAAGCAGTACAGGCAACTCAACTTAGTGAATTTAATACTGCGATTGATGAATTTATAAAGCTAGTAAAAGTAAGTAAAACAGGTAAGTTTTACAAAAAGCCTGAGCAGTCATTGCAGGGTCTTGATAAAGTGATTGCCCAAGCTGAGCTTGCTAAAAAAGCAGCGAACGAGCAGGGTCTAAGTGCAGCAAAAGAACCGTTAAAAAATATAGATAATTTACGTAAAAAATATCATGAGCTACATGAGCCTCCAGGGTTCTTTGAATTACTGTTCGGTTCATAAACCTAAACTATATGTATCTTTAGTCGCTACTTTTAAGCTAACTGCGTTAAAAGTATCTGCAGCAATAAATATAAGGAAACACAATGGAAATTTCAGTTTCAATGTTAGAAGGCCAAAAGCAAAGCGCTAAATTTGGCGACCTAGAAGTAATCAGCGATCAAAGTGTAAACGCTGGTGGCAACGCAGAGCATCCAGAACCGTTTGATTACTTTTTAGTAAGTATGGTTTTATGTGCAGGTTTTTATGCACGTAAATTTTGTGAGCAGCGTGATATTTCAACGCAAGGTATGACGCTTACTCAAAATAATGAAAATGTAGATGATAACGGTAAAAAGTTATTTTCAATTGAGATTAACCTACCAGACGGTTTTCCTGATAAATATAAAAAGGCGCTTATTGCAGCCGTTAATACCTGTACGGTAAAAAAAGTAATTCAGGCAGTGCCAGAGTTTTCAGTAGTGGTAAAATAATCCTCCCTAAATTAGGTAGCTTTAACAGGCTACCTAATTCTGTATAGTGCTCCACGGCTTAACTTATTTCTTTTTCGTTCCTTGTACTGCTTTAAAGCGTGGGTTGTTTTTACAAATTACAAATACACGACCTTTGCGTTTTACAATTTGACACCCCGGGCGTTGCTTGGCGCTTTTTAGAGAGCTTAATACTTTCATACCTTTTCCTTTTTAACAGTTGATAAACTTTTAAAACGACGGTTAAACTGCGCAACACGGCCATCTGTAGCAACAGTTTTTTGCTTGCCTGTATAAAATGGGTGTGAGTCACTTGATACGTCAATAGGTACATATGGATAAGTATTACCGTCTATTTCTACTGTGCGGCTTGTTTTAATGGTTGAGCCAATAATAAAGTAAGAATCGGCAGCAGTATCGTGAAAAGCAACCACTTGGTAATCAGGATGAATATTTGGTTTCATAATACGCCTCAATAAATGATATGTGATAATGTATCATTTTAATTTAACGTATTTATTCTCTCATTGCAAATTATTTAAATGCTCCCCAAAAGGGGCGTAATTGCTGGCTATTTGTGCAAATAAATCAAAAAATAAGCACTTGAATTAAAAATGCTGGCTATTGGCGTTTAGGCTGTTATAACTATATTTAAGAGTTAAAACGTTAACAAATACGGTTATAAAGTTATTACAGAGGTTATGTATGAGTGACGCAACACAACAACAAGAACAAATTGACCAAGGGGTGATGGAAACCCTAAGAGAGCGCGACCACAGTACCTTGGCGCAACAAGTAAATCCGTTAACCTGCAACCACAATGATATTGTAGAGTTACTAGCAAGGTATATGGCACTTAGTGAGCAAGAAGATGATGAGCTGTTTGATACTTGGTTTGATAATCTAACTAAAGAGCAACATACTGTTTTAAAAGTATTTGAAGTTTACCGTGGACAATATGAGCACCAAAATTAAAGTGTTTATTTTTGTAAGTATGCCAAATCCAGTGGTTATTTAAATAAAACTAAATAGCCACTACTACTTTTTAACTAGAAAGTAGTAATGTTGTATCAACCACTACTCCCACCTGTTTTCATCATAATTTTTTGCGGATTTAATCTTATCTTTATTTAGGTACGACTTACTGATATTCATAAGTATTTATTGCTATTTTAAGGTAATGTTCTAGTTTTAATAGACAGACTGTTTATAATTTAAATAAGTTTATGGGTTATATACTCGAAAATATTCGCTCCCATTTCGTAATTCATAAAACACTTAAAATTAATTGAGCTTTAATGATTAAACCTGAGATCCCAAGTAACGAAGCAGAGCGATTACATGCGTTAAAAACATTAAAAATTCTAGATACGTTGCATGAAGAGCGCTTTGATCGTGTTACTCGTATTGCCAAGCGTATGTTTAATGTTTCTATTTCATTGGTTACTTTAATTGACGAAGACCGCCAATGGTTTAAATCAAGGCAGGGGCTTGATGCGCCTGAGCTTCCTCGCGAAACCTCATTTTGTGGCCACACCATAAATCAAGACGAGTTATTAATAATCCCAGATACAGCTCAAGACGAAAGGTTTTTTGATAACCCCTTTGTTACAGGCGATCCTAAAGTACGCTTTTATGCAGGCTTTCCTTTAAAATTAAGGGAAGGAGTCATTATAGGCACTTTGTGCCTTGCCGATAATAAACCTAGACAACTCAATGATGAAGAAAAACAATTACTAAGAGATTTAGGCACGCTGGTTGAGCAAGAGATTCAATCAATTCAACTAGCTACAATTGACGAGTTAACAAGAATCTCTAACCGGCGTGGCTTTTTGAACCTTGCTGAGCATACGCTAAATGTATGTAGGCGAAACAAAGTATCAATGTCGTTTATATTGTTTGATCTTAATAAGTTTAAACAAATTAATGATATTTATGGACACCACGAAGGCGATTTTGTATTAAATAAATTTGCACAAATCATGCTTAGTTCATTTCGTGATTGTGAAGTCATAGGTCGACTTGGCGGAGATGAATTTGTAGCGATGTTAAGCGACTCAGACGAAACAAAAGCAGAGTTTGTTTTACAAAGGTTTGCGCAAGCAATAGAGCATGCTAATAATACCTTAAACAAGCCATACAAAATTGATTACAGTGTAGGAGTAACACACTTTAAACACGATACAGGTAAATCAGTTGAGGATATGATTCAAGATGCTGATGTTGCAATGTATCAGCAAAAAAAGCAGCAATCACTTTAGTAAGCTATTTAGTTTAGTTGCTGCTTGAGCTTCATTTAACTTCCTCATGCTAGTACGAATCTTATAATATGCCGTTATTCACTTTTGCAGTCATTTTTTGCAGCGGGTAATGCTAAAGACACATTTGGTTGCCAAATTCTGTTCCATATTTTATGAAGATTGTTTAAGTTTGGTCTTTGACTTATTTTTTCAAAGTTACCAATGCTCACTTCTGAATCATTTTTTTGACCCACTACAAAATTAAACACATAGTTGCGCTCCATACCCATACGTAAATCAGAAAGAACAATATTGCTTTGCTGTTGGCGCACCGAATAAAACCCTTTAGTAAACCACTGCAAGCGTTTTATAGCCCATTCATCGCTAATATTATTTAACAGTGAAGGCGTTGTTTGATAAGCCGTTAATGTAACATCGCTGGGCGCGTCAAATACTGATGCATAACCTTCGTAGTATTGTCCGTCAGACATTACAACAATACGCCACAGCAAAGTGGTTAGCGGCGCGGGCGTACTAACATAGGCATTTACTGATATTTGCCTGTTGTTGAGTGCAGTATTTACTTTGTCATCAATATTTACTTTTAAAATTAAAGCGCAGAATAAATACAGGCTACTTAAAACTAAGGCGGCTGCATTTATACGATAAGCCGTTGTTGCTTTTATTTTGGGTATTAGTGTACATATTACGCCAATTAATAAAGGAAGCGTGTAAGCGGGGTCAATAATAAACACACTAGAAACCGCAAAGGGGTACTCAGTAAAAGGCCAGAGTAGTTGTGTACCGTATACAGTTAGGCTGTCTAATAGGGCATGTGTAGATAAGCTTAAAAATACTAGCCAAAACCAGCGCACTTTATAAGTTTGCATTCCCGCGTGTACTTTTAATATTAGCCATACAATGAGCGGGCTAATTAATAAATGTATTAATAACGAATGGCTAAAGCCACGGTGGTAAGTAAATGCTTCTACAGAGCCGCCATAAGGCAAAAATACATCTAAATCAGGGAGAGTGCCTAAAATTGCTCCCCATAAAACGGCTTTTCGACCTATTTTATTGCCTAATACCGCATAACCTACAGCACTACCTAATGCTACCTGCGTTAAAGAATCCATTTTGATTAATACCTTTAATTACGACTTTTATTATTTATACTTTTTGATTATTCAAAAGCGTCAAAAAATAATGTGAAATATTTGATAAGCACATCAATGCCCAAAATTTATAAACTAAGCCTGGGTTTTATAAAATCTAAAAAAGCTGTAATGCGAGACGATACAGCACTATTTTTATAATACACGGCTTGTATAATTTCTCGGTTATTAGGTGAGCTAACTGCACTGGGTAACACTTCAACTAATTTACCTGTTTTTAGGTCATTGCCAATCATAAAGTGAGAAAGTAGCGCAACGCCTTGGTTTGCAATACATAGTTGCCGCACTGTTTCACCGCTGCTTGCGCTAAGCGAAAACGTAAATAAAGCGGGCTTTACTAACGGCCAAGTGTTTAATTTTGGGGAGTCACTAAAACCAATTATCTTGTGATTTTGTAAGTCATCTATTTGCGAAATTGTTGCGTTGTTTTTTATATATTCTGGGCTGGCTACAATACGTAACTGGCTGCAGCCAAGTTTACGAGCATGTAAATTTGAGTCTTTTAAATCACCAATGCGTATGGCTAAATCGGTTTTATGTTCAAGTAAATCAATAATGCTGTCGTGTGAGGTTATATCAAGCGTTATGTGAGGGTATTGCTTGGCAAATTCGCCAATTAAAGGCGTAAGTTGGTGCAATACAAAAGGGCTTGCAGCATCTATACGCAGCTTGCCACTTGGCGCTTGTTTTAAAAGCTTTATGGCTTCTTCACCGGTATAAAGCGTATTTAACCCTTCGCGTGCAAATTTTATAAAAGTATGGCCTTCTTCGGTAAGCTCTAACCGGCGTGTTGTTCTGTTTAGCAAAGTACATTGCAGTGTATTTTCAAGGCGTGATACAGCTCGCGACACTTTAGCCACCTGCTGATCGAGCAAATTAGCCGCCCCGGAAAAGCTTCCGCAATCTACTACCGTTATAAACGTTTCTAAATCTTCAGTTTTTGAATGAACTGCCATAAGTATACCAACACCATCTTTGCATTATTAACAAAAGTATTTTGTCACTAATGCTATTTTTTGCAAACGATATTTTAGCCAAACTACATTCTTCAAATATTAATGAGGATATAACTATGCCATTGGCTTTGTGGGCGCTTACCTTAAGCGCATTTGCAATCGGAACAACTGAGTTTGTAATAGTGGGATTAGTACCCACCATTGCAAATGACTTAGGCGTAAGCCTACCTTCAGCAGGTTTGCTTGTAAGTTTATATGCGGTTGGCGTTGCCATCGGTGCGCCGGTGCTAACGGCTTTAACGGGTCGTTGGAATCGTAAAGTGGTACTAATAAGCTTAATGGGCTTATTTTTTTTAGGTAACTTACTTGCATGGCAAGCGCCTAGTTATGAAACACTCATACTGGCTAGAATATTAACAGGCCTAGCTCACGGTGTGTTTTTTTCAATTGGCTCTATGATTGCCACAAGCTTAGTAAGTAAAGACAAAGAAGCCAGTGCTATCGCGATTATGTTTACAGGCCTTACCGTTGCACTTGTAACGGGTGTGCCGTTAGGTACTTGGATTGGCCAACACTTTGGTTGGCGTGCAACGTTTTTAGTGGTATCGCTGTTGGGTTTAATTGCTTTGCTAGGAAGCGCTATTTTAGTGCCTAAGAATTTAAAACAGTCTATCCCGGCTACGTTTAAAGAGCAGCTTCAGGTTATTGTTAAGCCGCGCTTATTGCTCGTATATTTAATGACAATTTTAGGATACGGCGGCACGTTCACTGCGTTTACTTACTTAGCACCTATTTTAGAGCAACAAACTGGCTTTGCCCCCTCAGCTATTAGTTTAATAATGCTGGTTTATGGTGTGTCGGTAGCGGTTGGTAATATATGGGGTGGAAAATTGGCTGATAAACGCGGCCCAATTAGCGCACTGAGTATTATATTCAGCGCTTTGAGTATTATTTTACTGATATTTACCTTCACGATGGAATCAAAAATTGCCGCTGTACTTACTATTTTAGTCTGGGGCGCATTTGCTTTTGGTAATGTGCCAGGCTTGCAACTTTATGTAGTAAAGCAAGCGCAAAAGCACACGCCCAATGCGGTAGATGTTGCATCAGGTTTAAACATAGCCGCATTTAATATTGGTATTGCACTTGGCTCAATTATTGGCGGTAGCGTAGTAGAGAACATGACCCTGCAAGATACAGCATGGATAGGCGCCGTTATCTCTGTTTTAGCACTTGGTGTTACACGCTACAGCGGTATGCTTGATAAACGTGAAATTCAGCAAGCATAAAGCCTTAGCAGGGTCTGTTGACCTTTTAGGATTAAATTTGTTCAATCTAGGGATGATTTAATCACGGAGCGAGGTTTGTAACCTAGTGGGCTCGATAACTGCTCCTGCGTTATTCTACTGGCTTACATCCATGTAAGAATAAGTAAAAATCGAGGGACAAAGAGTAAATCCACCCTAGGAAGAACCTACAGGCAGCGCGTATTTGGCATTTATGCTGCGTTATCGCCTATTAATGTGGAACAACCACACTGCATAGGCTCTGCCTTGCCTAAATACCAAATACACTGCTGCAAATGTAATCTCTAAAGATTAACAGACCCTAACCTTGAAACTAAAATTAATGACCTCATACATGTTATGAGGTCATAGATTTTTAAGTGACAGTCGTAATAAGAAGTAAAAGGTGTATTTCGTAAAACTTTTAAAAGTTTGTATTTCAAAACCGATTATTTTATAAGGATAAACCATGACAAAACGTGTAATAGAAATGCCAGAACTAGGTATGGGAACATTCCGCTTAGAGGGCGACACTGCCTATAACTCAGTAAAAATGGCACTCGAAGTTGGGTTTCGCCATATTGATACCGCACAAATTTATGGCAACGAAGAGCAAGTAGGTCAAGCCATAAAAGATAGTAATATTCCGCGCAGTGAAATATTCTTAACCACCAAAGTGTGGAATAACAAATTAAATAAAAGCGACTTTATCCCAAGCGTTAAAAAGTCACTTGAAAAGCTACAAGTTGATTCGGTCGACTTACTGCTAGTTCATTGGCCATCGCCTGCTAACGACGAGCCAATGAGTGAATACCTCACTGAATTACTAAAAGCGAAGCAACTTGGTTTAACTAAGCACATTGGTGTATCAAACTTCACTATTGCAAACTTAAATGAAGCAATGCAAACGCTTGACTCGCGTGAAATATTTACCAATCAGGTTGAGGTTCACCCATATTTAACTAATACTAAATTGCGTGCATTTTGTGCTCAGCACGATATACATGTAACTGCGTACATGCCATTTGTAGTAGGTAAAGTACTTAAAGATCAAACCATTATCGACATTGCTAACAAGCACGATGCAAGTCCAGCACAAGTTGTTTTAGCATGGGTTAACGCAAGCGGCATGACGACAATTCCATCATCAACTAAGCGCAAAAACTTAGAAGATAACTTTAACGACCACGTTAAGTTAGATGATGAAGACATAGCCCGCATTGATGGTCTTGATTGCGGCGACCGCCAAGCAACACCGGACTTTGCGCCGCAGTGGGATCAGTAAACTTACCTCAAACGCAAAGTTAAACTAAATATTTTAAGGTGTAGATTATCTACACCTTAACTTTTAAAAAGGAATACACATGTTAACGGTTATAGCGGCACTGTCGTGCAAAAATATTGATGCAGATGTAATGCTTACAGCACTTGAAAACTTACAAAAGTCATCGCGCCAAGAAGTAGGGTGCTTACGTTATGAACTATCGGTAAAAAGTGATAATGAACATACCGATTACGTTGTTAGCGAACAGTGGGCGTCTGACGAGCACTTTGAAGCGCATAAAAACGAGCCACACTTTAAAGCATTTGGTACGCAAGTTACTGGGCTTTTAACCAATAGTAGTATTGATGTATATAAATCAATTGGTTAGATTCTTTTATAGTGCCTTTTATGGTACGTATTAAAATACTTAGCTAAATTACATCTCATAAAGTAAATACTCAAATAGGTGCTGTTATCTTACATCACCTTTTATTCTTACACTCCAACCTGCCTAAATACTCAACTTCGCCAATATCAATGAAACCTATTAGGACTCTTTTTTGTTAATGCACAGTGCGTCGAAATCAAAAGAGGTTTATAACTTTATTAAAGTCGTTTTGGTATCACAACCCACTCTAATAAATAGCCTATTTAATTTGTTGTTTACATTAAAGTTCTCTGGTGTAAATTATAGAAATATAATATGGCATTTTAGTCAGCCGTAAATAGTTCGAGTGGTACTCAATGTGAGACTCAAAATAGCAAACTATTTATATATTTTTAGTGGGTTATATTTTTAGAGCTGAGTTAAATAAACTTATAACGGAGACATGGGTATGGAAATTAATAAATCTAATCAATCTATTCTTATTTTTGTAATCCCTTTATTAACTGCGTATTTCGGATCAAAAGTTATATTTCACTTATTTGCTTTTGAGTATCTTGTGTTTACAGATACTTTTGACATTCTAAAGCTACTCATTGATATTAGTATATTTGGAGTGTTGTTCTATATTAGTTCGCTGGGCGTTGGTTATGTCATCAGAGCTAAAACATAAGTTTTTTTAATCATTAGCTGGTGAATTGCTAGCTGAAAAATCACAGCCAATAAAGCCTTAATAGCTTTAAACTGTATAATTTATATGGAGATAATAATGAAAAAATTAATCGCAATAGTAGCGTTGTTAGGCTTTGCCTCATTTGCACAAGCTAATGATAGTTTTGTAGTGAATGCTAAATTTTATGATAATAAAAACTTAATTGGTTCACCTGTTTTAGTAGTTAATTCAAATGAAGAGGCGTCAGTTTCAGTTGATAATTTGTATAGTTTTGCTCTTACAGTAACGCCAATTGATGATTCTACTGTTAGTTTAGCAACTGACCTAAAACTAGGTGGAAAACATATGGCTCCCTCTTTAGTTGTTGAAATAGGCAAAGAAGCAAGTATTAATGTTGATGGTAAAGAACTGTCAGTTTTAGTAAGCAAATCAAGCAGTTAATAATACCAACCTGCATAAATCTTTGATCAATTTAACGAATTAAATTGCACTATAACGTCGTTAAAAATTTTTTATTTAGAACAACTAGATATAAAAATTTTTGCCTAGTTCTAGCGTAATTTTCTTAACGTTAAATAGACCCCATATATAAGCAGATTGGTATAAGTTAAAAACTAGGAATATAATTAATGAGAAACTCAAAAAATGAGATAGTAAAATATGGAGTCTCTTTTGGTACGGCCCTAGCAATTGCTATTTCATGGAGTGCTAATGAGTCTGTTTTATGGGCAATTTTGCACGGTTTTTTGTCTTGGTTTTATGTTATTTGGCATGTAATTACGCGATAAGTATTTTCGCGTGTGCACTCATTGATTATGTATATTTCGGTCAATGTTAATACTCGAGCAATTACCATCTAAAACTATTAAGTTAAAAATATAAAAGGAATAATTAATAATGAAAGGTGCTGGTGGAAGCTCTGGTGGTATTGGGCATTTTTTTATTGGTTTAATTATGATGTGCGGTGGATTTTATATGCTGCTAAACGCAATTTCGGTGAC
Source organism: Pseudoalteromonas sp. SR45-1 (assembly GCF_014163655.1). Lineage (NCBI taxonomy): Bacteria > Pseudomonadati > Pseudomonadota > Gammaproteobacteria > Alteromonadales > Pseudoalteromonadaceae > Pseudoalteromonas > Pseudoalteromonas sp. SR45-1. Next base: position 12,876 of record NZ_JACJDR010000011.1, on the reverse strand, counting down.
CTCTAATTTTGGACTAAGTTCTCGCATTTATAGTGTTAATGCTTTAGGTGGCTTTGGCGTTACAGGCGGCATGGTTATGATCCCGTTTATTTTTGGTGTGGGTCTGATTTTTTATAATTCTAAAAATATTTTAGGCTGGGTGCTATCTCTTGGCTCGTTAACCGCACTCATATTTGGTGTTATATCGAGTGTTCGATTTAGTATGCGAACTATGACGTCGTTTGATTTGATTGTTATTATAATTTTAGCGTTTGGCGGTTTAGGGCTGTTTTTACGCTCGCTCAAATCTATTGATACTTAAATAGTTACCACGCTTTGTTTTAAATACAATTTTAATTATAGGCATTTAACATGATGTTCTAATGCCTAAGCTAATACATTAATAATGTAATCCTTCCTATTTACTGCTTAACCAGTAAAGTATTTTAAAGAGATTTATGTGAACAACTCAATACAGCTAAAACTAATTGCTACTCACTTATTAGCACAAAGAGAAGAAAACCCAGCGCGTTCAAACTTTCCTAAAGAGTTAGTACTAGACTCGACTGACGATGCGATTGAAGTACAAAAGTTGATGATTTATTTAAATGATCAAACTGTATATGGCTGGAAGTGTATGCTGCCTTTAGATGATGGCTCAATTATATTAGCGCCTCTTTTACATGCACCTATAAAACAAGCTGAAAATTGCCCACTGTATACAACAAATAACAAAGCGCTGATAGAACCAGAAATTGCATTTATTTTACAAAGCGATTTACCAAGTAATAAAACCTATACAAATGAAGACGTAGATACTGCATTTGCCAGCGCCCATTTAGCACTTGAGCTTATTCAAAAAAGGTTTGATGAAGGCACTCCAAGCACTCACATTGAAAAGCTTGCTGATGGCCTATCTAATCAAGGCGTGTATTTAGGCCCACAAATAGATAAAGCCAAAGCGTATAACGCAAATACTGTAAATATTAACGTTAAGCAAACTGAGCTGGAGTTAAACTTGGCAGGTGTGCATCCTGCAGAACTTGCGCAGCTTCCACTTTATTGGGCGGTTAATTACTTATCAGCAAAGGGAATTAATTTAAAAACTGGGCAAGTGTTTATAACAGGCTCTTATTGTGGTGTTGTTGAGCTTAATACAGATCAGTTAACCACGGTTAGTTACGAAGACTTAGGGTCTGTTAGCACTACGTTTTTATCAAAGTAAATTTAGCGTTACTTAATAGATAAATCATATTTTAAAATAAGCGCATCTATGTAACGGGTGCGCAAAGTGTGTTGTTTTTCATGATCGGCGCCATGCCCTAACGCTTTGTTTAAAAGCTTTATGGCGGGGTGTAATAGCGCTCTTTCTTCTTGGTTTAAACTCGCTTTACTGCGCAGTTCTGTAATGTCGTCAACTAATAGCCTGCCAATGTCTACAGAGACTATTTCGTCTATTAATCCATTTTGAGTAAGTACGCCATATTTACTGCATAAAAACTGTTGCCAAACTTGCTGTAAGTGCTCGTCTATTTCACAGCCAAATAGCTCTTCGCTAAACGTAAATCCTTGCTGAGCGAGTTTAGTTAGGCTTGCAGTATATTGCTGCGCAAAATAATTAAAAGCATGGCTTGATGATTCTATTTTTTGTTTTAAAAGGCCTTGCCCCCAATTAACACAGCCGCGCGGATAATAGTCGTCATATTCTTCGCATTCATACAAACCCGAATATGAGCTGCAGCTAAGTTGACTTTTAATACAGTAACTTGGTTTGGGGAACACACTTCGCTCTTGCCAAGCTAAAAGTGTATCTGCATCTATGTTTAATGCTTGGCACAGTTCATCGGTGTTATAAAAATGAGTTGCTAAGTAGTCAGATAAACGCATAAAGCCTCTGGTATCGTTAAAATAAAATACTGTTTATATATACAGTTGTTCATTTTGTATTACCAAACTCAATAACACAAGCGATTTTATAATTAAATGTGCGCTTATACCTCCAAAAATACCGGCAAGTATGTTACAAATAGCGCAAGTTTTATAAATAATGAATTTTTATGCGCACCCTAGAGAAAATTAAACAAGCAAGCCTTATTACAGCTATTAAAACGCCATATTTAGCAAACGGTGAAATTGATCTCGCAAAGTACGATGAACTCGTTGAAATACAAATTGCAGCGGGCGTTGATGGCATTGTAGTCGGTGGCACAACAGGCGAAGGCCAGTTAATGAACTGGGAAGAGCATTTAATGCTTATAGCGCACAGTGCAAACAAGTATGGCGACAAACTGGTTATTGTTGGTAATACCGGTAGTAACAACACCCGTGAAGCGATTAAAGCAACTAAATATGGCTTTGCCAGCGGTATGGATGCAGCACTGCAAATTAACCCATATTACGGACGTACGTCAATCGCGGGTGTTAAAGAGCACTTTAAACGCGTACTTGATATTGGACCTGCCTTTATTTACAACGTAGCAGGTCGCACAGGTCAAGACCTAACACCTGATATTATTGAACCATTAGCACAGCACTCGAACCTAATTGGTATTAAAGAATGTGGCGGCAATGAGCGCATTGCACACTATGAGCAGCAAGGCATTGCGTGTTGGTCTGGTAACGACGATGAAGCACACGACGCTCGTCATGTACACAAAGCTCACGGTGTTATTTCGGTTACTTCTAACCTTGTTCCTGGGTTGTTTCGCCAATTAATGGATACTAAAAATGATGAGTTAAATACGTCATTACAACCATTAATGAGCTGGTTGTTCTGTGAGCCAAACCCTATTGCTATTAACACTGCGATGATGATGACAGGTGCAGTAAATCCAGTATTTAGATTACCGTATTTACCGCTTAGTGATGAGCAACAAAAAGTAGGTTTGCCATTAATAAATGAGCTTAACGAACGTGAAGTTGTCGGTGGTAAAGCACAGTTATTAAAACAAAATGAGGTATTAACGCTTTCTTGAGTTGATAATCAATATTTTAATGACTTAACAAACTAATTTTTAGCTTTTAATCCAGTTTAAAGCTAACTGTTGACTCGTTTTTGCTGTATAATTTGCGACCCTTGATAATGTGGCCGTAGGTTATACAGCATGAATTTTAAATCTTTTAGTTTCGCTCCTGAAATCATCCAGGCGTTGGACGAACTTAACTATCACACTCTTACGCCCATTCAGCGCGCAGCAATCCCTGCTGTTCGTAAAGGTAAAGACGTTTTAGCCAGTGCACAAACTGGTACCGGCAAAACTGCCGCGTTTGCTTTACCTATCATCCAAAAATTGGTTGAGTCTGAACTCAGCACAACGAATGCACCTCATGCGTTAGTACTTGCTCCAACGCGTGAACTTGCAGAACAAATTGCAAATAATTTTAGAGATTTTGCAAAGCATACATCACTTAAAGTCGTTAGTTTATTTGGTGGTGTTAGTACCGCCGGCCAAGCAAACGCTTTAAAAGAAGGTGTTGATATTGTTGTTGCAACACCAGGTCGTTTATTTGATCATATTCGTTTAGGTAACTTAAGCCTTGCAAGTGTTAAGCACCTTGTTCTTGATGAAGCCGACCGTATGCTTGATATGGGCTTTATTAAAGACATGCAAAACGTGATTAAAAGCTGTGCAGAAGAGCGCCAGATTTTACTTTTCTCTGCTACTTTCCCTGCAGCAATTAAACAATTTGCATCTAAAGTATTAAAACAAGCTGAAATAGTGCGTGTTGATCAAACTAACAGTACAGCAAGTACTGTTGAGCATGTTGTTTACCCTGTTGAAGAACGTCGTAAGCAAGAACTACTTTCTGAATTGATTGGTAAGAAAAACTGGCAACAAGTGCTTGTATTCGTAAACATGAAAGAAACGGCTGATGAGCTTGTTAAAGAGCTTAACCTTGATGGTATTCCGGCAGGCGTTTGCCACGGTGACAAATCTCAAGGTAACCGTCGTCGTGCTTTACGTGAGTTTAAAGAAGGCAAAGTACGTGTATTAGTGGCTACAGAAGTGGCTGCTCGTGGTATTGATATTGATGGCTTACCTCGTGTAATTAATATTGATTTACCATGGCTTGCAGAAGATTACGTTCACCGTATTGGCCGTACAGGTCGTGCTGGTCGCCAAGGTCAAGCAATCTCATTTGTTAGCCGCGAAGAAGAAAACACTTTGTTTGAAATTGAAACGTTAATCGGTCAAAAAATCAAACGTGTATATTTAGAAGGTTACGAAGTAAGTAACCGTGAAGTACTAATTGATAAAATTGGTAAAAAACCAGCGCATTTACGCCGTACACGTTCTAACAAGTTATCAGGACAAGCAACCGGTGAAGCGAGAGCAGTAAATCGCTCACGTATTTCAAGCGTTCGTAAAAGCTTAAAAGGCGAAAAACTGTCACTTAAAAAGTCATAGTTAACGCCGTTTAGTTTAAAAAAACCTGAGTTTACTCAGGTTTTTTTGTGCCTGGTGATAACACCTCATCAATAATATTTGCGTATAAATAAGCCGCTTGCTCGCCCTCTTTATTTGCTATTATGGACAAACCAACCGGTAAACCACTTACTTTGCCTACCGGCAGAGTTATGTGCGTTGTGCCTGCAATAGCAGATAACGAACTACTACTACCATTAAAATTATCACCATTAACTAAGTCTGTCTTCCAGGCGGGTGATACTGTAGGCGCTATAACAATATCAAGCTTGTTGTTTTTATATACATTAACAATGGCTGTCGTTGCTAAAGTGCGATAGCGTTCTTTAGTCTCTTGGTATTTTTGTTTGTTAGTTAAATCAATAGCCTGAGATTGAACTAGGATGTCTTGCTCAAAGTGGGGCATTTCTGTATTTTTATTTTGAATATTAAAATTAATAAGTGCTTTTAGGCTTTTAACAGCTACTTGCGCGGGAGTGATTGCAAGATAATGATTAATTTCGGCTTTAAAGTCGTAAAGTAAAATATAGTATTCATCAACAAATAGCGTATCTAAGTTATCAGTAATATCTACATTAATAACAGTGTGCCCAGCCTGTTTTAATGCTTGTAACTGCTTGGCATAAAGGCGCTGCGTTTCAACTGTAAATTTGTCGCTAGGCAGTGCACCAATAATAAGTGACGATTTTGATTTTAGATTACCTGTATTTAATTTAAACCCTGTAGTTGTTGCATCGAGAGAGTCCTCACCTTGCAAAACTGATAAAACCAGCAATGCATCTTTAAGTGAATGCGCCATCGGCCCTACTGAGTCTTGACTACTAGAAAGAGGCACAACACCTGAGCGTGATACTTGGCCCATACTCGGTTTTATTGCATAAACTCCATTTACTGAGGCAGGGCACGTAATTGAACCGTCTGTTTCAGTCCCTAATGCTATGGGCGCAAAGTTAAGTGCGACTGCCACAGCAGAGCCTGCACTAGAACCACATGGATTACGTGTTACATCGTGCGCATTATGTGTTTGTCCGCTTACGGCACTCCAGCCTGACGATGAATAGGATGAACGAAAATTTGCCCATTCACTTAAATTAGCTTTACCTAAAATTATAGCGCCCGCATTACGTAGTTGTTTAACAACAAAAGCATCATTATTAGTAACGTTATTTTTAAGTGCTAAAGAGCCAGCCGTTGTGGGAAGTGTGCCTTTTGTTTCTATATTATCTTTAAGAAGTACAGGTATTCCGTGTAATGGACCTGTCCAAGTGTCTTTGGCGGCAAGTTCATCTAACGTTTTAGCTTGAGCAATCGCTGTAGGCTCAATAGTAATAACTGCATTGTATTGTGGGTTAAGTTTATTAATTCGGTCTATATAATTTTGGGTGAGTTGCTGTGCATTAATAGAATTATTTTTATATGCACTGTGGATTTCATCGATGGTTTTTAGCTCTTGTGCTTTAGCGTTAAAAATTGCTAATACACTAAGCAACGAAAAGGTAAATGTTTTGATCATTGTTGAGGTGCTTGAGTTGTTATTATTTTCTATACATTTAGCACAAAAAAACCTCACAAAGTGAGGCTTTTCGATAAACAGCTTAAAAAAGAGGTTTAAGCGCTTTCTAACATAGACAGTGCGACTGCTTCAGCTGCTTTAATACCATCAATACCCGCTGATAAAATACCGCCAGCGTAACCTGCGCCTTCACCTGCAGGGTAAAGCCCTTTGGTGTTAATACTTTGGAATGTTTTATCACGCTTAATACTAATAGGCGACGAAGTACGTGTTTCAACACCGGTTAATAAACCGTCGTTAGTTGAAAAGCCACGAATTTGTTTATTAAACGCTGGTATCGCTTCGCGAAGGGCATCAATTGCAAATTGTGGTAACACTTTACTCAAGTCAGTTAACTTAATACCAGGTGTGTAAGAGGGTTGTACTTCACCTAAGTCTGCAGATGATTTACCTTTTAAGAAATCTCCAATTAACTGTGCTGGTGCATCGTAGTTGCTACCACCAAGCTCATACGCTTGCTCTTCAAGTTTGCGTTGTAAGTCTATTCCGGCAAGTGGATTACCAGGGAAATCTTGCTCTGGTGATATACCTACCACAATAGCGCTGTTAGCGTTGCGCTCACTTCGTGAATATTGACTCATACCATTGGTAACAACACGGCCTTCTTCAGAGGTTGCCGCGACTACTGTGCCACCTGGGCACATACAAAAGCTGTAAACGGTGCGGCCATTGTCGCAGTGATGAACAAGTTTATAATCGGCAGAGCCTAAAATTGGGTTTCCTGCATTTGTGCCAAAACGACATTCATCGATCATTGATTGTTTATGTTCGATTCTAAAACCGACTGAGAATGGCTTTGCTTCAACATAAATCCCTTTTTTATGGATCATATCAAACGTGTCACGTGCGCTATGGCCAACGGCTAATACAACATGTCGAGTGTTTAGTTGCTCGCCATTTGAAAGCGTTAAACCTGTTACTTGCCCGTCGTCTAAATGAATATCGTCAACACGTGTGCTAAAGCGAATTTCGCCGCCAAGCTCTATTATACGAGCGCGCATTTTTTCAATCATGGTGACAAGTTTAAACGTACCAATGTGTGGCTTACTTACGTATAAAATTTCATCGGGTGCGCCTGCTTCTACAAATTCAGTAATGACTTTTCGGCCATAATGCTTTGGATCTTTTACTTGGCTGTATAACTTACCGTCTGAGAATGTACCTGCGCCACCTTCACCAAATTGTACATTTGATTCTGTATTAAGTGTGCGTTTACGCCAAAAGCCAAACGTGTCTTTTGTACGTTCACGTACTTCTTTACCGCGCTCTAATATAATGGGTTTAAAGCCCATTTGAGCAAGTAATAAGCCCGCAAATAAACCACAAGGACCAAAACCAATCACGACAGGGCGCTCTTTGATATTATTGTTAGCTTGGGCTACAAATTTATAACTTGTGTCTGGTGCTACTTTTACATGCTGGTCTTTTTCAAATGCTGCGAGTAGCTCGGCTTCGTTATCAACTTCTATATCGAGTGTATAAATAAGTAAAATAGCTGATTTTTTACGTGCATCATAACCACGTTTAAACACATTAAAACTGTGCAATTGTTCAGGTTGGATTTTTAGTTTATTTACAATTGCTTGACCAATTGCGTCTTCGTCATGATCAAGTGGCAGCTTTATTTCGGTTAAACGTATCATTTATATCTCTTTTAGGTGTCATAGCGGGGTATTATTACCGCTCACAATAAGGGGATGCAGGACACAACGAGTGTGCAAACATTAGGCGCGCATTTTACGTTAAAATAGCCTGATATGGCACTTATTTATTGTATTTTTGGGGTGGATGGGTATGATCCACAACTGTTGTTCAAAATCTTAGGTATTAAAATAGTATGGCGTTTGTTGTCACCGAAAATTGTATAAAGTGTAAGTACACCGATTGCGTATCTGTGTGCCCAGCAGATGCATTTTTTGAAGGCCCTAATTTTTTAGCAATTAGCCCGATTGATTGTATCGATTGTGGTTTATGTGTCCCTGAGTGTTCAGCTGATGCGATATACCAAGAAGATGAGCTACCAGAGTCTCAAAAAGAGTTTACTGAATTAAATGCTGAACTTGCACTGGTCTGGCCGCGCATTACAGAGGTTAAACCTGCACCAGAGGACGCTGATGTATGGAATGGCATAGACGATAAGCTTAAACTACTCGAAACATAATACATAACAATTAGTTACTCCTTTATCATTAAATAGTTAATTTTTCATTTCAAAGTATTAACAAATGTACCTGGATAAATTACAATCCTCAGCTTATGTTGCTCCTTATGAGTAATTACAGTCTAAATGGATGTTTATGCAGTACTTTATAACTATAATAAAAAAGTTTACCTTCCTATTTTTAAGTTTTGCTTTATTACTTTCAAGCCTTGATGTAGCGGCTAAAAAACAGCAAGTATCCTTGTCCCGTATTAATTCAAATATCACCGTTGATGGTGTTATGGATGAAGCGCACTGGCAAAATGCAACACGTATATCTTTACTCTACCAAGATGAGCCTAACGAAAAAGGCACACCTCCTGTAAAAACTGATGCCTTTATTTACGAAGATGGCACTAACTTATATGTTGGTTTTATTGCTGAGGATCCTAACCCTGAGCAAATTCGTGCATCACTTCGTGACCGCGATACGCTATGGGAAGACGACGTCGTTATTCTTGTTATTGATACATTTAATGATGAACGCAGTGGTTATGAATTCCATGTGAACCCGCTGGGTGCGCAAGGCGATATACGAATGACCGACACCGATGGCTGGAGCTCTGATACCTCATGGAATGCTATTTGGGATAGCGCAGGACAAATTAACGACAAAGGTTATGTTGTTGAAATGCGTATTCCTTTTAAAGCACTGCGTTTTCCTGAAAATAAAAATGAGCTAACGTGGGGTTTTTCTGTAATGAGAAACTACCAACGTGATGTGCTATATCAGCTATCAAATATGGGGTTTGATAGAAATGTGAAATGCAGCCTTTGCCAGTTTGATAAGTTAGTTGGCTTTAGTGACATTGAATCAAGTAAAAATATCCAATTAACACCTACATTAACAACACTGCGTAACGATAATAAATCTGCGTTGCCAGGTGATTGGGATAAGGGTGATATAGATACTGAAGTGGGCTTAGATTTACGCTGGGGTTTAACAAAAGATGCTGTTTTAAACGCGACAATTAATCCTGATTTTTCGCAAGTAGAAACTGACTCTTTAGAGCTTGATGTAAATACAACCTTCTCAATTTATTACGCTGAAAAACGTCCTTTCTTTTTAGATGGTGCTTCTTACTTTAAAAGTAGCTTATTTGAGCTTTTATACACACGTACAATTGCAGAGCCTACTTTAGGTGCAAAGCTGACGGGTAAAACGGGCGATCATAGTTATGCGCTAATGCTAGCTGATGACGACAATAGTAATATTTTACTGCCAACGAATCAGGGCTCTGGCTTTGCAAGCTTAAACGAAAAAACGAATGCAGCCGCAGGGCGTTATCAATATGACTTAGGTCAGCAAGGTACTATTGGTATTTCAAGCACGCACAGAGAAAGTGATGACTATCACAACACTGTATTATCAGTGGATGGTAGCTACTGGTTTAATCAATCGGATACTCTTTTGTATCAAGTGTCATCTGCTGATACTCGTAACTCTGAATTTTTAATTCAAAATTATAATCTATCCGAAACTCAATCAGATGAAGCTTATGCTCTAGAATTTACCCGCGATAAACGTGATTACAAATTATTTTCATCTTATGAAAATATTGGGCAGGACTACCGCACTGATTTAGGTTATCAAGCTAAAGTCGATTATGAAAAAGTAGGCTTTGGTGGCGGACAAACATGGTACAGAGATGAGTCTGATTTACTTACCTCATGGTCATACGAAGCTGACTGGGATAAAACGTGGGCGCAAAATGGCGACTTACTTGAAGAAGAATACGAAGGCTTTTTGAGTTTTAAAGGTCAAAAACAATCTATTTTTGAAATTGGTTTAGTACACCGTTATGAAAATTATAATGACAATTTTTATAATCAAAATATTGGTTACATTTATACAGGCTTTAAACCCACTAAAGATTTAAAGTTATCATTATATGCTGAATACGCTAGCCGCATTGATTATGCAAATGAGCAATTAGGCGATGCGTTTGACACCCAAACCCAAATGGTGTGGGACATTAACGACCATTGGCAGCTCGATGTAAAACATAACTACAGCCAATTAGATAACCCACAAGGGGAGCGTGTATTTACAGCTAACTTAGTTGATTTTAGGCTCCATTATAAATTTAGTATGCGTTCAATCCTTAAGCTTATTTTGCAATTTGAAGATATTGATAGAGACGAAAATGCCTACTTTTATCAAGTTAGCCAAATTAACAAAGACTATGGTAGTCAGCTTGTTTACTCATATAAAATTAATGCGCAAACACTGTTTTATTTGGGTTACTCAGATAGAGGCTACCAAGACGATTCACTTAAAAATATTGAGCGAGATCAGCGTACCTTATTTACAAAAGTTAGCTATGCATGGCAGCTTTAAACTTTAATAATAACAGTACTAGCGATGATTTTTAACTAGTTTGAGTAGCAATACATCATGCGCAAGAATAATTTTTAAATGATGTACGACAGCGGAGCAAATGCGATTAAGGTTGAGTAAATATAAGTACTTAAAGCTGTAGTGGTGAGGCATAGATTAATGCGGCAGAAAAAACGACAAAGTTTATATACCGCATGTATTAAATTTTAAACAATTGAAACGTTTTTGTTTATTTTTATTAATCCCATCTATACTATATGTAGATATAGTTAGTTAATCCATTATCGTTACAATTTTTTGTTATTCTAATGGCTTAGGATTATATCAATGCTTGCGTAGTACTAAATGCAAGCGATATAATCCGCTTTTGGTAATAGGTTTGATAGGAGAAGCAAAATAGATGGATTTTTTTTATGAATAAACTTAAGCCGCTCGGTTTTATTTTCTTAATCATAGTTCTATTTTGTTTCTGCATAAACATAGAGTTAACTAATCAGATCAACCGTATAAATCTATTTCAGACTAATATTGATATACGAAGTTTCGAGATCACGAATACCTCCCTTGATATGGCTCCTTGGTATAATCCCATTTTAAATGGCCATTATATAATTAAGCAGCCAACAGCTGATTTTTTACTTATTAAAACCACTGATACCCAATTTGTAGCCGCTGATTCTAACAAGTTAATCATGATGACGCTCGCATCACCCATGAACTTTTTATTTTTATGTATATTGATATTTGGCTCAGGTATCTACTTACGTAGAGAACGTAGAAAACGTCATTATAAAAATCAAATAGCGGAACTCAACCGCCAAGCCAATAGCTTACTTACTGCATTTAATTTACAAGTTAAACCGGCAGAGAACCCATTAGGTGTAAGCAGCTTAAGTCAATCTATAAATAGCTTAAATTCACACGTAGTTAACTATGTAAAACAAACTCAAACAAGTATTTGTCAAGACAAACTGACGCTGTTAATTGACCGCCATGCATATATTGAACACATAGACAGACAAATAAATCATGCTAATCAGGAAGATCTCAAATGTGCGCTTCTATTTATCGACTTGGATGGCTTTAAACAAGTAAATGATTCGTTTGGCCACAGTTTTGGTGATGAAATATTAGTTCAAGTGGCCAGTCGACTTGCAAATGTTTTACGTCACCATAAGTTAAGTAATATTAATAGCGCTAATCAATTAGAGCAAAACTTATCAAGATTAGGTGGAGATGAATTCTCCATATTTATAGAACTACTTGATGATAGCGACAGAGTTGTTGACATTGCGAAGCACGTGTTAAGTGAGCTTGAAAAAGACTTTGTGCTTGGCAATAAAATAGTAAAAATTAGTGCCAGTATTGGTATTGCTGCTTACCCAGAAAGCGCGTCAACCCCACAAGCACTTTTACAACTAGCTGATGTTGCTATGTACAGAGCTAAGAGTGATGGTAAGGGAATATTTAAAGTTTACTCGCCAGAAATGGGTAACAAAATGCGCCGTTATCATTATTTACTCGAAGAATTGCGTTTAGCGCTCGCGTGTAAAGATTTTTACTTGTCTTTTCAGCCAATTGTACATGTTGAAGATTGTATGATTGATTATTTTGAAGCGCTTACACGTTGGGACCACCCAGTTGAAGGTATGATCCCACCTTCAGAATTTATTCCAATAGCAGAAGAGTCGAATTTAATATTAGAGCTTGGCGATTGGATTATGCTTGAATCGTGTCGGCAAATGGCTGCATGGCATAATGCAGGTATGCGCAAAGTTAAAATATCAGTTAACGTTTCGGGCATTCAGTTAAAGCACCGTGATATTTATGATTGGATAATGAAGAAGCTAAAAAAAACCGGCTTACCGGCGACGTCTTTAATGCTAGAAATTACCGAATCAACATTTATTCAAGCCAGTCCTAGAATAATCAAAGAGCTAAGTAGATTAAGAGAAGAAGGCATCACTATTGCAATTGATGACTTTGGTACAGGTTTTAGCTCGTTGAGTACATTAGCGGATTTACCAATTGATGTTATTAAAATTGATCGCTCGTTTATAGCTCAAGCCAATAAAAGCCAAAAATATAACGATATATTAAATACAATTAGTGAGCTTGGACAAAAGCTGGGCCTTAAAATTGTAGCTGAAGGCGTTGAAGAAATAGGGCAGTTTGAGCTTGTTAAAAAAATGGGTGTGAGTTCAGTTCAGGGGTATTTAGTGAGCCGTCCTGAGTCATCAGTTAATGTAGGCAATAAAGTATTACGTAATAACACCAGCAATCTTTCTGCATCGGGTACAAGTGCGTGGGATATTGTTAGTTAGTTAGTTAGTTAGTTAGTTAGTTAGTTAGTTAG
>NZ_JACJDR010000010.1:35507-178086 GCF_014163655.1 Pseudoalteromonas sp. SR45-1 | reverse complement strand
TGCTTGGTGACAATAGCGTTTTGGACCCACCTGACTCCATGCCGAACTCAGTAGTGAAACGAAACAGCGCCGATGATAGTGTAGCATTTGCTATGTGAAAGTAGGACATTACCAGGCTTCAAATTCAGTCGAAGGACTTTAATCTTAATAATTAAAATAAGAAAATTGAAAAGAATTTTCTTGGTGACAATAGCGTTTTGGACCCACCTGACCCCATGCCGAACTCAGTAGTGAAACGAAACAGCGCCGATGATAGTGTAGCATTTGCTATGTGAAAGTAGGACATTACCAGGATTTAATTAAGAGAAACCCGTTACAGTAATGTGACGGGTTTTTTGCTTTTTTAAATTAAGAAAAACATCCCCCCTTTAAATTCAACAACAAAACTAGTTGCGTCTATTCGCGCGTGCTAAAATCCAATTTTTATGAATGATGATATAGAGGTCTAGTTTGCCTACAGCTGATTACCAAAAGGTGCTTGATGAAATAGCACATGAAGTACGCCCTTTATTATCACAAGGAAAAGTAGCTGATTATATACCAGCCCTTGCAGAGGTCGATCCTGAGCAATTTTCTATCGCTATTTATACAACTGATGGTAAGACTGTATGTGCGGGGGATTGCTCTCAACGTTTTACCATTCAGTCTGTTTCAAAAGTTATGACACTTACTATGGCACTGCAACGTTATGGTGATGAACTTTGGCATCGAGTTGGAAAGGAGCCTTCAGGTACTGCCTTTAATTCGCTTACACAGCTTGAGTTTGAAAAAGGGATTCCTCGTAACCCTTTCATAAATGCAGGCGCAATTGTAACGTGTGATGCGTTATACAGCCGCTTATCTGCACCAATGCACTCTATGCTCGAGACCTTTAGGTTGTTAGCTGGTAATAGAGGGATAGTGATTGATAAAAAAGTCGCTAATTCTGAGTATGAATTTAGGCATCGTAATGCTGCTATGGCACATTTAATGAAGTCGTTTGGTAATTTTGAAAATGAAGTCGATGATGTTTTATGGTCTTACTTTAACTTTTGTTCTATTGAGCTCAACTGTATTGAATTAGCCAAAGCTTATAATTTTTTAGCAAATAAAGGTGTTGATAATCGATCGGGCGATCGTGTTTTAAGTAGCCGTCAAAATAAGCAGCTTAATTCGCTATTATTTACCAGTGGCTTATACGATGCTGCGGGGGATTTTGGTTACAGAGTAGGTATGCCAGGTAAATCGGGAGTGTCAGGGACTATTTTAGCCGTGTTACCAAATAAGTTTACGGTAGCTGTTTATTCTCCGGGACTTAATTCGTTTGGTAATTCGGTTGCAGGAATTGCAGCGTTGGAACTGCTATCTAAAAAGCTCGATATTTCTATTTTTTAGGAAGTTGATAGGGAGCAATGATTGCTCCCACCGTTATTATTGTTCCCAGTAAACCTGTTCTAAGCAGTCTTCGCGTTCTGGTAAACCGCGAGATAAACGAGGAGAGTGCTGAACTAACACTTCATAACTAGCTCGGTTAGCATATTTACTAATTTGCGATAGTGACGAGTAAGTAATAGCTTGTTGCTGATGCTTAGCAGAGTTTGCCACATTAAGTTTATGATAAACATTTGCTGATAAGTCATGTAGCACAGCCGCTAAAGCACAATCGCCTGCACCATTGGTGTTTTTGATTGAATCAGGTCCACCCATAAATGGGGCTGTATGGCTATATGCTCTGATAGGCTCATCACACTCGGTTTTACGCATAGCACGTGAAAATTCGTATCGATTAAAATCAGGTATTGCTCCTGGTAATAACGGGTATTCGGTTTCACGCTTTAAGCTTTCGTCTACGTAGCCGGCCATAAATAAGCCTTTTTCGCCAGCGGTGCAAATTACCAAATCCACCCAATCAAGTGCTTTATCGGCTGCTAGAAGAGGGTCTTCAAAACCTGTAATAGCTAACCCTTCTTCTTCGTTCATAGCAAGAATATCAACATGCTTTTCAACAAAGTTTGCCCACCAGGTCGGGTCTTGTTCAATTAAGAATTTAGTTCCGAGTGTAAGAACAACTGGCACACCTGCATCATTAGCGTATTTTACCGCTTGCATAGTCGCTTCAGTCATCGTTTCACTACCTTGCGTACGCATGAGGTAGGCACTGATCACTAATGCTGATGAATTTTCAATAAGGTTTTTATCGATAGATTCAGGACGTAAGTGATTCATTAGGCCCGCACTTATTGCAAAAGTACGCTCACCGGTTTCATCAATTAATGTAAAACAACGACCTATAGGCCCATCTACTGGTTGAAGATAGTTTAAATCTACACGGCTTGAGGTATTACATAAAAAGCGGTAAGCATAGCTACCTATTTTTATATTTTCGCTCATTACGCCTAATAAAACTGAGCGATCATCTGCAAGTACAGAGTAGTTGTGCATAGTGTTACCAATGGTCCCACCGGCAAACTCAAAATCAACCATATCGTTTAATTTTAAACGATCGTATAAGGCGTTCGTTATGTCGCTATCAATAACTTGTGACATACCTCTACGTAGTTGAAATTCGTCAAGGAAAGCTTGATCAACTTTTGCCTCTATATCAACAACGATCTGATCGATACCCGTAATATAACTACGTTGTAATCGCTCTGTTGCGTTAAGTTGATTAGTAAGTGGATCTTTGGCTTCCACTGGAAAATAATGTTTATGCCTGCGGCGTCCAGGAAATTTCATTTGCTACCCGTGTTGTGAGCTAAATAAAAAAAGCGTGAGATTATAGCGTAAATCCACACTAGTGAGCCATTACAAACAGGTAAATATCGTTTTATTTTTGCAATAAAGTAATGAATGACGCACTTTAGAGTGCTAACTAGGTATAATTACAGCATAAAAAGTTATTTAAGTAGAAAGAATGAACGAGCCATTTAATGATTCCTACTGGATGGAGCAAGCGCTTTTGTATGCAAAGCAAGCAGAGTTGCTTGATGAAATTCCGGTTGGAGCAATTGTAGTAAAAGATAACCAGCTAATTTCAGTGGGGTACAACCGCTCAATAACGGATAACGACCCATCAGCCCATGCGGAAATGATTGCAGTGCGAGAAGCTGGAAAAGTACTTAATAATTACCGCTTAATTGATTGCACACTATATGTAACGTTAGAGCCTTGCTCTATGTGTGCAGGACTGTTGGTGCATAGCAGAATAAAGCGTTTAGTATTTGGTGCCCTCGATGCTAAAACAGGCTCTGCAGGTTCAATTATGAACTTATTACAAGAGCCGAGGTTAAATCATCAAGTTGAGGTGTGCGGTGGTGTTTTGGCACAGCAATGCGGTGATACTATTTCGAATTTTTTTAAGCGTAGAAGAGCGCAAATTAAAGCAGCTAAGAAAGCTGCTCGTGATGAACAAATAAATAAACCTAGCTAGAGTTAACTAGCGATTGGCTCTATTTCTGTTTCAGCCATTTGCTGCATAGCAAACATTCGGCGGCGCCAGATGATTTTTTTGTGCAGTTTTCTTAGCATAACACGACGACGTGTGGCTGTTGAATAAATCACATTGCGTTTTAATTTTTGTGTGCGTCTACGTTTTAGCATGTTTTCTCCTAATGCAAGAGTGAGAAAGGCGCAGGGTATATCTTATAAAATAATAATATACAAGTAATACACATTAGTGATCATTTGATGACAAGTAAACAGATATTTAATTTACTTAAATTTTGCTTACTGGTTTGCTCAAAAAACTGATACCTATATAAATCTTAGTTATTGTTTTCACTCGGTTGTTCGGGCTCAATTATAGGCTGTTGTTTTTCTGTTTGCGCTTCATCTTTGTTACTTTTATCGTCACTTTCTTCATTTAAGTTTGGCTCGGTATCAGTGCTCTGCTCTGTGATTGGTTCTGGCTCAGACTCTACAGCAATAGCATTATTCTCATCTAGCCAAACAAGTGCATCGTAATAGCGACGAATATTATCAACATATTTAACCGCTACATCGCCACGCGCATAACCATAGCGAGTTTTACGGTAATAGCGCTTTTTAATTAACAGCGGTAAGCGTTTTTTTACATCAGCCCATTTATCAGGGCTTGCGCCTTGCTGCTCGGTAATTATACGCGCGTCGTTAACGTGCCCCCAACCTACATTGTAAGCCGCTAGTGCAAGCCATGTTCTATCAGGTTGAGGAATTCTATCAGGTATACGCTTAATCAGTTTACTTAAATACTTACCACCACCGCGAATATTTTGCTCTGGCTCTAAGCGGTTGGTAACACCTACTTGTTTTGCTGTACTGCGGGTTAGCATCATAATACCGCGAACGCCTGTTGGCGATTTAGCACGAGGATTCCACATAGATTCTTGATAGCTAAGTGCCGCTAATAAACGCCAATCAAGGCTACCAGCATATTGTTCAAACCATGGTTGGTATGTTGGTAAGGTTTCTTTGATAGCTTCGATATAAGCAAGGGTATTTACATAGTTAAATTGGCGTACGTGGCCAAAGTATTTTTCTTCAAGTACGTAGAGCTGATTACTCTGTTTTATATCGCCAAAAAATGGCACTAATAAGGAATATAAAGAATCATCTTTTGATTTATTAAGTATCCATGCAATCGGGTCGTTATGACTAACAGAAAAACCGATACTTAAATTTGGATGATAACGGCGAAATAACGATAGCGTATGTGTATCAGCGAGTGTGTAATCAATCTCGCCATCAATAACTGCTTGAAGTAGTTCTTCTTCATCAAACTCTTCGCTTTCTATCCAAGTAAGATCTGGATTGTTTTTTTTCATTTTTTGCAGAGTAAGCGAATGACTACTTTTAGCGATAACAGTAAAGTTGCCATCTAAGTCGGCAAACTCTCGAGGACGAACACGTCCTTGCTTATAAACTAATTTTTGGCTGATTGTTCTGTAAGTTGGTCCATAACGGTATTGCTCTGCACGGGTTTTATTATAGGTAAGTCCTGAGGCAATTAAATCTAAATCACCGCTTTCAAGGCGTTCAAACATATCGGATAAGTTAAAAAATGGCACTATTTCAAGCTCTACACCTAGATATTCAGCAAATGCTTGAGATAGCTCATATTCAAAGCCTTGTTCACCTTGAACGGCTTGATAATAATTACTAGCACTTGCAAGTGTACCCACACGTATTTTGTTTTGTTCTTTTATTTGGGCGAGTTGAGTTGGCTGCTCTTGCATATCACATGCACATAACAGCATAACTAAAGTAATGATTATTATTAGTTTTTCTTTGAACATTGAGTGCCCCTTAAGCTCGCCAGCCACCGTTATAGCAAAACTAAGCCATCGCGTCACTTTACCTTTTATTTTATTAACCAAAAGAGGCTATAAATAAAGCTAAAAAGTTAATTTTATGAAAAGCGTAATTTTGAGTTAAATCTGAATGCTAATTGGACTATAATGCGTGCCTAAAATATCGTTCAATCCCTAACCCCGGATGAAATTACCTATGTTGATCCTTCGTGGTGCACCAGCACTGTCAGAGTTCAGAGTTAATAAAATTTTAGCGCGTTGCCAACAATCGCAACTTCCAGTCACTAACGTATACGCCGAGTATGCTCACTTTGCCGATTTAACATCGCCGTTGAGTAGCTCTGAGCAAACCAAGCTTGAAAAACTATTAACTTACGGTCCAACTATTGCTGAGCATACCCCAGCTGGCAAACTTGTACTTGTTACACCTCGCCCAGGTACCATTTCACCTTGGGCATCTAAAGCTACCGACATCGCCCACAACTGTGGTTTAAAGCAGGTTCACCGTGTTGAACGCGGTATTGCTTATTATGTTGAAGGTGATTTAAACGCAGAACAACTTGCACAAGTAACTGCGTTATTGCACGACCGCATGACTGAAGCCACACACAATGAACTTGAAGATGCGGCTCAGCTGTTTCGCAGTGATGCCCCACGCCAAATGTCGTCTGTCGATATTTTAGGTGGTGGACGCGAAGCACTAGCAACAGCCAATGTTGAGCAAGGCTTTGCGCTTGCTGATGACGAAATAGACTACTTAGTAGAAAATTTTACAAAGTTAGGACGTAACCCTAACGACATCGAATTGTTTATGTTTGCACAAGCGAACTCAGAGCATTGTCGCCATAAAATATTTAATGCTGACTGGACAATCGATGGTAAAGAGCAGCCAAAATCGCTGTTTAAAATGATTAAAAATACGTTTGAGCTAAATCCTGAAAATGTATTGTCGGCGTATAAAGATAACGCGGCAGTAATGAAAGGCTCAAAAGCGGGTCGCTTCTTCCCAAATGCGCAAGGTGAATATGCGTATCATCAAGAAGACATTGAAATACTAATGAAAGTTGAAACTCATAACCACCCAACAGCTATTGCGCCATTCTCAGGTGCTGCTACAGGTTCTGGTGGTGAGATTCGCGATGAAGGCGCAACTGGTCGTGGCTCTAAGCCAAAAGCAGGGTTAGTTGGCTTTACTGTATCAAATTTACGTATTCCAGGTTACGAGCAACCGTGGGAAAGCGATTTTGGTAAGCCGGGTCGTATTGTAAACGCACTTGATATAATGACAGAAGGTCCACTAGGTGGCGCTGCATTTAATAATGAGTTTGGTCGTCCTAACTTATTAGGCTACTTCCGTACTTACGAAGAAAAAGTAACAAGCCATAACGGTGAAGAAGTACGTGGTTACCATAAACCAATTATGCTTGCCGGTGGTTTAGGTAATATTCGCTCTGATCATGTTCAAAAAGGTGATATTCCTGTAGGCGCTAAATTAATTGCGCTAGGCGGGCCTGCAATGAACATTGGTTTAGGCGGTGGTGCTGCATCAAGTATGGCCTCAGGTCAGTCAAACGAAGATTTAGACTTTGCTTCAGTACAGCGCGAAAACCCAGAAATGGAACGTCGTTGCCAAGAAGTTATCGATAAATGTTGGCAGCTAGGCGATGAAAACCCAATCGCGTTTATCCATGATGTAGGTGCCGGCGGTTTATCTAATGCGTTTCCTGAGCTTGTTAATGATGGCGGACGTGGTGGTAAGTTCCAATTACGTAGCATCCCTAACGATGAGCCAGGCATGGCACCACACGAAATTTGGTGTAATGAATCACAAGAGCGTTATGTACTCGCTGTTGGCGTAGAGGACTTTGACCGCTTTGAAGCAATTTGTAAGCGCGAACGTGCCCAGTACGCTGTTATTGGTGAAGCAACAGCTGAACCTCACTTAACTGTGTCAGACAGCCACTTTGAAAATAACCCTGTTGATTTGCCGCTGGACGTATTATTAGGTAAAGCACCTAAAATGCACCGCGATGTAACGTCAAAGCAAGTTGTTGGCAAAGCGCTTGATATCACATCAATAAATGCAGCAGATGCAGCGCAGCGATTAATGCGTTTACCAACCATTGCAGAAAAAACATTCTTAATAACAATCGGCGATCGCTCAGTTACGGGTTTAGTAGCGCGCGACCAAATGGTTGGTCCTTGGCAAGTACCTGTTGCTAACTGTGCTGTAACTGCGGCAACGTATGATACTTACCACGGTGAAGCTATGTCACTCGGTGAGCGTACTCCGGCTGCATTACTTAATTACGGTGCATCTGCTCGTTTAGCTGTGGCAGAGTCGTTAACTAATATTGCCTGTGCAAATATTGGTAGCCTTGAAAACATTAAGTTATCGGCAAACTGGATGGCAGCAGCGGGTCACCCAGGTGAAGATGCTGGTTTATATGAAGCTGTTAAAGCCGTAGGCGAAGAGCTTTGTCCTGCGCTTGGTTTAACGATTCCTGTAGGTAAAGATTCTATGTCGATGAAAACGACATGGAAAGATGAAGGTGACTCACAAGAGAAGTCAGTAACATCGCCGCTTTCACTGGTTATAACTGCGTTTGGTCGTGTTGACGACGTACGTAAAACAGTAACGCCACAACTGCGCACAGATAAAGGCGATACATCGCTTATATTAGTTGATTTAGGTGCGGGTAAAAACCGCATGGGCGCATCAAGCCTTGCACAAGTTTATAAGCAATTAGGTGATGTAACCCCTGATGTTGATAGCCCTGAGTTATTAAAAGGCTTCTATAACGCAATGCAAGCACTTGTGGCTGATAGTAAGTTACTTGCTTATCATGACCGCTCAGATGGTGGTTTATTTACCACAGTAGCTGAAATGGCGTTTACGGGTCATACCGGTGTAACTGTTGATTTAGCAGCTTTAACAGGTTCAGACATTGAAGCGCTTTATAACGAAGAGCTAGGTGCGGTAATTCAAGTTGCAAATGCTGATTTAGATGCAGTAAATGCGGTGTTTGAACAACATGGTATAGCTGCAATTAGCCACAGCATTGGCACGCTTAACAGTGACGATACGATTATATTTAACCGTGGCGAAAATACGGTACTTAATCATACGCGTACTGAGCTTCGTACTATTTGGGCTGAAACAACGTATCAAATGCAAGCACGCCGTGATAACCCTGAGTGTGCTAAGCAAGAGTTTGATGCTAAATTTGATGCAAAAGATCCAGGCTTAAACGTAAAACTTAACTTTGATTTAAACGAAGATATAGCTGCACCATACATTGCAACCGGTGCTAAACCGCAAATGGCTATTTTACGTGAGCAGGGTGTTAACTCTCATTTAGAAATGGCGGCAGCGTTTAATCGCGCAGGTTTTGCAGCCGTTGATGTACACATGAGCGACATTTTAGAAGGTCGTTTAACACTAGAGCAATTTAAAGGTTTAGTGGCCTGTGGTGGTTTCTCATACGGTGACGTACTTGGTGCGGGTGAAGGTTGGGCTAAGTCTATTTTGTTTAACGACATGGCACGCGATCAGTTCCAAAACTTTTTCCACCGTGAAGATACTTTCAGCTTAGGTGTATGTAACGGTTGCCAAATGTTATCAACGTTAAAAGAGTTGATCCCTGGTACTGAATATTGGCCGCGCTTTGTAACTAATAAATCAGAGCGTTTTGAAGCACGCTTTAGTTTAGTAGAAATACAAGAGAATCCGTCTGTGTTCTTTAACGGAATGGCTGGCTCGCGTATGCCTATAGCGGTTTCTCATGGTGAAGGTCATGCTGAGTTTGCAAACGATGCAGCCACTAAAGCGGCGCTTGATAGCGGCACTGTAGCGGTTAAATTTGTAGATAACTACGGTAACCCTACAACGCAGTACCCAGCGAATCCTAATGGTTCTCCAGAAGGTATTACCGGTATTACGTCAACTGATGGTCGTGCCACTGTAATGATGCCGCATCCAGAACGTGTATTCAGAAGCGTTGCCAATTCTTGGCACCCAGATGAGTGGCTCGAGGATAGCCCGTGGATGCGTATGTTCCGTAACGCACGTAAAAACGTAGGTTAATTATATTTACGTTTATACAAGTTAGATTCATAATCTTACTGTAAAATAAAAAAGGCTGCATTGTGCAGCCTTTTTTGATTATACCAATCTGCTTATATATGGGGTCTATTTAACGTTAAAAAAATTACGCTAGAACTAGGCAAAAGTTTTTATATCTACTTGTTCTAAATAAAAAACTTTTAACGACGTTATAGTGCAATTTAATTCGTTAAATTGATCAAAGATTTATGCAGGTTGGTATTAGTATAGCTAAAAGCACAAAGCATTTAAGGATAGTATGTTTAAGCGAATTGGTTTAATTGTTGGCGTTTTATTACTAAGTACCTTACTGCTTGGTTATGTATTTCGCTTGCCTTTATTACAGTGGGTTATAGCGCCTGAGCTCGAAAAAGCGGGTGTCACATTAAACTGCCTTGATTTTTCAATCACGTCTAGCTTAAATATTCATGCTGACAGAGTGTGTTTAAATTATCAAAATCAACAATTACAACTTACTGGTATTACTGCAAATACAAAGCGTGTAGATATTGAAAATGCAGTGCTAACTGTTAATCCACTCCCTAAAAGTGATAATGCTAATCAGCTTGCTAAAAATCTCGATTTAGCACTTCCCTTAAATCGCCCATTAATCAATATTAAACAGCTTGTAGTAAAAAGTGATGAGCTCAATAAGCCACTTAAAATAAGCATATTAGAACCCGAACTAAATAAATTTAATGTCTCAGGTGATATAAACGCAAGTGCAATTTTGACTGCTAATAAAGTAAGGGGTCAGTTTGAAATTAATGACACTTTTTTAAAGCACGTTATAAACACTAAAAATACATTAATAGCAGATTTTAACTTTAATACTCAGCAAGCATTTAGCTTTGATGGTATAGAACTTGAGTTAAATGGCGATATTAGCTCCCAGTTTGCTCACACGTATGAGCAGTGCAAAGTTAACGTATTAACCACTGGTAAATTGGCGACGCGTTTTAATTTAAATAGCCAAGCGTTAATGTTTAATACCGATTTGCTTAATAACAAAATTAATTTAACACCAAGCTGTACTGAGTTAATTCCACCAAGTGAATATGCAGGCTTTATTAGCAAACAAGTTCCTTTAAATTGGCAACTTAAACTCCCTCAATCAATTAGCTTAGAGGCTAGTGGGTTGAGGGTGCCTGCAATTAATTTGGTAAGCGTGGGCGATAAGCAATTTGATATTTTAATAACAGATACAACACTAAATATTACATCTCCATTTAAAGACTTACAGTCAACTTTATCAGCTCAAATAAATACACCCGATATAAATAATATTAACGTTAATGCTCAGTTATCTGGCACTGCAATTAAAGGCGATTACGCCGTTATGCTTGAAAATTTACCTGAGTTTGTACCCGCAACAGCGGATGGGCTTAGCCTTAGTGGTCACTTTAATATAAGTGAGTTTATAGACTTAAAACCAATTGGGCTTATAAATGCTAAATTAACGCTTAATAGTGTAGATGCGTTTAATATAAGTGCAGTGCAATACCAAGGTGATTTAATAGCAAAAATGGATAAACAGTTAAACGCAGAGGTAGCGTTAACTCAGCAATTAAAAAGCGCAGAATATAAAGAGTTTAAAGTCACAGATATAAGTAACACATTAACAGCAAATGCTAATTTAGGCGTAGGTGAGTTATTTGCTGATCTAACAGCAAAAACGAATATAAAGGCTGTTAATAGCCCCGACATAAAACTTAGTAATATAAAAGTAGAGTCTACGGGCTTGCAAAGCCGTGCACTAAAAGCCACGCATCACGCATTTATAAACGATGTTGAGTTAGTGATAAATCATCATATGTCGTCGCAAGCTCATCCATTTGAAGTAGTTATTCCTGAACAAAGTGCGCTGTCGTTAAATGCGTTTATTAGTCAATTTGAGCCACTTTCACAGTTAACAGAGGGCGAATTTAATGGCTATATTAGTGGCGATATAAACTTACAAAATGCACTGTTCAATATAGGGATTAGTCATACAAGTGCATTGTATAACGATTACCTTGCGAGCGATTTAAGCAGTATATTTAGCGGGGAATATAATTCAGGTAAGCTTAATGTAAAACCAACTACCTTTAATTTAAATGAGCTTAGGGCGGGTGCCGTAGTTAAAGCGGTTGAAGGGCAGTGGCAAGTGAGTAGTAATACCGCGCTTATAAATGATGTAAAAGGAAGTGTGTTTGGTGGTGAGTTTTCATTAGATAGCTACACAGTAGGGAAGCCAAACCAAGTTGCTAATGTTAAGTTTGAAAATATTGATGCAAGCAAACTTGTTACACTCGACGATAAGTCGGGCATTGTATTAACGGGACGCTTGGCGGGGTCTTTACCGGTTCACTTTGATAGTGGAAAAATTGAAATAATTGACGGTAGCTTATTTAGCCAAGGAACAGGTAATTTAAAAATTACCAATAATGCCGCTTTTGATTCAGTAATGCAGCAACAGCAAGAGTTACAACCTGTGTTAGGGCTATTAACTAATTTAGATATTCAAAAACTTAATAGCAGTGTGGCACTAAAAAATGATGGTTGGTTAAAACTAGGGGTTAATTTGCAAGGCTATAATAAAGCAGAGCAGCAGCAGGTTAACTTTAATTATAACCACGAAGAAAACGTATTTACACTTTTACGCGCACTGCGTTTAAGTGACGAAATTACACAAAAAGTTGAGCAACAATACTTACAAAAAGGAAACTAATAATGAGACAGTCGTTATTGATAAAAGTACTGCTCGCGCTGAGTGCTATTAGTACACTAAGTGCTTGCACGCATCGTGTTGAGGTGTCTGCTAAAGAGCCCATTACTATTAATTTAAATGTGAAGGTCGATCACGAAATTCGCGTAAAAGTAGATAAAGAACTCGACAATTTATTTAGTGACGACAGTGAGTTATTTTAAGGAGCTAGAACATGAATACGAAGAAAAAATTAAATATTATTACGTTAGTTAGTGCAGTATGTATGTCTTTCTCTGCTTGGGCTATTAGCCTTGATGACGCTAAAAACCAAGGTTTAGTAGGTGAAGATAGCTCTGGTTATTTAGGACTTGTTGTACAAAACGCAGAGGCAAAAGCCGTTGTTGATGACATAAATACAAAGCGTAAAGCGCAGTACTTAAAGCTCGCTAAAAAGAATAACTTGTCGCTTTCACAAGTAGAAGCACTTGCTGCCGCTAAAACAATTGAAAAAACCCAAAGTGGTCATTACGTTGAAGTAAATGGTAACTGGGTTAAAAAATAAGCGTTTGTTATTGTCTTGTTCTGCACAAACCAAAATAAAACCGAGCATTTAAGCGCTCGGTTTTTTACAGCCTTCAAGTAACTGCTGCCAAAAATCAATCCCCTTACGCCTTGCTAGATTTATATTATGCTCAGGAATAGATTCAGGCTCGTTATAACTATCAAGTGCTTCGCTCATACTTGCTTCGCGGATTAAATGCAATGTAGGAAAGGGCGCTCTATTTGTGTAGTTTGCGGCATCGGTTTCATCACTGTCAGCAAATACGTAATCAGGATGAAAATTAGCGATTTGATACTTACCTTCAAAGCCTTGCGCGACTAAAAGTGCATTAGCTAAATCGACCAAGTCTAAAAAGTCTTCAAAGTCACTAAAGCCATTGTCAAACATCATAAGGGTTGTTTCGCGCTCTGGTTCACGGTCAAGCTCAACACATTGCTCAAGCATATCCATTACAGCATCATCCATGCTCGTTGCAGAGCTTACTATGTAATGAATACAGTTATTTTCCACTTCTTTACGTGCAAATGGGCAAAAGTTATATTTAACAATAACAGATGATACCCATTCGCGGGTTTGGCTTATAGCTATGTTGGTCACGGTTTTGGCTCTAAATATTGATTAATAATGGTAAGTGTTTTTTGTATAGCACCTTGGTTTTTAGTTACGCATTGCGCAGCTTTAATACCTAAGGTTTGGCACGCTTTTGTGTTTTGGCTAAACGTTATAAGCTGCTTTGCGAGTTCGTCGTTACTATCAACCACTACAGCACCTTTGAGCTTTGTTAGCTCGGGATAAACATGGTCAAAATTGTATGTGTGTGGACCTGTTATTACACCTACCGAAAACGCTGCTGATTCCAGTGGGTTATGCCCACCTCTGCGAATTAAGCTGCCACCAATAAAGCTCACATTTGCAGCGCCATATAAACACTGTAATTCACCAAGCGTATCAGCAAGAAGTATTTGCTCATTATTATAGTTGTTTTCGCTACGACGGCTAAAACTAAGTGGGCTTTGCGTTAAAAGCTCTGCCACTTTGTCAAATTGCTCTGGATGGCGCGGGGCAATTATAAGTAATGCGTTCGGTTGCTTTTTTAGTAATTCTTGATGGGCTGAAAGTATCAGCTCATGCTCAACAGGATGTGTTGAGCCTGCCACCCACACAAAGCGTTCATTACTACTATAAAGCTGTTTAAGGTTGAGTACTTTAGCTAGTTGCTCTTCATTTGGTGTTATATCAAATTTTATTGAGCCTGTTACATGGCTTTTTGAAGCTTCAAGACCAAGTTCAATAAAGCGTTTAGCATCTGTTTTATTGTGACTCGCAAGTACCGTAATTGAGCGCATAATAATATGCGTTAATTTAGCGACCTTTTGATAGCCCTGCTGTGACTTTTCAGAGAGTCTTGCATTGATGACAAGCACTGGTATGTTTTTTTTGTGGCTTATCGCCATTAAATTTGGCCATAGCTCGGTTTCTAAAATACATAATGCTTGTGGCTTTATACGCTTTAAAAATCGAGCCGTCGCAAACGGGAAATCGATTGGTAAATAGCTACACGCTACAGTATTTTTAAACTGGCTAAGTATTTGCTCTCTGCCTGTTGGAGTATTACAGGTTATAAGTATATTTAAATTTGGATGCACTTTTTGCAAAGCTTTAATAAGTGGCGTTGCGGCAAGTACCTCGCCAACAGAAGCACAATGAAAAACTAAAGGTTTAGTTTTAACCGTAAATAAAGACTTACTGACAAACCCAAAGCGCTCTTTAAAGTGTGCACGATAGCCTTGGTTTTTTTTACCTCGTAAAATATAGAGATAAAATACAATCAGTGGGCTAATAATAATTAATGCGAATGAGTAAAAAATGCGTGCCATACTGATCTTTCTTAAAGGGAAGTGGCGTTAGTTTACCGTGAAATAGCCGTTTTCTAAACAGACTCGTTATAAAATATGGTCTGGGTTCAGTTATAACCCGATAAAATACACACAATTAAATAAAATTATGGAATAATGAATTTAATTTTTCCTGCCATTTCAGTTCCAAGAGGAATTTTTTCATGTCAATTATCGATTCAGTGGCAACTAGCTACGTTGAAACATTAAACCGTCATCAGGCATTATTTGAAACGATGGAGGCTTATCATCAAGAATCTATGCAATTGTTAGAAGCATGCCATAGTGCATTACAAGCTGGTGGCAAGATTGTTTGGTTTGGTAACGGTGGTAGTGCAGCAGATGCACAGCATTTAGCTGCAGAATTTGTAGTGCGTTATAAATTAGAACGAGGTCCGCTTGCCTCAATGGCATTGACCACCGACACCTCAATTTTAACAGCGCACAGCAACGATTATCACTTTGATACGGTGTTTGAACGCCAAGTACAAGCGCTATGCAAGCCAGAAGATTTAGTTATTGGTTTAACCACATCAGGTACTAGTAACAATATTAATTTAGCATTAGAGGCTGCAAATAAACTAGGCGCTTTTACTGTTGCATTAACTGGACGTGATGGCGGTAAAGTAAAAGACATTGCTAAGTTACCTATTATTATAAAAAATGACGAAACAGCACGTATTCAAGAAGCTCACATGTTTATAGGTCACTGGTTATGTGAAGCCATGGATATGGTTGTTGCGGAGCAGCAGTAATGGATTTATCGTTATTAAAAAACTTATCAGCGGCACGAATATTAGTTGTTGGCGATGTAATGCTAGACCGCTATTGGTATGGTGATACAGGTCGCATTTCGCCAGAAGCGCCAGTACCGGTTGTTAAAGTAAGTAAATTTGAAGACAAAGCGGGCGGTGCAGCTAACGTTGCAAAAAATATAGCGCGGTTAGATGCAAAAGTTGGCTTATTGGGTTTAATTGGTGAGGACGAAAGCGGGCAGATTTTAGAGACCATCCTAAAAGGTGAAAAAATAAGCTCACAATTAGTCAGTGTATGTGATTTACCGACTATTTCAAAAATGCGTGTTATTAGCCGCCACCAACAATTGGTTCGACTTGATTTAGAAGAAATGTTTACTGAGCAACATAGCCAGCTTTTATTAAACCGCTTAGAGCTTGTACTTGATGAATACGACTTTATAGTGTTCTCTGATTACAGCAAAGGATCTTTAAGCTTAATTAAAGAGATGATAAGCCTTGCTAAGGGCGCCGGAAAAACGGTTTTAATCGACCCTAAATCGCCAGATTTACATTTATATGAAGGTGCTGATTACATTACACCTAACTTACATGAGTTTAAGTTAGCGGGTGGTCAAACCGATTCAGAAGAGGCTTTAGCAGCAAGTGCGCGTGATTTAATAAGCAAAAATGGCATTAAAGCTATGTTACTTACGCGTTCTGAGCAAGGTATGTCGCTTATTAGTGCAGATGAAAAATTTGATTTTGCAGCGCAAGAGCTTGAAGTAAGCGATGTAACCGGGGCCGGTGATACGGTTATAGCTACACTCGCGGTTATGCTTGGCGCGGGCATGGAACCTAAAGATGCTGTCGAAATTGCTAATTTAGCCGCAGGTATCGTTGTGAGTAAGTTTGGGGCTGCAACCGTCTCGCCAGAAGAGCTAAGCCGCAAGCTTGGTCAGTATTTACATACTACGGGTGAGCATTACCAAACACCATTTGATGATGTACTTCAGCATATTGAATTTGCAAAACAAAACGGCGAAACCATTGTATTCACTAATGGCTGTTTTGATATTTTACATGCTGGGCATGTACGTTATTTAGCACAAGCTAAAGCACGAGGCGATAGACTCGTTGTTGGATTAAATAATGATGAATCTATTACGCGCTTAAAAGGGGCAGAACGCCCTATTAACCCGCTAGATGAGCGTGCGATGGTACTTAGCGCACTTTCATCAGTTGATTGGGTTATTCCGTTTGGTAGCTTAGATGAAAACGATACTCCCGCTAAATTAATTGAGCAAATAAGCCCTGATATTTTAGTTAAAGGTGGCGACTACACCGTAGAGCAAATAGCGGGTGCTGAGCACGTACTTCGTCATGGCGGAAAAGTTGAAGTGCTTGAATTTTTAGATGGGTGCTCAACATCAAAAGTAATTAGTAAAATTAAACAGTAATTACTGATTTAAGTTACTAAAAATACAAAAAAGGGATGAAAACAGTGTTTTCATCCCTTTTTATTTTTAATAAAGTAACTTACTAAAAATTTAATTCATACTTAGCAAATGCTGATGTATCGTTTTCAGCACCGTCATTGTTAGATGCAAAAGCACCTAAAGTGACTCGCCCTCCCATAGAAAGCATTCTATAACGAAGCTCTAATTGCTTACTATTAAAGCCTGTTTTAGTAATTGTATTTCCTAAGTCAGGATTATTAGGATAAAGGTCACGGTTATCGCTGTTGTAATCAACACTGCGTAATTTTACCTGCCAATCATCACCATTAGAAAGCTGACCAAGTAGGGTTAGGACAACTGATTGCGAATCATTATCATACGTCGAACCAATAGTGCGTCCATGGTAGCGATAGCCAGACTTATAAGTATCATGCTCATAGTAACAATTTTCAACTATTGATTCAGCTTGGCATGAAACACCAGTATCTATATATTCAACATTTACTAATATGTTTTGAGCATAAATGCGCTGTGTTGTTTGCACACCAAATAAGTAAGCTCTATCAGCGGGTTTAAACTGTGAGCTAGCATCTTCACCTATAGTGCTGGCATAAACCGCATATGGTTGATCAAATAAGGTATCTGACCAACGAATATCAATACCAGCCAATTGATTACCTATTTTCGACTCTAACTGGCTATCACAACTCTCATTGCCATCGATACATGCTGTTTGCCCAGTTATGACATCAATAAAATCACCCGCAGAGCTCGGTTGTCCGTCACCTGCCCATTGTGCAGACCAGCTAAGTGCAATTTCTAACTGTTGAATAGGGCGAAAATTAACACGAGTACTCCACAGTAAAGCATCAGGTATAACACGTGTAGACTCAAGTTTAGCCATTTGTGCGGTAAAGCCCCATTGACCAATCCAGCTTAACCATGGTGTTTCAAAAGCAGTACTTTTTTCTCTGGTTACACTTAGTGCAGGTAAAGGTTTCGCATTACCAGACATAATTAAGCTGTTATCAACACCAGGTCCCCAAAATTGCTCAACAGCACCGGCTCTAAAAATCCAGTTACCTAAACGGTAAGCTAAGTAACTATCGTCAAGTGAGGTATCGTTACAATCGGTTAAAGCTTGCTCATCGGTAACTATATCGTCAGTCGTTTTTCCATCAACTAAACATTTTTTACCGTCGCTTCTGTAATTTATAGCTACTTTAGCTGCAAAGTTATCGCCTAAATAAGCGTAAGCTGCTGAAAGCTCTGTTTCTTGTGTATTTGTTGCACCAAAGCTTGTTGCTATGATCGGATCTGTGGCTGCAAAAGCAGATAATTGAAGACTATGCGAGCTGCTATTTTCTGATTTATATCGATGCTTAACGCGAAGTAAAGCATCTTGCAAGCTTGGAGATAATTGCTCAAGCGGCATGCTTTGCACATCACTTATAAAACTTTTCCACATAAGCGGATAGGTAGTTACAGGAGCTAAAATAACACCGGCATCAGCTAATTGTTGAATATCAGCTCTAAGACCGTAATCATCGGGTTTTACCCATGGTTCAGCATTAACTGACGCGCTCATAGCGCAAAAAAGAGTAGAAAGTAGAAAAATTCTGTTTCGCAAAGTTCAGATCCTTGTGATTTAGATTGCGGCTAAGTTTATCAACCTAAGCTTGTTATTGCAGTAAATAATCAAATTTATAGAGCTAATTTAATATATTAAAATGTAACCTAGCTATCGTAATAAGTATCTGATTGGTATACTGGAGTTCAAATAGGAAATTGAGAATGTAATGAGCAACAAACGACTTTTATTTATTCCCGTATCATCACCAGAAGGCATTGGTGAATATATGCGCTCGTTGTTGTTGGCTCAAAGTTTAAAGGCAGAACTTACTGATTCTCTCGATATTCACTTCATACTAAACAAGCATACAAGCTACGCAAAAAAGTGTCCTTTTGAAGCCACATTGCTTGAACACTCAGGGACTAAAGAGCTTGATTCTGTTTGCGACTTTATAGAGCAATTTAAACCTGACGTCGTTGTTTTTGATTGTGCAGGACGTGCAGGGCATATGAAAGCGGCTAAAAAAGTAGGCGCTAAAGTTATATTTATTTCTCAGCATGCAAAAAAACGCGCTAAGGGATTGAAGCTAAACAGGATTAATTTAATTGATACACATTGGGTTGTACAGCCTGATTATTGTATTGAGCCACTTACATGGGCTGAAAGTGCGAAGTTAGACATGTTTCCCTTGGCACCCCCTCGTAATGTAGGCCCTTTTGTTGCATTTGCTTCTTGTGAGCAAAAACGTGATGTTTTAAATCGCTATAACTTAGTATCTGATGGCTATTTTATTGTTAATGCGGGTTCTGGCGGGCATATATTAAATAATCTTAATTGTGCTGAGGTTTACTTTAAAGCCGCGCTTAAAATTACTAAGCATACTGGGTTAAAAGCAGTTGTTGTGTTTGGTGCAAATTATAATAAAGCAATTCCTAAAAGTGATGAGGTTACTTGTTTATCAAGCCTGCAAGGAACCGAATTTTTGGCATTAATGAGCCAAGCTAAAGTCGCATTACTTAGTGGTGGAGATACTTTATTGCAAGCAATTGCAGTTCAAACCCCTGTTGTGGCATGTGCTATCTCAAAAGATCAAAATACACGTTTGGATCATTGCGTTAATGCAGGTGTTGTAATAAAAGCAAATCTTGATATTGATGAAATTACAACGAAAATAGCTCAAGTTATTACCGAGCCTTTTTATAGTGAATTTATTGGTAAGTATAAGCAACTCGATAGTACACATAGCTTCGACGTGATCACTACTGGTATAAAAAATATGCTTGTAGGAGATCGCTTATGAATATAGTGATTGTAATTGATTCACTAGTAGGTGGTGGTGCTGAAAAAGTAATGCTTACTTTGGCTGAAAAAATGGCGAAACTACAGCACAATGTCACTATATTATCTCTTGCGAGCAACGCTGAGTATGACATTCCTGATATAGTTAAAGTTGACAGCCTTTTTCCTGATAGAGCATCTAAAGTAGATAGATTCTGGCAGCGAAAAAATAGTATTTTGCGATTAGAAGCGTGGTTTGAAAAAAAACAAAGCGAGATTGGCAATATTGACCTAGTGCTTTCTAACCTTGATAGAAGTAATAATTTACTTGCACGTAGTAATATCAAAAATGTTCACTTTGTTATTCATAACTCCGTCAATTCAGAACTTGCCCGTCAAAAAAAGTTAGGTCCATTTTCATATTTATACCTTAAAAAAAGTAAGCAAAACTTAAATGGTAAATCACTTATTTGCGTATCAAAGGGTGTTGAAAAAGAAATAACACAAGGGGCTTTAATTAACCCAAGTGCAATCGCGACTATTTATAACCCGTTCGATTTTGAAAAAATAAACCAACAAGCAAATGAGAAAAATAACGACATCCCAAATGAGTCTTACTTAATTCATGTAGGAAGGCTCGCTAAACAAAAACGCCACGATATATTATTTGCAGCATTTGCAAAGCTTGATAAAAAATACAAGTTAGTCCTTTTATGTAATAAACCTGCAAAAGCGTTAAAGCTTGCACAGCAATATGGCATAGATAAACAGTTAGTAGTGCCTGGATTTCAACAAAACCCATACAACTGGATTAAGCATGCCAAAGCTTTAGTTTTGAGCTCTGATTTTGAAGGGCTGCCAACGGTATTAATTGAGGCTTTAGCGGTGGGTACTCCGGTAGTTAGCACTAATTGTACATTTGGACCAAGCGAGATATTAACAGGCGAGCTGAGTAAATATTTAGTACCCGTTCAACAAAGTGAGGCATTAGCCAATGCCGTTATGCAGGTGCTAGCAGATAAGCCAAATGTAGAAAACGCAGATATTCTAAAACAAGTACAGGCAGAGCAGGTTGCTCTGCAGTATTTAGCTTTGGCTAACTAAGTTAACTGATATTAGGTTAACTGATATTAAGTTAACTTATATTAGCGAGTGTTTTGAGGTAGTTGCTGTGCAGAGTTTGCCAGTCATTCACTTGCCAATTAAATACATCATTTCGACCTTGCTCTTTTAAAAATGAGCGCTCAAGGCGTGCCATATTACTTTGTTGCCACTGTGGGTTCGGCGCTCTTATTTCACCTCTATCAAAGTCGATAATATACACATCACCAGTATCATCAAACAATATGTTATTAATGTTTAAATCGGCGTGATACACACCTTTTGAATGAAATAGCGCGATTGTTTTAGCAATGCGCTCCAACTCATCTTCAGTCAATGGGCGTTCAATTAATATATCGAGTACACTTTTAGCGCCTTTAACAGCCTCGGTAATAATATCACCACGGTAAATTAATCCGCTGTGGGTTACTTTAGCTGCAACAGGGGTTGGTACGTTTAAACCAAGCTCTATAAGCTTACTCATTAAGCTAAACTCTTTAAATACGCGGGTTTGTTCAAGTCCTGGGTATAAATATTGATCGCTTAGCAATTTACCCACTAAGCCACCGCGCCAATAATGCCTAAGTACGGCTGTTAATTCGTCTTGCTTAAAAAACCACGCAGTTGCTCGACCTTTTTTAGCGCCCACAATTTTATTTTGTTGTTGCCAATAATTTGCATCAAACCAATCGAGGGTAATTTGGCTTGTGTATTTAGGGTGGCTTAATAGCGTGTGATTGCCTTGCACGTGTTGTTTAAACATAGCTCTGTGTAATTGCTAAATAATGAGTCTATATTAGCGCGTTTTAAAGCGCAGGATAAGTGCTTGCAATAGCGTGATTATAATTTAAGATCGGCTTTTGTATTTAATACCTAAGGGAATGTGTGACTCAAGCTCCTAATTATTCATCTATTTGTATATTAAGACTCTCAGCCATTGGTGACGTATGTCATGCTGTGAGTGCAGTACAAGCTATTCAAAAGGCACACCCGAATGCAAAAATCACCTGGGTAATTGGCAAAATAGAAGCCATGTTACTTGCTGACTTACCGGGTGTTGAGCTGGTGGTATTTGATAAAAAGCAAGGCAAAGCAGCGCTTAAAAGCTTAAAGCAACGCTTCAACAACCAAAAATTTGATGTGCTTCTTAATATGCAAGTTGCATTAAGGGCTGGGTTTGTAGCGCGTTGTGTTCCTGCAAAAGTAAAAATAGGGTTCGATTGGGCTCGTTCAAAAGAATTGCACAGCTTATTTATTAATAAACGAATAGACCCACAAGCCCAGGCGCATGTGCTTGAAGGCTTTAAAGGTTTTGCAAAAGCCATTGGTGTAGCTGATTATAAACCGAGTTGGGACATGCCATATACCGAGCAAGACCAAGCGGTTGCAGATGAGTTATTAACATCAGAATACCTAACTAATAAACTATTAGTAATATCGCCCGCAGCTAGTAAAGCGCAGCGTAATTGGCTCGCTGATCGTTATGCCACATTGGCTGATTATGCAAGCGAGCAAGGCTTTAAGGTGGTATTGACGGGTGGCCCAACAGAGCTTGAGATTAACCTAGCAAATAGCATTATTGAGCACAGCAACACGCCTATTTTAAATTTAGTCGGTAAAACAAAACTCAAAGAGTTGTTGTGCGTGTTAAAGCGTGGCAGCTTAGTGCTCGCGCCCGATACGGGTCCTGCGCATATGGCAGTAACAGTTGGTACGCCGGTTATTGGTTTATATGCACATTCAAATCCAGCACGCACAGGTCCTTATTTATATCAAGACTACGTGGTAGAGGTTTATCATCAAAACTTGTTTAAGCAAACAGGTAAAACGGCTGAGCAAGTACCGTGGGGTACACGCGTAAAAGGCGATGATTTAATGAGCCAAATTACAGTTGATGATGTAAAAGCGATGTTTGACCATGTTGTACAAAAAGAGTCTTTGTAATGAATGCACAACAAAAAAATAAAGCGCTTTTTTTAGATCGAGATGGCGTGGTAAATGTTGATCATGGTTATGTGTATCAAAGCGATAAATTTGAATTTATTGACGGTGTTTTTAGCACTTGTAAAGCATTTTATGATGCAGGCTATAAAATCATAATCGTCACTAATCAATCTGGAATTGGTCGAGGTTATTACACCGAAGCTGATTTTTTAGCACTGACCGACTGGATGAAAGACCAGTTTAGTGCCCACAGCATTGAAGTTACCGATGTGTATTTTTGCCCGCATCACCCTAAAAAAGCGCGCCCTGAATATTTGAAAGAGTGCAGTTGCAGAAAGCCTGCGCCAGGAATGTTATTACAAGGCATACAAGAGCATAATATCGACCCTGCTTGCAGTATTATGGTGGGCGATAAACTCAGTGATATGCAGGCTGCGAAAAAAGCGGGCATCACTACACGCGTTTTAGTGCGTTCAGGGCAAAGCTTTGACCAAAGCGCTAAGCAAGAAGCTGATTTAATTATCGATTCTATAAGTAGTTTACCTGCACTTTTAAAAACATAAATAAACAGCCTGTAAACTGGCAGGAATTCCTTCCAACTGAGGGCGTTTGCGACGAACTGCAAACCGTGCATTTTACCCATTAAACTTTTACAATACCCCGCATAATAAACAGCCGTGAAAGTGCGGTTGTTTACCCGTTCAAATAGATGGAGAACCTAGATGAGAGCATCTGCTTTTTTTAGCCAGTTACAACAGCAAATTGAAGACGTAAAAACCGAAGGTTTGTATAAAAACGAACGTATTATTAAGTCCCAGCAGCAAGCTCAAATCGAAGTTGCATCAGGTAAAGTAATCAACTTTTGTGCTAATAACTACTTAGGTTTAGCTAATAGCCCAGAGTTAATTGAAGCGGCGCAAAATGGTTTAAATAATCATGGTTTTGGTGTGGCTTCAGTACGTTTTATTTGTGGCACGCAAGATATCCATAAAACACTAGAGCAAAAAATCAGTGCGTTTTTAGAAACAGAAGATACTATTTTATATTCTTCATGTTTTGACGCAAATACAGGTTTGTTCGAAACTATTTTAGGCGCAGAAGACGCTATTATTTCTGATTCATTAAATCATGCATCAATTATTGACGGTGTACGTTTATGTAAAGCTAAACGTTTTCGTTATGCAAATAACGACATGGCTGATCTTGAGAAGCAACTTATTGCAGCAGACGAAGCCGGTGCTAAAACTAAACTAATTGCTACCGATGGCGTATTTTCTATGGACGGCGTTATTTGTAATTTAGAAGCTGTGTGCGACTTAGCCGATAAATATGATGCGCTTGTAATGGTAGATGACTCTCACGCAGTTGGCTTTGTTGGCGAAAACGGTAAGGGTACACCTGAGTACTGTAATGTATTAGACCGTGTAGATATTATCACCGGTACATTAGGTAAGGCGCTGGGCGGTGCTTCAGGTGGTTATACATCAGGTAAAAAAGAAATTGTTGAATGGTTACGTCAGCGTTCACGCCCATACTTGTTCTCAAACTCATTAGCGCCTTCAATTGTTACTGCATCAATTAAAGTACTTGAAATGCTTGAAAATGGCGGCGAGCTTCGCGCTAAACTTTGGTCAAATGCTAAATATTTCCGTGAGCAAATGGAAGCTGCTGGTTTTACGTGTGCAGGTAAAGATCATGCAATTATCCCCGTAATGCTAGGAGATGCCAAAGTAGCCTCGTTAATGGCTGATAAATTACTTGCTGAAGGCATTTACGTAACCGGTTTTTCATTCCCTGTAGTACCAAAAGGGCAAGCGCGTATTCGTACACAAATTTCAGCGGCACATAGTATTGAGCAACTCGATACAGCTATCGATGCATTTACCCGTATTGGTAAAGAAATGGGCGTTATTTAATTTTATTTTAAACCGAAGCCTCGCTTCGGTTTTTTAATTGAGTGTGGATTATGAAAGCATTATCAAAATTAAAAGCAGAACCGGGCATTTGGATGACAGATGCACCAAAGCCAGAAGTAGGTCATAACGACTTACTGATTAAAATTCGCAAAACAGCTATTTGTGGTACCGACGTACATATTTACAAGTGGGACGAATGGGCAAGTAAAACCATTCCAACGCCTATGGTTGTTGGCCATGAATATGTTGGTGAAGTCGTTGATATGGGCCAAGAAGTTCGTGGCTTTCAGGTTGGCGACCGCGTATCTGGCGAAGGGCATATTACGTGTGGGCATTGTCGAAATTGTCGTGCAGGGCGTGTACATTTATGCCGTAATACAACGGGTGTAGGTGTAAACCGTGAAGGTGCGTTTGCCGAATATTTAGTTATTCCTGCATTTAACGCATTTAAAATTCCAGATAATATTTCTGACGAACTCGCTTCTATTTTCGACCCATTTGGTAACGCAGTTCATACCGCACTATCGTTTGACTTAGTTGGCGAAGATGTACTTATCACTGGTGCAGGCCCAATTGGTATTATGGCAGCAGCTGTTGCAAAACATGTTGGTGCTCGCCACGTTGTAATTACCGACGTAAACGAATACCGCCTAGATTTAGCACGTAAAATGGGGGCTTCACGCGCTGTAAACGTTGCCAATGAAAAGCTTGAAGATGTAATGAAAGAGCTAGGTATGACAGAGGGTTTTGATATTGGCCTTGAAATGTCAGGTGTGCCAAGCGCGTTTAATTCAATGCTTAATAATATGAACCACGGCG
This sequence comes from Pseudoalteromonas sp. SR45-1, assembly GCF_014163655.1. Lineage (NCBI taxonomy): Bacteria > Pseudomonadati > Pseudomonadota > Gammaproteobacteria > Alteromonadales > Pseudoalteromonadaceae > Pseudoalteromonas > Pseudoalteromonas sp. SR45-1. The sequence continues at coordinate 152,743 of NZ_JACJDR010000010.1, read as the reverse complement.
GTAAAATTGCCATGCTGGGTATTCCACCATCTGATATGGCAGTTGACTGGAACCAAGTTATTTTTAAAGGTTTAGTGATTAAAGGTATTTACGGTCGCGAAATGTTCGAAACGTGGTACAAAATGGCAAGTTTGATTCAATCTGGCCTAGATTTAAACCCAATCATTACACATCAATATTCTGTGGATGACTTCCAAGCTGGCTTTGATATGATGATTTCAGGTCAGTCAGGTAAAGTAATTTTAAACTGGGATTAGTTCCTAACTAAATTACAAGAAGGGCGGCTTTAGCCGCCTTTTTTATACTATTAATTAAAGAGATTTCAATGGCATTTAAACATATTTCTATAGCGCAAACGTTAGAGCTTTTAGATAAAGAAGACGTGGTAATTGCAGATATTCGCGATCCTAATTCGTATCAAGCCGGTCGCATTCCAGGCTCAGAAGCACTTTCTAACGGTAATATCGCACAATTTATGATGGAAAAAGAATTCGATCAGCCAATTATTATTGTCTGCTACCACGGTATGAGCTCACAAGGCGCAGCTAGCTACTTAGTTGAGCAAGGTTTTGAAGACGTTTACAGTATGGATGGCGGCTTTACAGCTTGGGAAGCTGCTTACAGCGAGAAAGTAGAGCGATGATAGAGCTTGGCAGTTTAAATAACCCGCGCGCCGCACAGGGCTTTATAGATTATTTAAAAAGCCAAGGTTTACAAGGACAATTAAGCTCCTCAGATGGTAGCAATGTCATTATTAGTGTTGCGCCTGAGCATTTTCATCAAATACAACCTTTATGGGCCGAATTTACACAAAACCCTAACCATGAACGCTATCAACAAGCTTCATGGGATGTAGGTAGCACACAATCGCCGCTTAAATACCAAGGGCAATCACTTAATCTAATGACGCGATTTAAAGCGCTTAGCTGGTTAAATCAAACCGTAAGTATTGTAAGCGTTATAATTTATTTTGCTTTTTTACTAGGTGGTTTTGAGACCATTTACACCATGATGCAGTTTAAACCTACGCAGCCTTTAAGTTGGTTAACGCCCGCCCTCGTACATTTTAGCGCGATGCATATAGTGTTTAATTTAATTTGGTGGATGTCGCTTGGTGACAATATCGAAAAACAATGCGGTAAACTCACCCTAATAGGTTTGTTTTTAGTAACTGCACTTATAAGTAATTGGGCACAATACTTAATGGTTGGCCCCAATTTTGGCGGCTTGAGTGGTGTGGTGTATGGGCTACTTGGTTTTTGCTGGATTCATAGCTTTTTAAATCCTAACAAGCCTGCGCTTGTAAGTACGGCTATTGTTGGCTTTATGTTGATTTGGTTAGTGCTTGGGTTTGCTGATGTATTGTTTGTAGGTATGGCTAATTGGGCGCACTTAGGTGGGTTACTTAGCGGTATGGCTTTTGCCTATACCGCCAAAATATTTAACGCAAAACGTTAAATACTAATGATATAAATATTTAGTGAACAAGACTTCACGGATGATCTCTTGTCCTGTTTCTTCTTTTAGCAGGCTTTTTAGTTTTTCGGCGCACTTTGCACGTATTTCTTCACGGCCAGTAAGTGATTTTATTTTTTCTTCTGGTTCTTTAGATAAAATCTCTACTAGGGCATCACGAAGTAATGGCGTGTGGTGTTCAACCACTGCAATATCAGAAGTATCAGTAAGCATTAAATCAATAGTTACACGCACATAGCCCATTTTTTTACTTGATGCGCCAATGTAGTTGGTGATTATATCTGGCTCAAAACCAAAATAACCAACTGTGGATTCAGCACGAGCTGTAAAGCTTATAACGCTTACAAAGAACGTAAAAAGACCTGCGTATACTATTTTTTTCATATTTAAAGCGTTTCTTAAAACTTGTTACAAATAGTTTATACTTAATAGTAGGTAATAAACAGCGCCAAGCAATTATTTATGGTTATAAAACATCACTTTTTCAAAAGCTTTGGCAATGGTATCATCTCGTTGTTTTTTATTTTGTTGAGCTATTGTGATTACTTATCCTCTGTCTATATCTGCTAATTGGCAGTCCACTTCTTATATAAGTGACTTATCTCCTCTAGAGCAAGAGTGGCTTTTTGAACAGAATTCATTAACGGCTAAATTAAAAAGTAACTCAAAAACTTTTAATGTAAAGGTATTAAGTGAGCAGTTATTTACTTTAAGCCCAGAGCAAAACTTACTACTAAACAGCACAGCTAAAACAGCTATTAATAGAGAAGTTCTCTTACTGTGCGATAACAAACCTGTGGTGTACGCACAAAGCTGGCTTCCTAAAAATGATTCTATTAATCCTTTGCACAATATGGGCGAGCGTCCTTTAGGTGATGTGATTTTTCAAGACCCAGCATTAAAAAGAACGGATATAGAAATTGCTTATTTTGATGACACGCACCCTATTCAGCAATTAGTTACAAAATTGAACTTACCCGAGAAAAACTTACTAGGGCGTCGAAGTGTATTCTCACTCAAAGAATATAAGTTTTTAGTGTGTGAAGTGTTTTTACCTGGAGCATATTTATACTCATGAAATTAGCCGCTTTAAAGCCAAAACATATTCCTTATTATATACAGTTAATGCGTATAGATAAGCCCATTGGTACCTTGTTATTACTTTGGCCAACATACTGGGCTTTATGGCTTGCTAATAGTGGGATGCCGAGCTTACTCAACTTTATTGTATTTACGCTGGGCGTTGTTGTTATGCGTAGCGCAGGGTGTGTAATTAATGATTTTGCAGATAGAAAAATAGACGGCTCGGTAAAACGCACAGCTCAACGGCCGCTAGCTTCAGGACAGGTGAGTAGTGGTGAAGCACTTAGTCTATTTTTACTACTCATAGTTATTGCGTTCATTTTAGTATTAATGCTTAGCGTTAATACTATTTTGCTTTCTTTTGGTGCTTTGGCTTTAGCCTTTTGTTACCCCTTTATGAAGCGCTATACACAGTTACCTCAAGTTGTTTTAGGGGCTGCATTTGGTTGGGCTATTCCTATGGCGTATATGGCTTCAATTAATGCACTACCACAGCAGGCATGGTTATTATTTATAGCCAATATTTGCTGGACAGTGGCTTACGACACCATGTATGCGATGGTTGATAGGGACGACGATTTAAAAATAGGGGTAAAATCAACCGCTATTTTATTTGGTAAATACGACCGCCATATTATCTTTTTACTTAATGCTGTATTTATAGCGTTGGTTGCTTTTATTGGTATAAGCAATCATTTAAGTGTCGCATTTGGCGTTGGTTTAAGTATTGCTGTGGGCCTATTGGCATACCAACAAACGCTTATTCATAAACGTGAAAGAGATGCCTGTTTTAAAGCGTTTTTAAATAATCATTACGTGGGTTTGGCTATCTTTATAGGGTTATTACTTTCATACCCAATAGCATTTTAAAAGCCTCAATAAAGGCTGTTAAAATGCTCTATTAGGAGTTATCGGGGGGGATCAATAATGCCGCTAATAGAGGCGTTTTTCCTAAACCAGCCTGCAATAGAATAGCGATCGTCAACGGCGGGAAGTACTTCGTGGGCAAAGCGTTCGCTTTCAAACATTACTAATGTGCCAGCAGTTGGTTTAATTGTTATTTCTATCTCTTTACTTTTAGGTTTATAAATAACAAGTTCGCCACCTTGCTTAGGCGTATTTAAATAAAGTACCGTTGTAAATACTCGATTAGAGCGACCTTTAAATGCATCTAAGTGCTTTTTGTAAAAATCACCCTGTGTATATTTTGCATAATGGCATTCGTAATCAAATAACCCCATAAAAAAACTGCGATTTAACGTGGTCTTTATACTTTGCATTATTGCTTGATAGGTAAGCTGTGCTTGAGAGCTGCCGTCAAACCAATAGGTTTTATCAGTACGTACGGCTTTATCTATTTGTAAGTCATTTAATCGACCAATACCAGCAAGGCTAAAGTGAGGGTTTATACGGTGGCAGTCTGCAACTAAATCGTTAACTAAATCGGCAATAAGCGCGTTATGAATTACGGTATATCCTTGGCGTTCTATATCATCTAAATAGACATCAGGACCAAAAAGTGTGTTCATTCACATCAGCTGTTTAAAAAAGGTGCGACAGTGTAGCCGAAAAGCTGTTAAAAGCTACTGTTTATTGTGCCGCACTTTTTGAAACATCAGATTAGCTAAATGCAGCACCCGCTTTTTTTATAAGCGATAGTAAATGCTCTACATGTTCAGTAATCGACGTCTGTTGGCTTGTTTGTACAACGAGTTGTTCGTGGTTTAAACCTTTATTTGTTTTAAGTTGTACTAATTCAGAATTCTCTGCGATTGCATTAGCATGTTCAATGCTTGCAATAGCAAAATGATCTGATTTAACTACACCTGCCATTACTTGCTCAATACTGCCCACTTTAATACTTGATGATTTATTTAAAGAATCAATTGCTTCATTAAGCATAGTTTGTACTTGTTTAGACTCAGAGAAACAGCCAAACATCGGGTAGCTATCAAGGTTTTGTTTACTTATATCGTTTTTATGGGCAAGAGGGTGGTTTTTTGAAACAAATAACACAAGCTGATCAGGTAAGTGAATGTCACTGCCAATACTATTAATAGCTTGAGAGTATACGCTAATGTCTATTTCACCTTGTTGGAGTTTGCGTGTTAGCTCTTGCTGATCTTGTAGCTGCATCTCAATTTTTATATGAGGGTATTGAGCTAAAAACTGCCCACAAGAAATAGGTACTATGCTGCTTGCCTTATTGGTATACCCAATAACGAGCTTTTCATTGGCATTACCGTTTACTGATTGAAAAATCCGCTTTTTCGTTAGCTCAAGTTCCGATAGGGTCGTTTTAGCATATTCTAGAAAAAGCTCGCCTTCTGGCGTTAATTTAACAGAGCGTGTTGAGCGTTTTACTAACTCATATCCCATTTCATCTTCAAGTGTTTGAATGCTGCGCGTTAGCGCTGAAGTACTAATTTGGGTTTGTTCAGCAGCTTGTCTAAAATGACGTAATATACCAAGTGCTACAAATTGCTCTAATTGTTCAAATCTCACTTTATAGTCCCTTTTTATAAGTAAGTCGCAGATACCACGGACATCAAATATATTAATTTTTATTCTAAAGTTTAGTAAAATTCTATATTGAAATACGGTTGCAAGTTCATACGTGTTTCCAGCAGGATACCCCCCTTTTAGTATTAATTAAAGAGAAAAGCGACCAAATAGTATTACTTTTTAAATTCATAACTAGTTGTTTATTGTATTTTATCTATGTTTTTGCAATGGGCTAGCTAAGTAAACTTATTTGTAGTCAGTAAGTTAGTTAGTATATTTGGATTAAATTGTTCTAATTAATAAAAAAGTACGCCCCAAAAAGGGGCGTTCATACAACATGATTGTGACAAATAATAGAGTGTTTTATTTATAATAAACTATTTTACAAAATTTCTATTTATTCGGCTACTTAGTGGTTTATTTTCAATGCTTTGCAGTTCTATCTCGATTGCATCACAGGAAATATGTATTTCAAATAAAGACGTTAATAACGATAAACTTAAGCAAGCTAAGCTAATGCCAAATAAAATAATTCCTGTGGCATTAAACTCAATAAATAATGCAAACATTGATAGTGTACACAGTAGAAAAGAGGCTACCCCGTACACTTGCATCGTTCTAATTAGCTTAATACGTTTACGTAAGTTAGTGATTTGAGCCACTACAACAGGCCGAATAGATTCACCTTCACGCGCATTTAGCTCCCTAATTAATTGCGCTAAAACTAAAAATCGGTTTGTATAGGCGAGTAATAGCAGCGATATGGCCGGAAAAAGTAAGCCTGGGGTTGTTAGTGTCATGTTTATTCCTTAAAAGTACAGCATGCTAATAATTTAGCGCAGGATATTGTTAACACAAAATAAATGAGGTGAATATTGCAAAATATTAATAATAACAATTCAACAGATAGCTCTTTTCAATGGGTTACAATTTATAAAGCTGAAAATACCTTGGAAGCGAATATCGTAAAAGGCTTAATACAAACTGCTGGAATAGAGTGTAAAATTAAAGGCGAGATGCTCCAAGGGGCGCTTGGAGAAATTCCATATGATCAGGCGCAAGTTAGTGTGCAGGTTTATGCGATAAAAGAGCGCCATGCGCGGCAAATATTGGTAAACTATCAACAAGTAAAACAATCCGCTCCAGATTGGGTATGCCCTAATTGTAATGAGCATAATGGATCAACATTTGATTTTTGTTGGTCGTGTGAGACGTTAAAGAATGACTAAAGCAAATAATTTTCAGCGTATTAGAGAGCTTAACTATTTACAAAAGGCCGTCTTAGCAAGTGCTTTAATAGAGCGAATGCTGCCAAATTACGGTTTATTTAGCGAAGCAACGGGGTTTGGTGATGAAACCTTATTACGTAATTCGCTTAATGTTTGTTGGGAAAAAATCTTACTGCCTAAAAGTAAAATAGATCTCGAAAAACAAGTTGAAAAAATAGAGCCAAATGTTCCTGAACTTGCTGATTTTGATATGTTTGGTACTTATCCTGCTATTGATGCTGCAACGTCTTTACTTAGCTTAATGCACGGTTTAGTGGCGCAAGATGAGCAAGAGTTCATTAGTGTGAGCAAAATATCTCAAGCAACAGTGGCTCGCTTTATTGAATATCAAATGACGGTTGAAGGTGAGATTGCTGATAACACAGCAGTGAGAGAGCACCCATTAATGCAGTACGAAATTGAAGTATTAGGTGAGCTAATTGATTTTGTAGAAAATATGGGGCGTATTACCTCTGATAGCGTAAAGGCACTTAAAAAGTTTGCCCTTGAAGATGGCCAAACAAATATTGGTCTTACGTTATAAAAGAAGCAAAGTAGAATTTAAAAGGCAGGAGAAGTACAGTGCGAATTTTAGGCATTGAATCGTCATGTGATGAAACGGGTATTGCAATATATGATGACGAAAAAGGCTTGTTAGCTCATCAATTATACAGCCAAGTAAAAGTACACGCTGATTACGGCGGTGTAGTGCCGGAACTTGCATCGCGCGATCATGTTCGTAAAACATTACCACTTATAGATGCAGCATTTGCACAAGCAGGTTGTGGCCCTGAAGATTTAGACGGTATTGCTTATACTGCAGGCCCAGGTCTAGTTGGTGCATTATTGGTAGGTACGTCTATTGGTCGTTCATTAGCATACGGTTGGGATATACCTGCGGTAGCAGTACATCACATGGAAGGGCATTTACTTGCTCCGATGCTTGAGGAAAATACCCCTGAGTTTCCGTTTATTGCATTGCTTGTATCGGGCGGTCATACCATGATGGTTAAAGTAGCGGGTATTGGACAATACGAAGTACTAGGTGAGTCAGTTGATGATGCCGCAGGCGAGGCCTTTGATAAAACGGCTAAGTTACTTGGTCTTGATTACCCCGGTGGCCCACGCTTAGCTAAAATGGCCGAACAAGGCGTAGCAAAGCGCTTTGTATTTCCTCGCCCTATGACCGACAAGCCAGGTCTTGATTTTAGTTTTAGTGGTTTAAAAACAGCGGCATCAATCACGATTCGTGAAAATGACGACGATGATCAAACCAAAGCTGATATAGCGCATGCATTTCAAACTGCGGTTATTGATACCCTCGTTATTAAGTGCAAGCGTGCGCTTAAACAAACAGGTATTAAGCGTTTGGTCATCGCCGGTGGTGTGAGTGCAAATACACAGCTTCGACTGCAGCTCGAACGCGTAATGAAAGGTATGAAAGGCGAAGTGTTCTATCCGCGTACTGAATTTTGTACCGACAATGGTGCAATGATTGCTTATGCTGGAATGCAACGCTTAAAAGCAGGGGAATTTGCCACGCTTGATATGAAAACAAAACCTCGTTGGCCTATAGATAGCCTTGAGCCGATTTAATGAATCATATTTTAGATATTTTTGTTTTCATCGGTGGGTGCTTTTTTAGCACCCACTTTTGGTTCTTCCCCACTAAATAATCGAATAATATTAGTACGGTGACGAAATATAATTAACAGCGTGATAAAAGTAACGGGAAGAGTATAAAGTGGCTTTATTAGCCATGTATACAAGGGCGCTAAAGATACAGCTACAAGCGCCGCCAGTGATGAATAGCGTGTTATTGCCACTATAACTAACCAAGTACACACAAGTAAACCTGCCAATGATAAGCCAATAGGTAATAATGAGCCAAATGCCGTTGCTACGGCTTTACCGCCTTTGAAGCTAAAAAACAGTGGGTACATATGGCCTAAACAAGCAGCTACTGCGACTAAACCAAGCTCTAAAGGTTCAACTTCTAAAAAATAAGCCCCCCATACCGGAATAGTGCCTTTTAAAATATCAAACACTAGAACCAAGCAAGCCGGAAATGCTCCGCCTAATCTATAAACATTTGTAGCTCCTGGGTTGTTAGAACCACTATTACGAGGGTCTGGGAGTTTGAACAACCGCGACACTAAAATAGCCGACGAAATCGACCCAAGTAAATAAGCTAAAACAAACATTATAGTGGCTAACACGCGCTTCCTTATTTTTTAATTGCTATACCAATTGATAGTGCTTTTAGGCTATTATTGGCAGCAAAATTTATCGTAAAAATTATTAACGGGCTATTTAATAGCTAGTTTAGTTATTTTGCTATTGTAGAAGTTATTTTTACATATTTAAACACTGGCTAAACCATATACAGTATTAATTTTATTGATGCTTAGTATAATTGCTTAGTAGTTTGTTGTTATTTGGAGTATCAATGGATAAGGTTTTTATATCTCAATTGCACGTCGACACTATTATTGGAGTGTACGACTTTGAAAAAGAAAGTAAACAGAGCCTTTATTTTGATATTGAAATGCTAAGCGATATTAAGCCTGCAGCTGAAAATGACGATATTAATTTAGCACTCGATTACTCAAAAGTAAGTGAGCGAGTTATTGAGCACTGCACTTTAAAACCTGTAGAGTTGCTAGAAACTTTAGTTGAACAATTAGCGCATATTATTTTAAGCGAGTTTAATACTCCACAAGTTACTATAAGAGTAAGTAAACCAGCAGCAGTAGCACAAGCGCAAACTGTAGGTGTTGAAATTACACGTGTTAAGGCAACTGACTAAATGGCTCAAATTTATATCAGCCTAGGGTCAAATATAAATAAAGCGCATTATATACAATGTGCATTAATTGCACTTAAGCAGCACTTTGAACATATTGTACACTCGTCTGTTTTTGAAAGTGAAGCAGTAGGGTTTGCTGGCAATAATTTTTATAATTCAGTCGTTGGCGCTACAACTGATATGTCGCTTGTTGATGTATGCGCTTTATTAAAACAAATAGAGCGTGATAATGGACGCACAGCGAACGATAAAAAGTTTAGTCCACGAACGCTCGATTTAGATTTACTATTTTATGATGATGTAATTTGCGCTTCTCCAGCACAATTACCACGAGATGAAATAACTAAAAACGCATTTGTATTACAACCTCTTAGCGAGGTTGCCCCAGATTTCTATCATCCTGTAGCTAAACAAACGATTGCGCAGTTATGGAATGAATATAATAACCCTCAACAAAAGCTATGGAAGGTGGAGTTTTCTAACCCATGAGTATCATCGAAATAATTATTTTAGCCCTCATACAGGGATTTACTGAGTTTTTACCAATATCTAGTTCTGCGCACTTAATTCTCCCATCGCAAATTTTAGGCTGGGAAGATCAAGGGCTTGCGTTTGACGTGGCAGTCCATGTTGGTACTTTAATTGCCGTTGTTATTTATTTTCGCAAAGAGGTCGTCGACATACTCAGTGCGTGGTTTAAATCCTTTGGAACACAGGGTACTAGTGATGATAGTAAGCTAGGTTGGTGGATAATTTTAGGCACTGTGCCTGCCGCTATTTTAGGCTTACTTTTAAAAGACTTTATAGAGTTGTACCTACGAAGCGCTTGGGTAATTGCTACTACCACAATTGTGTTTGGTTTATTGCTTTGGTACGCGGATGCAAAAGGTAAGCAAATTAAAACTATTTATCAGCTTAATTGGAAAACAGCACTTATTATTGGTTTTGCACAAGCTGTTGCAATGATCCCGGGAACTTCTCGCTCAGGTATCACGATGACTGCTGGTTTAATGCTTGGAATGAATAAGCAAAGCGCAGCGCGTTTTTCGTTCTTACTGGCAATTCCAATTATTTCTATGATGGGGCTTTATTATACTGCAGAGCTTGCTTTGGGTGACCATGTGGTTGATTGGAATACATTATTACTAGGTGTAGTGCTATCGTTCTTATCGGCTTATGCATGTATATTTATGTTTTTAAAAGTAATAGAGCGAATGGGCATGTTGCCATTTGTGATATATCGTTTATTGCTCGGTGTAGGTTTAATAGTATTTTTAATGATGTAGCAAATAATGACTAATAAAAAAGCCTTCTAATTAAGAAGGCTTTTTTATTATCAAGTGGTCATTTTGGCACGAGTGAATTGTGCAGACGTACATAGTAACTAAGCACGAATTTTGGCATTATACCGCCATTAAACTTTGCATAGCTGTAAAGTGAGCATACGATTTAAGGAAAGTATATGCATATACATATTTTGGGCATTTGTGGCACGTTTATGGGCGGTATTGCAGCCATTGCTAAATCGTTGGGTCATAAAGTAACGGGTTCCGATCAAAACGTTTACCCACCAATGAGTACGCAACTTGAAGAGCTTGGCATTGAACTGACTCAAGGCTACGACGTATCTCAATTAGAGCCAAAGCCAGATATGGTCGTTATTGGTAATGCAATGAGCCGTGGTAACCCGTGTGTTGAATATGTGCTTGATAAAGGCCTGCCTTATACATCTGGCCCTGAATGGCTTAAGCATAACTTACTGCAAGATTCTTGGGTACTTGCGGTTGCTGGTACGCATGGTAAAACAACCACAGCAAGTATGCTTGCGTGGGTGTTAGAGTACGCAGGTTTAAAACCAGGGTTTTTAATTGGCGGCATAGTGCAAAATTTTGGTGTATCGGCAAAAGTGGGTGAAACGCCATTTTTTGTTATTGAAGCAGATGAATACGACACTGCTTTTTTTGATAAGCGCAGTAAGTTTGTACATTACCTCCCGCGTACACTTATCTTAAATAATCTTGAATTCGATCACGCTGATATTTTTGAAGATTTAAACGCAATAAAAAAACAATTTCATCACTTAATGCGTACATTACCTCAAAGCGGCAAGGTAATTTGGCCAAAGCAAGACGTAGCGCTTAATGATGTAATAGCACAAGGGCTTTGGAGCGAAAGCGAAACGCTAGGCGATGATTGGAGCTATGAATTAATAAAAGCCGATGGAAGTGAGTTTAATGTATTACTTAATGGCGAAAAGCAGGGCACTGTCTGTTGGCAAGCAATAGGCGAGCATAACGTTAAAAATGCGATTATGACTATCGCAGCAGCGCGCCATGTGGGTATAGCCATTGATCATAGCATTGATGCGTTAGGAGAATTTATTAGCCCTAAAAGGCGTATGGAGCTAAAGGCGGATATAAATAATATTAAAGTGTATGACGACTTTGCGCATCACCCAACAGCAATTAAAACTACGCTTGCAGGATTGCGCGCAAAAGTAGGCGATGAAAAAATTATCGCTGTTTTAGAGCCGCGCTCAAACACTATGAAAATGGGCGTGCACCAATATACATTATTAGATTCACTGCGTGATGCTGACAACGTACTCCTTTTTGAACCAGAGAATCTAAATTGGTCGCTAAAAGAGCAAGCAGATAAAGCAGGCATGCAGTGCTTTAGCAGCACGCAAACAATTATTGATACGGTGCTTGAAAATATTGAGCCTAATCAGCATATTTTAATTATGAGCAATGGCGGCTTTAATGGCCTTCATCAACACCTTGTTGATGGCTTAGCTGATAAATACAGCGGAGAATAGTGTGCAGTTTAAAGATAGAATTACGCTCGCTTTTAGTGGTGCATCGGGTGCGCCTTATGGGCTTAGGTTACTTGAAGTATTACTAGAGCAGCAATTTCAGGTCTACGTTCTCATTTCAAGTGCAGCACGCGTGGTGCTTGATACAGAATCAAATATTAAGCTCTCTGGAAATGAAGATAAAGCCACAGAGCAGTTAAGTACGCTGTTTAATGCCAAACCTGAACAACTAAAAGTATACGGTAAAGATAACTGGTTTAGTCCTGTGGCTTCGGGCTCTGCTGCTCCTAAAAAAATGGTAGTATGCCCATGTAGTGCCGGATCGGTTTCTGCAATTGCAGTGGGAGCGTCTGATAATTTATTAGAACGCGCCGCTGATGTGGTAATTAAAGAACGCGGACAGCTCATTTTAGTGCCTCGCGAAACACCATTTAACGAAATTCATTTAGAAAACATGCTTAAGTTATCTCGTTTAGGGGTAACAATTATGCCAGCCGCCCCTGGTTTTTATCATAAGCCACAAAGTATCGAAGACTTAGTTGATTTTATGGTGGCGAGAATTTTAGATCATTTAAACATTGAGCATAACCTAACAAAACGTTGGGGTTATGGTGAGGGTAAGTAATGAATAAGCAAAATATTGCTTTAAATATAGAAGGCCTTACCAAGGTTTATAAAAATGGTGTTGAGGCAATTAAAGGCGTTGATTTACAAGTTGAAGAGGGCGATTTTTTCGCTTTGCTTGGTCCAAATGGAGCCGGTAAATCAACCACTATTGGTGTTATTTCGTCACTTGTTAATAAAACAAAAGGCAAAGTAGAAGTTTTTGGCTGTGATATTGATACTCATTTAGAAGCTGCAAAAGCGCATTTAGGCTTAGTGCCGCAAGAGTTTAACTTTAGCCAGTTTGAAACGCTTAGCCAAATACTGGTTAACCAAGCCGGTTATTATGGTGTGCCACGTGGTGAAGCCCATAAACGTGCTGATAAATACCTAGCGCAGCTAGGTTTGTTAGAGAAAAAAGACAAGCAAGCTCGTACGCTTTCAGGCGGAATGAAACGTCGATTAATGATTGCACGCGCCCTTATGCACGAGCCAAAATTACTTATACTTGATGAGCCAACAGCGGGTGTAGACATAGAGCTTCGTCGTTCAATGTGGGATTTTTTACGCCAAATAAATGAGCAAGGCGTTACTATTATTTTAACCACACACTACCTTGAAGAAGCTGAGTTACTGTGTAAAAACATAGCGATTATTGATTCTGGTCGAATTGTTGAAAACACCACCATTAAAGCACTGCTTGCAAAACTTGATAAAGAAACCTTTATTTTAGATTTAAAAATGCCAGCAAACCCTGTCACGCTTGAAGGTTATAAGTTTACGATGACGGACGATCATACTGTTGAAGTAGAAGTCGCTAAATCACAGGGCTTAAATGCGGTATTTAGCGCATTAACAACCCAAGGAAATACAGTATTGAGTATGCGAAATAAAGCAAACAGACTAGAAGAGTTATTTGTAGGATTATTAGAGCAAGGGCGGGGCGAATAAATGTTTAAATATGGCGTAGCCTTAAAGAGTTTATGGATTAAAGAGTGTATTCGTTTTTTACGTATCTGGGTACAAACCTTAGTGCCGCCAGCAATTACGATGAGCTTATATTTTGTTATTTTTGGTAACTTAATTGGTTCACGTATTGGTGATATGGGCGGCTTTAGTTATATGGAGTTTATTGTACCTGGCCTTATAATGATGTCGGTTATTACTAATTCCTATTCCAACGTAGCCTCTAGTTTTTACTCAACAAAATTTCAAAAAAGCATTGAAGAGCTTTTAGTTGCACCTGTACCTAATTACATCATTGTACTGGGTTATATGGGCGGCGGTATGACGCGCGGTATTATGGTGGGCTTTATAGTTACTTGTGTATCGTTATTATTTGTTGATATTCAAATTCATAATATTTTTGTAATTATGGCGACCGTTATTTTAACCTCAGCTGTGTTTGCTTTAGGTGGCTTAATTAATGCAATTTATGCAAATAGCTTTGACGATATAAGTATTATTCCCACCTTTATACTAACGCCATTAACTTACTTAGGCGGTGTATTTTATTCAATTACGTTATTGCCAGAATTTTGGCAAAACGTATCGCAAATAAACCCTATTATTTACATGGTAAATGCATTTCGCTATGGCTTTTTAGGTGTGTCGGATGTTGATTTAAGTGTAGCGCTAGGTGTTATTTTGGTGTTTATTACGGTGTTATTTACTTTAGCGCTAACTTTAATTAAAAAAGGTGTGGGGCTAAGACACTAATGAGTGATGCAAATTCACGTAGTATTGTATCTAATCAAGCGGGTATTCACGAAAAGCTTGATGAAATAGTAAATAAGCATTTAGATGCTGAATTTAAAAAGCCAATAGCAGCGCATACCCAAGCCGCATTTGACGAGGTTAATGCTAAAGTACAAGCCTTTAGTGGCCCGCTTATTTTAGACTCGTGTTGTGGCGTGGGTGAAAGCTCAGCTAACTTAGCTAAGCGCCACCCTGATGCACTTATAATTGGTATTGATAAATCGTCGCACCGATTAGATAAGCATGATGTTGAATATAAGCAAACCGACAGTGGTCAGTACATTTTAGTGCAAGCAGATTTAAATGACTTTTGGCGTTTAGCGGTAGCCGCCAATTGGCAACCTACGCACCATTATTTGTTGTATCCAAACCCGTGGCCTAAATCTAAGCATATTCGTAGGCGCTGGCATGGCGCAGCTATTTTTCCATTTATTGTTAAGTTAGGTGGAAAATTAGAAGTGCGCAGCAATTGGGATATTTACGTTAAGGAGTTTGCTCGGGCGCTTGAATTAACAGGCAACCCTTGCGATGTAACACTTTATGAGTCAGACGATGCAATTACGCCTTTTGAGCGTAAATACTGGGCCAGTGGCCAGCAAAGCCACCGACTCGTTATAAACTTACCTAGGGCGTGTTGACCTTTCATGATTGATTTTGCAGCAGCATGTTTGGTTTTTAGGCAAGGCGGAGCCTATGTAGTGTGGTTATTCCCCATAAATAGGCGATAACGCAGCATAAAGACCAAACATGTGCTGCCCTTTGGGTTCTTTCTAGGGACGATTAACTCTTTGTTGCTCAGTTTTTACTTAGCCCACTAGGTTACAAACCTCGCGCCGCGATTTAATCGCCCCTAGATTGAACAAATTTCAATCCACAAAGCTCAACACGCCCTGGTTAAAGTAAGTTAAAGTGCTAATTCTTCTGTAACCGTATTAACATGTGGCACTGGGTGGGCAAAATAATTGCCTTGCATTAGTGTCACATTCGCCTTTTTAAGTGCGGTTACTATGGTTGTATTTTCTACCGATTCTGCCATTAATTGTAAACCAAGTTGATTAGCAAAGCTGGCTATATGCTCAATAAACAAGTAGATATCTTTGTCATTCACTATTTGCTTTATTAGTGCGCCATCTAATTTAATACCATCTACTTCAAGCTTAAGTACGTTTGATATATTTGAATAACCACTACCAAAGTCATCAATAATAACCTTAACGCCTTTCGTTTTAACCATGCCAATAAATGCTTTTACTTCAGAGAAGTTGGCAATAGCTTGGGTTTCTAAAAGCTCTAATGTGATATTACCAGGATGCGGGTAGCGCTTAAGTTCGTCCGCAATAAACTCACTTAAATTAGGGTCGAGCATATCTTGTGCTGTTATATTTAAACTCCAGCAAATATCGGTTTTTCTAAAGCGACTAACACATTGTGAAAATATAGTACGGGTAAGTATTCCGTCCATTCTTGAGCGGGTAACAACATTTAAAAATGCATCAGGTTTTAATACTTCCCCTTGCGCTGTTACCATTCGAGCTAAACATTCGTATTGAACGACCTTATTGGTATTTGTGTCAATAATGGGTTGAAAGTAAGGCACTATACGATTGTTATCAAACGCTTCTCGCACTTCTTTAGCCATTTCTACATTGTATTGATATTGCGTTTTTACATCGTGTAGCGCTTTTGAGTAGTTAACTACACTATGCCTGCCTTGTTTAGCTTGCAGCGCTGCTATATGAGCGTTTTCAAGTAGTAGCGATTTATTACCACTGGCAATACCTGCACATAGGGTTATGTAGATAAAAGGGTCAGTTAATACCGGTGTATTAAAGTTATATGTTTTTACGAGGTCGGTAAATTCGTCATTACTCATTTCCTTAGGCGCGAGTAATACTATTTTATTTGTTGCTAGTCTGTATATATGGCAATGCGTAGAGCTTCTAAGTTTAAAGTGAATAAGTAAGTTTTTCATTACCTTGTCACCCACTTCAGTGCCATAAAAACTGTTTATATCTTCTATTTCATTAACCCAAATAACGGCTAATTGCATGTGATGTGCATTACTTTTTTTAATAAAGTACTCAAGTGCAATATGATTTGAAAAACCAGTACTTGAGTCAGTTGCTAAAGACCGTTTTAGTAAATAAATATATATGGCGGCAACGAGTATCGCGATAAAAAAGAAGAAGCTAGCCATTGCAGCTGCTTTTGATACGCTTTCTTTAAGTTTCTCGTTTAAATCATAAATAGTTATATCGGCACCCGTTAAATAGGTATTGCCGTTGATTGGGTCAACGTAAGGAATAAAAATTGTTTTAAAGTGGCCCCACTGATCGCTCGATATTTCAAATACTGGCTCTGTTGAATAAAAAGCACTTATATTTGCATCGGTAGCTTCAGGGTAGAGATCTAAAAATTGAGTTACCTTGCCATTATTCTGATCGTCTTGCGTGTAGCTTGATGAGCTAAAAAGCACCTTACCGTCTTTTAAAATCATTGAATAGACATAAGCAATATCAAGTGCTTGAGCAAACTCAGAGAGTTGTTTACTTTTATCTTGATAGTAAGAAAAACTTATATTATCGCCTTGATTAACCGCACTTAAATAATCGTCACCTAAAATATGTTTAACGCTGGTGGCGGCATTAAGTAAGCGATTATCAACCGACTGCATTATTTCAGCACGCGTGGTTTGGTAAGTGTAGTAAACGTAGGTTAGCAAGCTTATTAAAAACAAGCTAAAGCCTGCCACTATCCAACTAACTTTGACTCTTCCTTCTGGCATATGTGTCCCTTTTTTGTTATCAAATTTATTATACCCAAAATAAGTAAATGCCCAATAAATAATTAGGTTTGGTAGAGTTTTAATTAGGGTCTGTTTATCTTTGCGGATTATAATTTGTTCAAACTAGGGGCGATTTAATCGCGGCGCGAGATTTGTAACCTAGTGGTCTAAGTAAAAACCGAGCAACAAAGAGTAAATAGACCCTAGGCAGAACCCTTTGGGCAGCGCCTGTTTGGCATTAATGCTACGTTATCGCCTATTTATGGGGAATAACCACACTACATAGGCGCTGCCCTGCCTAAATACCAAAAGACTGCTGCAAATTTAACCTTGAAAGATAAATAGACCCTAAATTATCATTTTTTTGTCATCGCTTTGATTGCTTTTATAGGTTTAAACGAGACATTTTAGTTATATTGCAGTAAAGTTAGCGCAATTTTTAAAGAAACACGATTGCTCCAAATGTCCTAATAAGTAGGCGTTTTTGATGGGTAAGCGCGTGTTTTAGATACACACACACTAGGTATTAAGATGGATCAAAAGCGTTGTGCCGTCGCCTCTAAAGAAAGCCTTAAGCGTATATTTACTGTACCTGAAGCGCCAGACTCAACTTTAAGCAAAATCGAGCTTGAAATTTCGAGTAATTTAGCAGGTTTTTTAAACGAAAATATAGCGGCAATTGAAAAACCATTACATGAAATAGAAAAAGATTTTCAATCGGCAGTGATCCCAGAAGATCCAACGTTTGTCTCTGCTTATGCCCAAGACATAATGGAGCAGCTTGTTGCACATTCTGTGCATACAGCTGCGCCTAGTTTTATTGGTCACATGACCTCTGCCTTGCCGCACTTTTTATTACCGCTGTCAAAATTGATGGTAGGGCTAAATCAAAATCTAGTAAAAATAGAAACATCTAAAGCGTTTACGCCTCTTGAGCGTCAAGTGCTTGGGATGATGCATCATTTAGCTTATGGGCAAGAAGACTCATTTTATTCTAAATGGATGCACAGTGCTAAAACCTCATTAGGTGCATTTTGCTCTGGTGGTACGGTTGCTAATATTACTGCGCTTTGGATTGCGCGAAACCGCTTATTAAAACCTGATGGCGATTTTAGAGGTATTGGCGCACAAGGCTTAATTGCTGGTATGCTGCATTACGGTTATAAAGGTTTAGCAGTATTAATATCAGAACGCGGACATTACTCATTAGGTAAATCGGTTGATTTACTCGGCATTGGTCGCGATAACTTAATTGGTATTAAAACCTGTGAAAATAATAAAGTTGATGTAGGAGCGATGCGTGAAAAAGCACGTGAGCTTGAAGCGCAAGGCATTAAAGTAATGGCGATTATTGGGGTCGCGGGAACAACCGAGACCGGTAATATTGATCCACTTGATGAAATGGCCGACTTAGCACAAGACATTAACTGCCATTTTCATGTAGATGCTGCATGGGGGGGAGCGACCCTTTTATCGAGTACGCACCGTCCTTTACTAAAAGGGATTGAGCGAGCAGATTCAATTACCATCGATGCACATAAACAAATGTATGTACCAATGGGAGCGGGTTTGGTTTTATTTAAAGACCCCGCTGCAACTGATGCAATAGAGCATCACGCTGAGTACATATTACGTAAAGGTTCAAAAGACTTAGGTAGCCACACGCTTGAAGGCAGCCGACCGGGTATGGCAATGTTAGTACACGCTTGCTTACGTGTTATTGGTCGTAAAGGTTACGAAATGCTGATTGATCGAAGCATCAAAAAAGCACATTACTTTGCTGATTTAATTAAGGCTGATGAAGACTTTGAGCTTATTTCGGAGCCTGAGTTGTGCTTATTAACGTATCGTTATGTACCTAAGCAAATTAAACAAGCAATAGCCGATGCAGATGCTGCAACTCGGTTAGATATTTTTGCTTCACTGAACCGTTTTACTGCCAGTATGCAAAAGCGTCAACGCGAGTCTGGTCGCTCATTTGTATCACGTACACGCTTAACGCCTTCTAAATACGACAATCAACCAACGGTTGTATTTAGAGTGGTTCTTGCTAACCCGCTTACCTCAGGCGCTATTTTAAAAGAGATATTAGCTGAGCAAAAAGAGTTGGCTGCAACAGATCCGGTATTCAAAAAATACTTGAGAAAGTATATGTAATCTAAATACAAAAAAGGGTCCATAAGGACCCTTTTTTAATATCAAAGAATGGTTAATGTAAAATACGTGCTCTAATTGTACCCTCAACAGCGCTCAGTTCTTTAAGTGCTACTTCAGATTGATCTGTATCAACATCAATAACTACATAACCAATAGATGCGTCTGTTTGTAGGTATTGCGCAGCAATATTAATACCGTGCTGTGCAAACGCTTGGTTAATTTGCGTTAGTACACCTGGGCGGTTGTGGTGTACGTGTAATAAACGGCTACGATTAGCAAGCTCAGGTAGCGATACTTCAGGGAAGTTAACCGCAGTAATAGTTGAGCCATTATCTGAATATTTAGCCAATTTACCCGCTACTTCAATACCAATGTTTTCTTGCGCTTCTTGTGTAGAACCACCAATGTGCGGCGTTAAAATAACATTGTCGAATTGGCGCAGTGGCGATACAAATTCTTCATCGTTAGATTTTGGCTCAGTAGGGAACACATCGATTGCTGCACCACTTAGTTTTTTCTCTGTAAGCGCTTCTGCAAGAGCATCAATATCAACAACAGTTCCGCGTGATGCATTGATCAAAATAGACCCCTGCTTCATAACTGCAAGTTCTGCTGTACCAATAAGGTTTTTAGTTTGCGGGGTTTCTGGTACATGTAAGCTAATAATATCAGAGCGTTGTAACAGCTGAGTAAGGTTATGAACTTGTGTTGCATTACCCAGTGATAACTTATCTTCGATATCGTAAAACTCCACGTTCATACCGATATTTTCAGCCATAATACCTAGCTGAGTACCAATGTGACCGTAGCCAATAATACCTAATGTTTTACCACGTGCTTCAAACGAACCATTTGCTGTTTTTAACCAGCCACCACGATGAGCCGCTGCATTACGCTCTGGAATACCACGTAATAAAAGTAGAATTTCGCCAAGTACAAGTTCAGCAACTGAACGAGTATTAGAAAATGGAGCGTTAAATACAGCAATACCACGTTCGCGTGCAGCATCTAAATCAACTTGGTTTGTACCAATACAAAAACAACCAATAGCAACTAGCTTTTCAGCTGAGTCTAATACAGCTTGGTTAATATGAGTACGAGAACGAAGTCCTACAAAGTGAACATCTTTAATGCGCTCTTTAAGCTCGTCCTCAGGTAAGGATGTTTTAACGTAGTCGATATTGCTGTAACCGTTACGTTTTAGCGTTTCAACAGCGCTTTGGTGAACACCTTCAAGCAAGAGAATTTTAATTTTGTCTTTTGCTAACGATACCTTACTCATAACCTCATCCTATTTAATTTGTGGCCCATTTTTGGTACCGATAATCACTTTATCAGCACCTCGCATCGCAAATAGGCCGTTGGTAACTACGCCAACAATTGAATTTATTTGTGTTTCAAGTTGTTTGGCATTGGTAATTTTTAAGTTAAATACATCTAATATAACGTTACCATTATCGGTAACTACGCCTTGGCGATAAACAGGGTCACCACCAAGTTTTAATAATTCTCGTGCAACGTAGCTGCGCGCCATTGGAATAACTTCCACCGGAAGCGGGAAGTCGCCCAATGTATCTACCAGCTTTGTGTCATCAACAATACACACAAACTGTTTTGCAACTGCTGCTACTATTTTTTCACGTGTTAGCGCTGCGCCGCCGCCTTTAATCATTTCGTTTTGAGCGTTTATTTCGTCAGCGCCGTCAACGTATACATCTAAAGCATCAACGTTATTAAGTTCAAACACTTCAATACCTAACGCTTCCAAACGTGCAGTTGACGCTTCTGAGCTTGATACAGCGCCTACAATAGTGTCCTTTACTGAGCCAAGGGCATCAATAAAGTGATTAACAGTAGAGCCTGTACCGACACCTACAATGGTGTTTTCTTTTACAAACTCGAGTGCTGCCCAAGCAGCTGCTTTTTTTAATTCGTCTTGTGTCATTGCTTTGTGCTCATGTATGTCAGAAATATGCGGTTAGTAACCAAAATTAAATGTTACCAACAGTATGTTTTATCTGGGGTGATAATGGTTTTAAGAGGTACGTCCCATGACTCGATTGGTAGAGCATCAACTTTTTGGCATTCATGTGCAAGGCCAATTAGTTGTGGTTTTTGCCAATTTTGTTCGTGTAAACGCGCCAATGTCCGGTCGTAAAACCCACCTCCCATTCCTAGGCGATTACCTTGTTTATCAAATGCCACTAATGGCATAAGGAGGTAATCAAGCGCTGGTAATGGGCATATTTGAGAGCAGTTCAGCTTAGGCTCCAAGATACCATAGCGATTTGCCCTCATGGGTGAGTTTTTCTCATAGCGCTGAAATAGTAAATTAGCGCCATTGAATGGGTGTATTATAGGTAGATAAACAGCATGGTTTAAGTTCCATAATTCTTTAATTAACAATGAAGTGTCTAGTTCTCCGTCGTTACTTGAATAAATGGCAATATGCTTTGAATTCGTTGTATTTTCGCTTTTTAAGTGTTGAATAAAATTCATTTTTAGCGATTGCGCAGCAATTATTTGCTGATTATTTGACAAGTTTTTACGGGTGTTACGAATTTCAGCTCTTATTTGTGCGCGTTTATTGCTCATTAAACTAATTAGCCATTTTTAAAAAGAGAATAAATCGGGAAAAATTAAAAAAACAGCCAGTACGACTAGCAAAATGGTGGCAGTTGCAATCAATGAATATAAAAGTAAGTTACTGCGTTTTTTAGGAGTCGCTAAATCCTCATCTAGCATTAGGTCGTCATTTTGCCATTCGTCTACACTTTCGTCTGGTGTATTTAATTGAGCTTCAGGAAGGCGTTGCTCTAGCTCATCTAGCTTTTCTTCAAGGCGTATTAAGCTGCTAGTGATGTAATCAAGTGCATCAAAAATACGTTCATCACGTTGGTTGTTATTTGCAGCTGCGGGGGAGCTATTTTGAATCGCATTTGAAACAGCTTGCAGCTTACTTTTAATACCTAGGCTTGCTAATAACTTAGTCTGTTTTAACGCTTTGTCTTTATCGCTTGGCGCAAACAGCGGCTTACCTTTAAAAAAAAGAGCTACTTTTTCATCTGACGTTTTTAATTTTGCAGCTAAGTTTGCGCACGCTGTTTTTATGTCAACGTTATCGGCAAGTCCTGCAAATATAACGCGAAAGTTATCGGCCATTTAACTATCCCTAAAGCTTTTATAATGAAATGAGTATATACCTAAAGTACAAAAGAATTCGAGGTTGATTTTATAGTTATTTTGTAGACGTACTACAAACAATGTAACTGATAAGTTTTAGATACAAAAACGGCCCTATTAAGGGCCGTTTTTAATTTACTTCAACACTTTTAGCTTAAAGGCCAGCAGCTGCACGAAGTGCATCAGCTTTATCTGTACGTTCCCAAGGGAATTCGTCACGACCAAAGTGGCCGTAAGCCGCTGTAGGAAGGTAGATAGGGCGCTCTAAATCAAGCATTTGAATTAAGCCGTAAGGGCGCAGGTCAAAGTGTTCACGAATAAGTTCGATTAAACGGCTTTCTTCTAACTTGCTTGTACCAAACGTTTCAACGCTGATAGATGTAGGCTCTGCAACACCGATTGCGTAAGAAACTTGTAATTCACATTTATCAGCAAGGCCAGCCGCAACTACGTTTTTAGCAACGTAACGTGCAGCGTATGCAGCTGAGCGGTCAACTTTTGATGGATCTTTACCAGAGAAAGCACCACCACCGTGACGAGCCATACCACCGTATGTATCAACGATGATTTTACGACCTGTTAAACCACAATCGCCCATTGGTCCGCCAATTACAAAGCGACCCGTTGGGTTAATGAAAAATTTAGTCGCGCTTGTAATAAGCTCTGCAGGAAGTACCGGCTTGATGATAGTCTCCATCACCGCTTCTACTAAATCTTTTTGCGAAATGTCTTCGCTGTGCTGAGTAGATAGTACTACTGCATCAATACCTACTGGCTTACCATTTTCGTATGCAAAAGTAACTTGAGATTTTGCATCTGGACGTAACCAGTTAAGCTCGCCGCTTTTACGTACTTGCGCTTGGCGCTGTACTAAACGGTGTGAGTAAGTAATTGGCGCAGGCATTAGTACTTCTGTTTCGTTACATGCGTAACCAAACATAAGACCTTGGTCGCCAGCACCTTGTTCTTCTGGGCTAGTACGGTCAACACCTTGGTTAATGTCAGGAGACTGTTTACCAATAGTGTTTAAAATTGCACATGAATCTGCATCGAAACCCATGTCTGAATGCGTGTAGCCAATTTCACGTACTGTTTTACGTGTAATTTCTTCAATATCAACCCATGCGCTAGTAGTGATTTCACCACCAACCATAACCATACCTGTTTTTACGTAAGTTTCGCACGCAACACGGGCATGAGAGTCTTGCTCTAGGATAGCATCAAGTACCGCATCAGAGATTTGATCGGCGATTTTATCCGGATGACCTTCAGAAACTGATTCAGAAGTAAATAAATGTTTTGCCATTGTAATTCTGCTCACAAATATTGCGCTTCACAAACGTCGGTATTAGCGCTAAAAAATTAAGGGGCGTATTTTATCGAAAACAAAACACCTTGCATAGTGTTTTTACGCCTAGACGTCTAAATAAAATTACTAATAACTTTTTGGTCTTAAAAAATATTCATAATGCCTCACTTTTATAGGGTTTTTAATTGCACACAGCCCCCACAATAAGTAAGAATGGTCGATATAAACAAACCCAAGTTACTTGGGTGCATAAACAAACACATAAATACCCGCGCAAATACACATAAAGGTAGGAGAATTCATGCCATCTCGCAAAGAACTTGCAAATGCTATTCGCGTCTTGTCAATGGACGCAGTACAAAAGGCCAAATCTGGTCACCCTGGAGCCCCTATGGGCATGGCTGATATCGCAGAAGTATTATGGCGCGATTATCTAAAACACAACCCAACAAATCCAGAGTGGGCTGACCGTGACAGATTTATTCTTTCAAACGGCCACGGTTCAATGCTTATCTATTCTCTATTGCATCTAAGTGGTTACGACTTACCACTGGACGAAATTAAAAACTTCCGTCAAATGCATTCTAAAACACCAGGTCATCCAGAATATGGTTACGCACCAGGAATCGAAACTACTACGGGTCCATTAGGTCAAGGGATCACAAATGCCGTAGGTATGGCAATTGCCGAAAAAGCACTTGCTGCACAGTTTAACCGCGAAGGTCACGATATTGTTGATCACTTTACCTATGCATTTATGGGCGATGGCTGCCTTATGGAAGGTATTTCTCATGAAGCTGGTTCACTTGCAGGCACATTAGGTCTGGGTAAACTTGTTGCATTTTGGGATGACAACGGCATTTCAATCGATGGTGAAGTAGAAGGTTGGTTTACAGATGACACGCCAGCTCGCTTTAAAGCATACGGTTGGCATGTAATTAGTGGTGTTGATGGCCACGACAGCGATGCTATAAGTGCTGCAATTGCAGAAGCTAAAAGTGTTACCGATAAACCATCACTAATTTGTTGTAAAACAATTATTGGTTACGGCTCACCTAATAAATCTGGTAGCCACGATTGTCACGGTGCACCACTAGGTGATGACGAAATTAAAGCGTCTCGCGAATTCTTAGGTTGGACTGGCGATGCGTTCGAAATTCCTGATGATATTTACGCACAATGGGATAGCAAAGAAAAAGGTCAGCAGCTTGAATCAAGCTGGGACGAAAAATTTGCAGCATACGCAAAAGCATACCCAGAGCTTGCAGCTGAATATAAGCGTCGTATTAATAACGAACTGCCTGGCGATTGGGCTGAAAAATCTCAAGCGTACATTGAGCAATTACAAGCAAACCCTGCAAACCCAGCGTCTCGTAAAGCATCGCAAAATGCATTAAACGCATTTGGTCCGTTATTACCAGAATTTATGGGTGGCTCAGCCGATTTAGCAGGCTCAAACTTAACAATTTGGGATGGCTCTAAAGGTTTAACACACGACGATGCAAGCGGTAACTACATTTACTACGGTGTACGTGAGTTTGGTATGTCGGCAATTATGAATGGTATTGCCCTTCATAAAGGCTTTATTCCTTACGGTGCTACGTTCTTAATGTTTGTTGAATATGCAAAAAATGCCGTACGTATGGCTGCATTAATGAAGCAACCAAGCATTTTTGTATACACGCACGATTCAATCGGTTTAGGTGAAGATGGTCCAACTCACCAACCAGTAGAGCAAATTGCAAGCATGCGTTTAACGCCTAACTTATACAACTGGCGCCCATGTGACCAAGTTGAGTCGGCAATTGCATGGCAACAAGCTATTGAGCGTAAAGACGGTCCTACATCGTTAATCTTTACTCGCCAAGGTCTTGAGCAACAAGCGCGTGACGCACAGCAATTAAGCGATGTTAAAAAGGGTGGTTACATCCTTAGCTGTGACGGCAATCCTGAAATTATTTTAATTGCAACGGGTTCTGAAGTGCAACTAGCACAAGATTCAGCAACTGAGCTACGCAGCCAAGGTAAAAAGGTACGTGTTGTATCTATGCCATGTACTGATGCCTTTGAAGATCAAAGCGCAGAGTATAAAGAAAGCGTATTACCGGCATCTGTTACACGCCGCGTAGCAGTAGAAGCAGGTATTGCTGACTACTGGTACAAGTACGTAGGTCTAAATGGCGCAGTAGTAGGTATGACTACCTTTGGTGAGTCGGCACCTGCTGGTGAGCTGTTTGAGCACTTTGGTTTTACAGTGGCAAACATTGTAAGCAAAGCAAACGAGCTTTTTTAATCGCTTTGATTAAATAAAGTAAGTAATTGAAAAACCCGCACATGTTGCGGGTTTTTTTATGCCCTAACATGAAGCAACTTCACCTTGAACAATGCTGCTTTCCTTGCAAGAAAGTAAGCTATCAGGCAAGGTAGTGCGATAAAATTTATAAATAAAAATCTTAAATTAATAGCAGGAGCTAAAAATGCCAAAGTTCGATAACGTAAGTGTAGTAAAAAAAGCCAATGTATATTTTGACGGAAAAGTGTCGAGCCGTACCGTTATTTTAGGTGATGGCGAAGCGAAAACTTTAGGCTTTATGCAACCTGGTGAGTTTGTTTTTGATACAAACCAAAAAGAATGCATGGAGCTTTTAGCTGGCCAATGGGATATTTTATTACCAGGGGCAAGTGAGTGGAAAACATTTAACGCAGGTGAATCGTTTAATGTTGATGCAAATGTAAGCTTTAAAGTAAAAGTATCTGATTTTGCTGACTACTGTTGTTCGTACACAGATTAATCAATACAGCTAGACGTCTGAAAGCCCATGCACTATGGGCTTTGCATAAACTTTGCACAACGCATGATTTAAATCACCAAAAACCGCAAATAAACCTCAAATATCTCTCTTTTTTCCTTGTGTTAATCTAAATAGCCCCCAATACTATTTATGAGGTAACAAATAAAAGGATACCCTATGAAAATTAATCTTTCTGGTCACCATGTTGAAGTTACTGACTCTATTAGAGAGCACATCAACGAAAAATTTTCAAAAATCGAGAGCCACTTTCCATCGCTTATTGCACTCGATATTATTTTGTCTAAAGAGCATCATAAAATCCAAGCTGAAATTAGCACTAATTACGAAGGCACGCGCATATCGGTAAAAGGGGAAAACGAAGTTATGTACCCTGCCATTGCAAGCGCAGCTAAAAAACTCGATGCGGCACTAAAACATCGAAAAGGGCAGATAAAAGCAAACTTACACGAAAAGCCTGTTAGCACTACACCTGAAATCGCACACGAGATCATCCAAGAGATGGATCTTAAATAAAATTTAGTCACAAAGTATTGTAAAAAAGAGCCGTATGGCTCTTTTTTATTGCCTGTAATTTAGGTAAGTTATGCGTTCTTGCAGTTTATTAATCAAAAAAATTAATAAAAGCAGCGTATAACACACATATTTTGAGAAATTAATGCACACAACAAAAGCAGTATGGAAGTCTCGACTAGGTGCGCTTGGACCTGGAATACTCATGGCAACAGCCGCTATTGGCGGTTCTCACTTAGTTGCCTCTACGCAAGCTGGGGCAATATTTGGCTGGCAACTATTTTGGCTAATACTGGTTGTTAATGTTTTAAAGTACCCGTTTTTTCGCTTTGGTATGGAATACACACTCGCGACTAAAA
Organism: Pseudoalteromonas sp. SR45-1; assembly: GCF_014163655.1. Taxonomy (NCBI): domain Bacteria; kingdom Pseudomonadati; phylum Pseudomonadota; class Gammaproteobacteria; order Alteromonadales; family Pseudoalteromonadaceae; genus Pseudoalteromonas; species Pseudoalteromonas sp. SR45-1. The sequence continues at coordinate 125,310 of NZ_JACJDR010000010.1, read as the reverse complement.
ATAGCCTAGTGGAGGGCTATAAAAGTAAAGGCCCGTTTTATTTTTACAGTTTTATCGGTTTAAACATTGTAGCCGCCGTAGTTAATACCGCTGGCGTATTACTACTTACTGCAAGCTTACTGCATTACGCGTTGCCCGTAGTGATAGAAGTAACACTGCTATGTTGGATATTATTAGGAGTGTGCTTAGCCATATTATTGTTAGGGCACTTTAAAGCGCTCGACAGTGTGGCCAAAGGCATAATGGGGTTATTAACGCTGGCTACCGTTATTGCGTTAGTTATCGCGTTTAGTAATGGCCCAATGGCGCCTGCTGACTATGTTGGCCCATCACCTTACGAGCTGGCTATGCTGAGCTTTATGGTGGCTTTAATGGGTTGGATGCCAGCCCCTATCGAAATATCTGCATTAAGTTCTTTATGGCTAAAAGAAAAACAAGCGCAGCAAACAGTTTCTAAAAGCCAAGGCTTGTTCGATTTTAACGTAGGTTACTGGCTTACAGCTGGCTTAGCCTTGGTATTTTTTAGCTTAGGTGTATTAGTGCAGTACGGGCAAACCAGTAGTATAGAACTCGGCGGTGTCGCGTTTGCCAAGCAGCTTATTGATATGTACGCATTAACAATAGGCGAGTGGGCAAGGCCGCTTGTATCAGCAATCGCCTTTTTATGTATGTTTGGCACTACACTTACCGTGCTAGATGGCTACGCCCGCACGCTTAACGAATCTCATAAACTACTTGGCTTTAAGCAATCAAAACACAGCCTAAATATTTGGCTTGTACTGCAAGCACTAGCTGGCATGGCCGTTATTTTATTCTTTAAATCAGCCCTTGGTCCAATGCTTACGTTTGCAATGACACTTTCGTTTGTTACCACCCCCGTTTTTGCATGGCTTAACTTTAGCCTTGTGCGCTCAGAGCCTGCTATAAAGCACAGCGTGCTATTACGTAGTTTAACGTGGTTAGGTTTAGTGTATTTAGTAGGCTTTGCTGTTGCGTTTGTAGTATGGAAACTAGCAGCCTAAATAGAGCCACTTACTTTAGGGTTTTCATTAAAGCCCTAAAGCATTAAATTCTAGGATTAAACGAGGTATAAATGGATATTAGAATAGGTGAGCTTTCAAACCCACACGTTATAAAACTACTACATGCGCATCATAACGATATGCTAAAGCACTCACCTGTTGAGAGCGTACATGCACTTGATGTGAGCAAACTCACTCAGCCCGATATAATCTTTTATAGCTTATGGATTGATAATAATTTAGCGGGTGTTGGCGCATTAAAAGCGCTCGATGCCACTCATGGCGAAATTAAATCAATGCGCACCTCAAGCAACTATTTACGCCAAGGCATCGCTGCTAAATTGCTCACGCATATTATTGAGCAAGCAACTTTGCGAGGTTACAAAAAGTTAAGCTTAGAGACCGGCACGGCAAAGGCATTTTTGCCCGCACAAAAGCTTTACACTCAATTTGGTTTTAAAGAGTGCGAACCGTTTGGTGATTATGAGTTAGATCCGTACAGCTTGTTTATGAGTAAAGGGCTTCAAAAGTGAGTAGGGGATGTTATGGAATATAAGGTTGAATATTCAGCTCCAGCACTGGATGAATTTACTAATTTACGCGCACAAGCAAAGTGGCAAAACCCTGACGATAAAACATTAAAAGCAAGCATCGAAAATTCATTGTTTTGGGTTGCCGTGTACCACATCGATAAGTTGATAGGTACTGGTAGAATAATCGGTGATGGCGCAATGTATTTTTATATTCAAGATGTAATTGTTGCGCCAAGCTATCAAAAACAAGGCATAGGTCATTTAGTTATGACCCACATTGAAGACTACCTAAGCAACACCTGCTCTAATGGCGCTACAATAGCTTTATTAAGTGCTCACGGTAAAGAAAGTTTTTATACACAATATGGTTATGTAAAGCGTGATGGAGATGTTTTAGGATTAGGAATGTGTAAGTTTATTAAGTAAATAAAATTCTACAGAAAAAATAAAATGTCTTTAATATAATAATTTAACTGGATCAGAATAATATGGAAGTTAATAAGTTTGGTTTGAGTAGAGTAATTCCAGCAGAAATAAAGCGAGAGATTCGTCAGCACTGTGGGTTCGGGTGTGTTATTTGTGGATTAGGAATAATTCAATATGAACATGTAGATCCTGAGTTTAAAGATGCAAATAAACATGACCCGGCTAATATGACCCTCCTATGTCCTCAATGCCATTCAAAGGTAACTACAAAAATGTGGTCAAAGTCACGTGTAAAATTAGCAATGCGGATGCCAAAGTGTTTACAACAAGGTTACTCTAATGAGTTTTTTGATTTCCCAGAGCGTAATCCTTCTTTAATTTTTGGTGGTGTCAAGTTAAGCAACTGTAAAATCCCTATTCAAGTTGCAAATTACCCATTATTTCAATTAAAAAAACCAGAGTACTTAGGTCAACCATTTTTGCTATCTGGTCTATTTACAGACTCTAATGGAGAAGTCTCACTAGAAATTAAAGATAATGAGTGGAAAGCTAATTCTTCTCTCTGGGATGTAGAAGTTAAAGGCCCTTGTATAACTATTAGAGAAAGGCATCGAAAAATACATCTTGTACTAACTATCACTGAGCAGTGTGATATTTTGGTTTCGCGTCTGGATATGGTTTTTGCAGGCTTCTATTTTGAAGCTAATGGTGATTATTTAAAAGTAACTTTTCCTGATGGAGGTTCTTCAGAGTTATCTGGATGTGTTGCAGATAATTGTAATGTTGGTATTTCTTTTTGATGTAAATAACTAAAGCTACTATTACTTTTTAAATTGATGATTCAAACTACTCTAATACAAATATAGCTGAGTCAAAATTTAACTCAGCCCTTTTATCGCTCTACTTATCCCATCTAAACTAAGCGCATACATGCGGTTGTTCATTAGCTTTTTTATAAAGCCAATTGATTGGTAGTGCAGCCACTGCTCGACGAGTTGTGAGTTTAGCCAATCTAGCCTAATTGTTACTCATTTGAGTAAACAATAATTTCGTCAGAATTTGGTAATTTATAAAATCCAACATTTTTTGATTGCTTACCCATGAAATCAATAGCATATTTCATCTCTGCAATTGTTCTTACTGTAGAAAATTTATCTTTAAAACATGCTGAGAATTCGTATGTGAAAGATGTTGACTGATCATAACCTCCCAGCTCTAAAAGGTTATACTCAGTAAAAGGATCTGGTCCTAAAATTTGATGAGAGGTAATAAAAGGCACCCTAGAGTCTTGTGATTTCCAATCATTCAAGCATTTAGCTTCAACATTGCTTGCTAATAAATAAATGCTTTTATTCTTTTTAGAGTCACTTATAAAGATAGTAATAAAAACCAAATTTATAATAAGTGATGCAAACAAAATTAATTTTAATATATTTCTATTATTCACTTTAACTCAGCTCTTTTATCGCTCTACTTATCCCATCTAAACTCAACGCATACATGCGGTTGTTCATTAGCTCTTTTATAAAGCCAATCGATTGATAGTATGGCCAGTGTTCAACGGGTTGTGGGTTGAGCCAGGCGACTTTATCAAAGTGGTTTGTGACACGTGATAACCATGCACTGCCGGGCTCTTCGTTGTAGTGTTCTACCGAGCCGCCAGGGTAGGTTATTTCATATGGGCCCATAGTGGCATCACCGACAAATATTACTTTGTAGTCGCTGGTAAATTTATTAATCAGCGTCATGGTGTCAATCACGTTTGAATGGCGGCGCGCGTTGTCTTGCCAAACGTGCTCGTATAAACAGTTATGAAAGTAGTAAAACTCTAGGTGTTTAAATTCGCTGTGGGCGGCGCTAAATAGCTCTTCGCAGGTATGAATGTAGTCATCCATTGAGCCGCCAATATCAAATAGCATCAATACTTTTACTGCATTGTGGCGCTCGGGCGCCATTTTTACATCAAGCATGCCGCCTTGTTTTGCAGTAGCGCGAATAGTCTCGTTTAAATCTAGCGTGTCGCTTGCGCCTGTGCGGGCGAACTTTCGTAACTTTTTAAGGGCGAGTTTAACTGTGCGCGAACTAATTTCTCTGTCGGTGTCGAGGTTTTTGTATTCTCGTTTATCCCACACTTTTACTGCTTGGCGGTTACGGTTGCCGTCTTGCCCTATACGCACACCTTCTGGGTTATAGCCGTATGCACCAAAAGGTGATGTGCCGCCAGTGCCCACCCATTTATTGCCGCCAGCGTGGCGTTTTTGTTGCTCTTCTAAACGCTCTTTTAGGGTTTTCATAAGCTCGTCGAGCCCGCCCATGGCTTTTAGTTGGGCTTTTTCTTCATCGCTTAGGTGTTTTTCAAACTCTTTACGTAGCCAATCTTCAGGTAGGTTGTGCTGTTGCTTTAAGCTCTCGAGCAAATCAAGGTCGGCAATACCGCTAAAGTAGTCGCTAAAGGCTTTGTCGAATCGATCAAAGTGCGTTTCGTCTTTTACCATTATGGTGCGTGCTAAATGGTAAAAGGCGTCTACGTCGGCAAATATAACGCCTTTTTTTAAGGCGTTAATTAAATCGAGTAATTCGCGCAGGCTTACAGGTAGGCGGTATTCACGCAGTTTGAAGAAAAACGCAATCAACATCTTAACGGCGGCTCATAAAGGCGAGTTTTTCGATTAGGCTTATATCTTGCTCGTTTTTAAGTAAGGCGCCAAACATTGGCATTAATCCGCCTTTTTGCGCTTTGTCGTGCAGTGTTTTAGCGTCTATGTCTTCAGCCATTAAAAGCTTTAACCAATCGAGTAATTCGCTGGTGGAAGGTTTCTTTTTAAGGCCGTTTGCTTCGCGCAGGTTAAAAAACACTTCAAGTGCTTGGCGTACTAAATCCTGTTTAACGTTAGGGTAGTGCACGTCAATAATTTGCTGCATTTCGTCGCTGCTAGGAAAATCAATATAATGAAAAAAGCAGCGGCGTAAAAATGCGTCCGGCAATTCTTTTTCGTTATTTGATGTGATGATCACAATAGGGCGCTCTTTTGCGACAATGCGCTCGTTAGTCTCATAAACATGAAACTCCATTTTATCGAGCTCAAGTAGTAAGTCGTTTGGGAACTCTATGTCGGCTTTGTCTATTTCATCAATTAAAAGCACTGGGCGTTTGCCGTTAAGCTCTGCATACGTAAATGCCTGCCAAAGCTTACCTTTAACGATGTAGTTGCCAATATTGTGTACACGCTCGTCACCTAGTTGGCTGTCGCGCAGGCGCGAAACCGCGTCGTACTCGTATAAACCTTGCTGCGCTTTAGTAGTCGATTTTATATGCCACTGAATAAGCGTGGTATCTAAGCTTTTAGCCAACTCCTCAGCCAGCATGGTTTTACCTGTGCCAGGTTCGCCTTTAATTAAAAGTGGTTTTTCGAGCATAATGGCAGCATTTACAGCTTGTTTAAGTGCGCTACTCGCTATGTAATTGTCAGTTGAATTAAATTGCACGGTGTACCCTTGTCTGGTCTGAGCAGTAAGTTATTTTGTTATAATGCCATAGTTAAGCAGCAGGTCCAATATAAGCAAAACGCTGTATGACCTCACCTTCTTTTTCAACAGTTTCTAAAAACATACTAAGTGGGCGCGCCCATATACCAAATTCACCATAAAGTGCTTGGTAAATCACAAGCTGTTCCTCGGTTTCGCTATGGGTGGCAACATGAATAACTTTATATTGCGGGCCTTTGTAGTGTTGGTATATGCCTGGTTTTAGGGAAAGTGGTTTTATTGCTGTAGTCATGTTTTGATCTCTTGTATAATTTGGCTCTGCACTTTTAATGTTAACTAATTTGCCAATACTATGAACTATATTTCTTTAGATGATTACAAAAAGGCGTGGGTTTTTCGCCACAAAGATTTACCTGTATCTGATGAAGACGCAGCAAAAATAAAGCCTATGAGCGACGAGCGCGCAGCCGTACTTTGGACAACCATGGTGAGCCGTGAATTTGATCACCCTGATTTTTTTGAAGACACCGATTGGTGTGGTCAAGAAAAAAGCTTTAGCCAAGAAGTAGATTGGCAAGATGCGTGGGAAAATGGCGATGCGTTACCACCAGAAGCAATCTTAACGTTTTTAGATTGGGAAGCTAACACCACGGTTTATTTTTGTATGGCACGCGATAATATTATCGAAACGACGTTTGATGTATTTAAACGCAATTGGCAAAACTTTATGTTTTTAGCTGATGGCAGTTTATTGATTGGTAAAAAGCGTAATACGGTTGTGCAATTTTTAGAATCAGGTAAAGCAAAATTAGGTGAAAAGCCAAGCGCTTAAAATAGTGCGCTGCGCTTAAAAAACATTCAATACTGTGTTATAAAACATTTACCTGAATATTTTTGAGTACAGCTTTTGGTCGCTAAAAATCAGTCACTTGGTGCTCAACAGCAAGTTGAAATTTGGCAAACTGATGCACAAAAAGTGTTGTATGCACAATTGTGCAATGCGTTTTATCAGCGTGAGGTTCAGCGATTAGTTGCAGAGCCTAATGCCGATAAACTGCGCCGCCAGTTAAAAAGCCTACCTTATTATATTGAGCGAGCGGCAACGTTAGTTGCCAATGGTGACACGCCTTTTACGCTTGATGCACAAAATGGTACGTGGCTTGAAAAGCAAAAACCGACCCCACCCGATGTGAATGTTCAAGCTAATGAACTTTTTTATCAAACGTATGCCAAAGTGGGGCTTATTGTGCCCGTTATATTGCATGGCTACGATCAGGTGCGTCTTAGAATAGACAGTATCGATCAGTTAGGCGAAAATAAGCTGCATTGTAACGAGCTTGGTTGGTTTGATTTTTTAGGAAATGGGCTAGAGCAGCAAAATGCTCAGCTAATAAAGCCAAGTAAAGTGAGTTTAACCGCTGCATGTTGCGGGCATCAGTGGCAATTTTCGAAGCGTTGTATGCCGCGTGTTTTATCACTACGCGAAATGCTTTTAGCGGGTAGTATTAATTGGCGCAATTTAAAGCGCCCCTTAGCGTATTAAAGTTAAGGTATTTGGAATTTAAAATAAGGAGTGTTAAATGCGTATTTTTCAAGTTGGCTTACTGTGCTTAGCACTGTTTGTACAATACAGGTTATGGTTTGGTCATAATGGTTTACAAGACTACACACGACTAAAAGGTGCAGTAACGTCGCATCATCAAACCAACGAAAAACTCATTAAACGTAATAAAGTACTTAAAGCAGATATTGAAGACTTAAAGCTTGGCCAAGAAGGCATTGAAGAGCGTGCACGCAACGAATTGGGAATGATTAAACCGGACGAAACATTTATTCGTGTTTTACCGGGCAAACAATATGACAAATAAACAGACTATTGCAGCAATTGTACCTGCTGCGGGTGTTGGCAGTAGAATGCAGCACAATGCGCCTAAGCAATATATACAATTAGCCGGTAAAACCATTTTAGAACACACCTTAGCTAAACTTTCTCAATTACCTCAATTACGCACTATTGTTGTTGCCCTTAGCGACAGCGACCCCTATTTTGACGAACTCCCACTGCTTGATAATCGCATTGTGCGAGCCAGTGGCGGAAAAGAGCGAGCCGACTCGGTGCTCAATAGCTTGCTTTTTTTAGCGCCTAACCCACCTACATGGGTATTGGTGCATGATGCTGCTCGTCCATTAGTTAATATCAGTGATATAGAACGTTTAATTGATGAATGCATTAACGCTGATGAAGGCGGTATTTTAGCTAGCAAAGTAAAAGACACTATAAAACGCGGCCACACTCATGCCCTACAAACTGTGCCGCGAGATGATTTATGGCAAGCACTTACCCCGCAGTTTTTTAAATATGACGAGCTTAAAAATGCACTGCAAAACGCATTAGCAAGTGGGGCTACTATTACCGATGAAGCCAGTGCAATTGAGTGGGCGGGTAAACCGGTTAAGCTTGTAGCAGGTCGTAGCGATAATATTAAAATAACCACGCCAGAGGATTTAGACCTGGCTGGGTTTTTATTACATAAACAACAAAACGAGAGTGGATTATGATACGAATTGGCCATGGTTTTGACGTACATAAATTTGGCGGCGAAGGCCCGTTAACTATTTGTGGTGAAAAAATTGATTACCCACAGGGCTTTTTAGCGCACTCAGATGGTGATGTTGCTATTCATGCATTATGCGATGCTATTTTAGGCTCACTTGCAATGGGTGATATTGGTAAGCACTTTCCCGATACGGCAAGCGAGTATGAAAATATCGATAGCCGTATTTTACTTCGCCATGTGGTGGGCTTAGCTAAAGAACAAGGTTATGTACTTGGTAATGGCGATGTGACTATTGTTGCTCAGGCACCAAAAATGTTGCCACATATTCAAGCTATGCGCGCTAATTTAGCCAGCGATTTAAATTGCGACCTTAGCCAAATTAACGTTAAAGCCACTACTACCGAAAAGCTAGGCTTTGAAGGGCGCAAAGAAGGTATTTCGAGCCATGCGGTGGTTATTATGAGTAAAGAGCTTGCGAGTACAAAAAACGCATGAGCGATTTAAATTATTTATACGGTGCACCACTTTCTAAAGCTGATTTTAAAACCACAGCTGAAGACTTTATGGTTGATGAAGACTTAGGTATAGAATTTACCGGCAGTGGCGAACACGTGTGTTTGCAGGTGGTTAAAAAAGGCGAAAACACGCAATACGTTGCAAAGCTAATTGCACAGCGTGCGGGTGTTTCACCGCGAGACGTAAGCTATGCAGGCATGAAAGATCGCCACGGCGTGTGCTCGCAGTGGTTTAGTGTAAAAGTACCAATTAAAAAGCCTATCGATTTTAGTGATTTAAATAGTGAGAGTATTTTTATTGTGTCGCAACAGCGCCACGACCGTAAGTTACGTACGGGCTGCCACAAAGGTAATAAATTTACTATTGCGCTTCGTAACGTAACCAACCCTCTTGATATTTTATGTCGTATTAACGCAGTACGCGCAGGTGTGCCTAATTACTTTGGCGAACAGCGCTTTGGGCATGGCGGTCATAACTTAGTTATGGCTGAAAAAATGTTTGCCGGTGAGCGTATTCGCGATAAAAAGTTGCGCGGTATTATTATTTCAGCAGCACGATCGCATGTATTTAATCAGTTAGTGAGCTTACGTGTAAAAGAGCATGGTTTAGCTAAAACAATGCACCGTGAAGTATTTATGCTCAGCGGCAGCAATGCATTTTTTGAAGATGCAATTAATGACGAAAACATAGAGCGATTAGCTACCGGCGATATTATGATGTCGGCACCTATGGTGGGAAAAAGCGAAAAAGGCTTAACCGAACAAGAAAAAATATGGCTTGCACCTTTCCAAACATGGTGTGATGGTTTAGGTGAGTTAGGCCTTAAAAATGAGCGCCGAATGCTGCGCTTAATTCCACAAAACTTAACCGTTGAAACACTTGATGAAACCACACTAAAACTAAGCTTTGGTTTGCCAAAAGGGTGTTTTGCAACCGCATTATTACGTGAGCTGGTGGATTACACTGATGCTAGCCCTCGAGAGCGCAAAGAAAAGGATAATGGCATAAATGAAGATACTGTTAAGTAACGATGATGGCGTAAATGCCAAAGGCATTGCGGTTTTATATCAGGCGCTTATACAAATTGCAGATGTAACCCTTGTTGCACCTGATCGCAACTGTAGTGGTGCGAGTAATTCTTTAACACTTATGAACCCGCTACGAGCGACTACACTCGAAAATGGTTTTATGTCAGTTAATGGCACACCCACTGATTGTGTACATTTAGGTGTAAATCAGCTAGCTGATGAAAAGCCAGATCTAGTTGTTGCAGGTATTAACCATGGTGCCAATTTGGGTGATGACACGCTTTATTCCGGTACTGTTGCCGCTGCAACTGAAGGTCGCCATTTAGGTCTGCCTGCAATTGCGGTATCGCTTTGCTCACATAATGGCGATCATTTTGAAACAGCCGCTGCTGTTACCGTAAATATTATTAAAGGCTTGGCTTCGCATCCGCTTCCAAAAGATCAAATAATAAATATTAATGTGCCAGATATTCCATTAAGTGAATTAAAAGGGGTGCAAGTAACACGTTTAGGTGCTCGTCATAAAGCTGAAACGATGACGAAACAAACCGATCCTTGGGGGCGTGATATTTATTGGTACGGATCGCTTGGCACCGAAAGCGATGCTGGTGAAGGCACCGACTTTTACGCAATCAATAATGGCTATGCCTCAGTTACGCCACTGAGTGTTGATATGACAGCTAAAGATAGCTTAAAGGCAGTAGGAGAATGGTTAGCCGATTTGGAGATTAATCGTGCTCGCTAATTATACCCGCAGTGCTAAAGCGCTTTCTGACTTACTAAAGCGTGAAGGTGTTGAAGATACGCAAGTACTTAGTGCTATAGCTGATATTCCGCGCCATATTTTTATAGATGATGTGCTAAAACACAAAGCCTATGAAAATACAGCGCTCCCTATTGGGCAAGGGCAAACAATTTCTCAGCCTTACATAGTAGCGCGCATGACAGAGCTACTTCGTTTAGCTGGTGTGCGCAATAAAGTGCTAGAAATAGGTACGGGATCTGGGTATCAAACTGCAATATTGGCCAAAACGTTTACAAAGGTTTACTCGGTAGAGCGTATTAAAACACTTCAGTGGCAGGCAAAAAGACGTTTGCAGCAACTCGATTTATATAATGTAACCATGAAGCATGGCGATGGTTGGCAAGGCTGGCAATCACAAGCGCCGTTTGATGGTATTATAGTGACTGCTGCGGCCTCTAAAGTTCCGCAAGACTTACTTGCTCAGTTGGCCGATGGTGGCGTGTTATTAGCCCCAATTGGTGAGAGCGATCAAAAATTAGTAATGGTTATCCGCAAAGGCGATAATTATAAAGAGCATGTTATTGCTCCCGTTAGATTTGTGCCGTTAGTACCTGGCGATATTGAATAGGAATTCATTTTGAAGTTGTTTACCAAGTTATACGATATGGCCCTAGTGTGGGCAAAACACCGTCATGCGGAACGTTACTTAGCTGCTATGAGCTTTGCAGAATCAGTTTTTTTCCCGATACCACCCGATGTAATGCTTGCACCTATGTCGCTTGCGCAACCAAACAAAGCATGGCGATTTGCAAGCTTTGCCACAATAGCATCGGTTATTGGTGGAGTGGTTGGTTACTTACTTGGTTTTTGGCTATTTGAACCCGTTGTAGAGCCATTGATTGCACAAATGCACTGGCAAGAAAAGTTTGATATAGCACTAAACTGGTTTAAGGATTACGGTGTTTGGGTTGTGTTTTTAGCCGGTTTTTCGCCTATACCATATAAAGTATTTACGATTGGCGCAGGCGTTTTACAAATGGCATTTTTGCCATTTTTAATAGCATCAGCCATTGGGCGCGGTGCGCGATTCTTTTTAGTTTCAGCCTTAATGAAGTGGGGCGGAGCTCAAATGGAGCGAAAATTACGTCAGTATATTGAAATACTTGGTTGGGGATTAGTGGTATTAATTGCGCTAGCTTACTTTTTATTGCGTTAAGCGTTAAAAATATCAATTTTCTAATTTAGGGGAAAAATACAATGAATAAACAGTGTTTACTGTATGTAACTATATTTATTAGTATTTTTCTCTTTGGTTGCTCTTCTCGCCATGTTCCTGCACCTGTTAGTAGCTTAAATAATAATGTTAATGATTTAGGTCATACTGTTAACATCAATGGGGCTAGCTATAAAGTACAAAAAGGAGATACGCTCTACTCTATTGCCTTTAGTGCTGGGCAAGACTTTAGATTACTTGCAAAAAACAATTCAATTCCATCACCTTACACAATTTTCCCTGGGCAAAACATCTCCTTACTCCCTAAGCCCGAAAAAACAAAAAGGGATGGAAATTATACGAATTCGAGTAAAAAGTCTATAAAAAAATTACAAAAAAATAACAAAATTTTAAAGAAAGAGCTTGATCCCCCAAAACAACGAGAGTATGTTCAGAAACAAGCCAGTAACAAAATTAGTAATACTAAACGTTTGTCGAGCAGTAAAGTTAAGTGGTTTTGGCCTGCACAGGGCAAAATTACCAAACGCTTTTCTAATAAGGAAAACGGTTATAAAGGTTTACAGATTACTAATCGCAAAGGGGCTTCAGTCTTAGCTGCGGCACAAGGAACAGTGGTATACGCGGGTAACGCCCTTCGAGGTTATGGTAGTTTAATCATATTGAAACATAATGATGATTACCTAAGTGCTTATGCACATAACTCGAAATTACTTGTTAAAGAAAAGCAGAAAGTTAAGGCAGGACAAAAAATAGCAGAAATTGGTAATTCAGAATCTCCGGTCACCGCGCTTCGCTTTGAAATTCGCTACCGAGGGCAAGCTGTCAATCCTGCTAAATACCTACCCTAATTTTTAGGTATTGATAATTGCTCGGGAGAAGGCTTATGGCTAGCGCAGCAAAACTTGACAAACATACTACGACTGACGAAAAGTTCGATGACATCGATGTTGATGAAAGCACAGCTCTACTAGATAAAGTAGACGACGATGAAATCTTTGCTAAAGAAGAAGTAACTAAAAATCTTGACGCAACTCAACTTTATTTAGGCGAAATTGGTTTTTCTCCTTTGCTTAGTGCTGAAGAAGAAGTGTTTTTTTCTCGCAAATCACTTCGAGGGTGTGAAGCCTCACGTAAACGTATGATTGAAAGTAACTTACGTTTGGTTGTTAAAATAGCACGTCGTTACAATAATCGCGGCCTTGCTCTACTTGATTTAATTGAAGAGGGTAACTTAGGCTTAATTCGCGCAGTTGAAAAATTTGACCCTGAGCGTGGATTTAGATTCTCTACTTACGCTACATGGTGGATACGTCAAACAATTGAACGTGCCATTATGAACCAAACGCGTACCATTCGCTTACCTATTCATGTAGTTAAAGAGCTTAATGTTTATTTACGTACAGCGCGTGAGTTAACTCAAAAGCTTGACCATGAGCCAACAGCTGACGAAATTGCAGCTTGCCTAGATAGACCCGTTGAAGACGTTACTAAAATGCTACGTTTAAACGAAAGAATTGCATCAGTAGACATGCCTATTGGTGGCGAAAACGACAGTGTACTACTTGATATCATCCCTGATGAAAAAAGTGCTGGTCCTGAAGGCGAAGTACAAAATAATGATATTAATAAACATATTGTTGATTGGTTAGGTGAATTAAACCCTAAACAACGTGAAGTGTTAGCACGTCGATTTGGACTGCTTGGCTATGAGCCATCTACACTTGAAGATGTAGGTCGTGAAATAGGCTTAACACGTGAGCGAGTAAGACAAATTCAGGTAGAGGCATTACGTCGTCTAAAAGACATTTTGCAACAAGAAGGTTTAAGTACAGATAGCTTGTTTAATCAGTTTTCGTAACTAGTTAAATAGTTTAAGAGACTATGTGTGTTAAAAAGCCGAAGAGTTTATTCTTCGGCTTTTTTTATGCTTGTAAATTAGGTGATATAAATTACAGCAATGCTTTTAGTTTATATAACAAATCGTGCGCTTGGCGTGGCGATAAATTATCAGGGTCGATTGCGCTTAACTGCTCTTCAACTTCAGAAGGTGTACTTTGTGCAATTTCGTTATTAAAAGTAAAGGCTTGTTGCTCTGTATTTGGTGCAGTAACGCTTTGATGATTTTCAAGCAACTTAAGTTTTTGCTTTGCTTGTGCAATCACAGCTTTTGGCACACCTGCAAGAGCTGCTACTTGTAAACCAAAGCTTTTGCTTGCTGCACCGTCGAGAACTGTATGCATAAACGCAATAGTGTCGTTATGCTCTATTGCATCAAGGTGCACGTTTACAAGGCCCGTAGTTTGCTCAGCAAGTTCTGTTAATTCAAAGTAGTGCGTAGCAAACAATGTTTTAGCAGATATTTTTGATGCTAAATGATCGGCTGTTGCATACGCAAGAGAGAGTCCATCGTAAGTACTTGTACCGCGACCAATCTCATCCATTAACACTAAAGACTGCGCCGTGGCATTATTTAAAATAGTCGCTGTTTCGGTCATTTCTACCATGAAGGTTGAACGCCCTGATGCTAAATCATCGCTTGCACCAATACGTGTAAATATGCGGTCAATATTACCAATTTTAGCGCTGTCAGCGGGTACATAACTGCCAATGTGAGCCATTAAAACAATAAGTGCCGTTTGGCGCATATAGGTTGATTTACCGCCCATGTTTGGACCGGTAATAATTAGCATTTTACGTTGGCTGTTTAATTCAACAGGGTTAGCAATAAACGGTTCTTTCATTACTTGTTCAACAACAGGGTGACGACCTTGCTTAATGCTTATATTGTCGTTATCGCACAATTCTGGTTTTGCATAATTGAGTGCGAATGCACGCTCAGCTAAATTGTTTAAAACGTCTAAATCGGCCAATGCTGCTGCCATCATTTGCAACTGCTCAATATGTGGAGCAATAAATCTAAACAGCTCCTCGTATAGTTGTTTTTCAAGCGCGAGAGCTTTTGATTGGCTACCGAGTACTTTATCCTCGTGCTCTTTAAGCTCTGGAATAATGTAGCGTTCGTTATTTTTAAGCGTTTGGCGACGAATGTAGTCGGCTGGCACTAAGTGCGCATTAGCTCTACTTACTTCAATAAAAAAGCCATGTACGCGGTTATAACCAATTTTAAGCGTACTAATGCCCGTACGTTCGCGCTCTCGCAGTTCTAATTGCTCAAGGACATCAGTGGCACCTTTGCTTAAGTTACGCCACTCATCAAGTTCACTATTGTAACCTGGAGCAATAACACCACCGTCACGAATAAGTACCGGTGGGTTTTCTATCACAGCTCGTTCTAATAACGCTTGTAAATCAGGGAGTTCAGGCGAGTGCTTGATGATACCTGCTATACGAGGATCGTTAGCGTCAGCTAACAAAGTATGCAGTGGTGCAAGTGCTTGTAGCGCACTGCGCAGGCGAGTTAAATCACGCGGGCGTGCAGTACATAAAGCTAGGCGTGCAATAACACGCTCTACATCACCAATCTCTTTTAATGATTCGTGTAATTCACCGCAAAGCTGCGCATCTAAAATAGCGCTAATGGCATTTAAACGTGAATTTAGCTCGTCTTTATTACGAATTGGTGTATGAATACGGCGCTTAAGTAAGCGAGAACCCATAGGTGTGGCTGTTTTATCAAGTATTTGAGCAAGTGTATTTTCAAACCCGCCTGATAAATTAACAGTTAATTCTAAATTTTTACGGGTAGCGGCATCTAAAATAACAGCGTGTTCGTTGTGCTCAAGCGTAATTGCACGAATATGCGGCAGTGCAATACGTTGTGTATCTTTTACGTATTGCATTAGGCAACCTGCAGCAACAAGCGCGCTATGGGCTTTATCAACACCAAAGCCAACTAAATCTTTAGTACCAAACTGATCGCATAATAAATGCTGAGCCGTATCTAAGTCGAATTCCCACTCTGGGCGACGGCGAGCGCCTTTTATATGTTCAATTAAATGAACGTTTTCAAAGCTTTCGCTATACAGAAGTTCGGCTGGTGATAGGCGCTGAATAGTTGAGCTAAAGGCTTCGTCGGTATTTACCTCGACAATATTAAAACGACCAGAGTTAATGTCTAAATAAGCAATCCCGTATAAGCCTTTTTTACTTTGCCAAACGCTGGTAAGGAGATTGTCTTGTCGTTCTTGTAAAAGCGCTTCATCAGAAATTGTACCGGGTGTAACTATACGCACTACTTTACGATCAACAGGGCCTTTACTGGTTGCAGGGTCTCCCACTTGTTCGCAGATAGCGACTGACTCACCCATTTGGACTAGACGTGCTAAGTAGTTTTCTACCGCATGGTAGGGTACGCCAGCCATAGGAATGGGATCGCCGCCAGCTTTACCACGATGAGTTTGCGAAATATCGAGTAATTGAGCGGCGCGTTTAGCGTCATCAAAAAAAAGTTCGTAAAAATCGCCCATACGATAAAACAATAAAATATCGCGATGCTCTGATTTTATTTTTAGATACTGCTGCATCATAGGGGTTTGTTGTTTTATAGTGTGTGGTGCATAAAGATCAAACGACATGTATTTACCCAAAGGCTGAATATGGAATTACATCAAGAGATTAAAACACTTGCTGCGCAATTAGGCGCTATTTTAACGGATAAATGCTTATGGATCACTACTGCTGAGTCATGTACTGGTGGCGGAGTGAGTTATGCGCTTACCGATACACCTGGAAGTTCAGCTTATATCGACCGTGCATTTGTCACTTATAGTAACCAAGCAAAGCAAGATTTGCTCAATGTTAGTGCTAGTACATTAAATCAATACGGTGCTGTGAGCGAGCAAACAGTCCATGAAATGGCAGTAGGTGCTATTAAAGCAACAAACGCTAATATATCTATAGCTGTATCGGGCATTGCAGGGCCTGGCGGGGCGACAGAAGGTAAACCTGTTGGACTTGTATGGTTTGGCATACAAATTGATGACAAAGTACTGACCTTTAAACAAATATTTACTGGTGATAGGGCTCAAGTAAGACTGCAAGCTATTGTATTTGCATTAAAAAGTGTAATAGATGAGATAAAATGAAAAAATTAGCTTGATACTGTGATTTCATACAGTATACTTGTTCGCATTAGCTGGATTGGAGAACAAAATGAACGATAACAAACAAAAAGCGTTAGACGCAGCACTATCACAAATTGAACGTCAATTTGGTAAAGGCTCAATTATGAAATTGGGTGACAACAAAGCGTTAAACATTGAATCTGTATCTACAGGTTCACTAGGTATTGATATTGCCTTAGGCATAGGTGGCTTACCTATGGGACGTATTGTTGAAGTGTATGGTCCTGAGTCATCTGGTAAAACAACGCTTACTTTACAAGTTATCGCAGAAGCTCAAAAAGAAGGTAAAACATGTGCTTTCATTGATGCTGAGCATGCTCTTGATCCTGTATATGCACAAAAACTAGGTGTAAATATTGATGATCTTTTTGTATCTCAACCTGATACAGGTGAGCAAGCACTAGAAATTTGTGACATGTTAGTACGTTCAAGCGCAGTAGACGTCGTTATTATTGACTCGGTTGCTGCACTTACACCAAAAGCTGAGATTGAAGGCGACATGGGCGACTCGCACATGGGCTTACAAGCACGTTTAATGTCACAGGCATTACGTAAGCTTACTGGTAATATTAAACGTTCTAACACGTTATGTATTTTCATTAACCAAATCCGTATGAAAATTGGTGTTATGTTTGGTAACCCAGAAACAACAACGGGTGGTAATGCACTTAAGTTTTACGCATCGGTACGTATTGATATTCGTCGTATTGGTTCTGTGAAAGAAGGTGATGAAGTTGTTGGTAACGAAACCCGCGTTAAAATTGTTAAAAACAAAGTAGCGCCGCCATTTAAACAAGCTGAATTTATCATCATGTATGGCGAAGGTATTTCTAAGCAAGGCGAGTTAATTGATTTAGGTGTTAAGCATAAAATTGTTGAAAAAGCAGGTGCTTGGTACAGTTACAGTGGCAACAAGGTTGGCCAAGGTAAATCTAACTCAATTAAGTTTTTGAAAGAAAACCCAGAAATTGCAGATGAGATTGAAGGTAAGTTACGCGAAATGCTTTTACTAAAAGCAACTATTGAACCTGAAGACGGTGAAGATAAGTTAGGCGACGATCCAGACCTTTAAACTGCACCCAAATGAGTTTTTAAGCTTGATTTGACCCGAGCTTTGAAAAGCGCTAATCAGTAATGATTAGCGCTTTTTTGTTATTAAAAACTTACATCAGGTTAGATAAAATAAAAACGACACATTAAAAATGTGTCGTTTTTTTCTATTGAATTAAAAAAATCTAGAGTCTTTAATTAATCAAATATATTTATAATTGCCAGTTTACAGATAGGGCGTAGTTACGAGGTGCACCGTAGTAACCTTGTGCCCAGTACAGGCTGTGCAAATATTTTTCACCGGTGGTGTTATTTACATTGAAAGTGACTCCTACGTTATCTGTAATTTCGTAAGTGGCCATTAAATCAAGTAACCCGTATGCATCTTGGTGAGTAGTGACGCTTGCAATACCATTTGCATCTTCGACTTGAACTCGGCTAGTTGAATCCTGCCAGCGATAGTTTGCACCAAATGATAAACCATCAACTAAAGGTACTTGGTAGGTTGCGGCCACTTTAAGTTGGTTTTCAGGTGTGTAATCTTTAACTAAATCATCACCATCAATATTTAGGTTACTAAAACTTACACTTGCGCTTAAATCATCGGTTATTCGACCACTTAGTTCAACTTCAAAGCCGTTGCTGTTAATACCATCTGCTGCATAATAACGCGTATCACTAGGTAGGGAGTCGGGTAAAGCTATGGCAAGCCCTTCCTGCTTTGCATCGAAGTAAGCAAAAGTTACGAAAATTTGGTCATCAAGTAACTGTGCTTTTATACCAACTTCACTACTTTTACCTATTACGGGAGCTAATTGGTTGGCATTAATATCAAGCTCTTTTTGCGGTACAAATGTTTCTGTGTAGCTTGCATAAGCTGATAGAGACTCGTTAAAGTCGTACACCGTGCCAATATAAGGAATAACTTCAGAGTCGCTTCTTGTTTGTTCAACACCGTAAGCACTCCCTTTTGTTTTCCAATCGGTATAACGCACACCAGCGAGCACACTTAAAGGCTCACTTAATTTAATGCGAGTAGATATGTAAGCTGATTTTTGCTCGTTAGTAATATCACTACCATCTAAGCCATCAGCAAGTGTTGCCTCTGGTACTACACCATCCCACGTTTTAAGTGATGGCATAGCTGGAAAACCATTGCCTGTAGTGTAATCGTAAAGAGACTGCTCGTTGTAATCCATTTTAGCATGGCTAACACCAAATGATAGGTCGTGCTCTTGGCCAAATAAATCAAACTTACCACTGGCATATAAATCAAATAAGTCATGCTTATCTTCGTAATCATAACGGCTAGCATAACCTGTTAAACCAAGTTCAGTATCTTTATCAGGGGTGCCGTATACGTAGAACAACTCTGAGTCTTGTTCGTTTTCGATGTGAGCATAACGTGCTCTAGCTACCCATGTTGCCGATAAGTTTTGTTCAAGTGTTACATATACTTGCTCAGCACTGTTATCCCAGTAAGACCAGTCAGCAGCAGTGCTGGTTGATTCGTCGTAATCGGTTGCTGTTCCGTCTGTATAATAAAGAGGTAGTGCACCCCACAGCGGGCTATCTGCGTCTTTTTGTTGGTTAACATAGTTAACGCTTAATAATGTGTTGTCTGTTAATTTGCCTTCGTAGGCTAAGTAAACAATGGTTTTATCTGTTTCGTAGCGATCTAAATATGAGTCAGCTTTTTGCTTTGTAAATACAGCGCGTACAGCGTGGTCTTCATTTATTGGCGTAGATACATCTAAATCTAAACGTTTTTTATTCCATGAGCCATAAGATGCTGATGCATTTGCCTGTGTTGTATAAGTTGGCTTTTTTAAAACCATGTTTACAGTTGCAGAAGGATTACCAGCGCCAGTCATTAAACCATTAGCACCGCGAACTATCTCTACACGGTCATAAATTGATGTATCAAGACTGCCTTGAATAGAGCCTGAGCTTTGTGGGATCCCTAAGCCATCAACTTGAAAGTTCGTAATTTCAAAACCACGGGCCTTAAAGTAAGTACGATCTGTTTCTATTTGCTCTACTGTTACGCCTGGCGTGCTTTCAAGTACTGAGTTTATGTCGTCTAGTGAAAAGTCGTCCATTAGTGCGCGTGAAACTACCGAGATTGATTGTGGTGTTTCTTTAATTGTTAAACCTAGTTTGGTAGCCGATTGCGCTTCTTCAGTAATGTAGTTTTTATGATGCTGACCATATACCGCAATTTTTTCGAGAGGTTCAGATTTTACATTTGCCTCATCAGCAAGTGCATAACCAGATAAAATTAAAGAAGTAGCAAAGCTTAGTTTAGATAAACGCAAAACTTGAGGGGACGACATAAGTTTTTCCAGTTAGTTCAAAAGAAGTGCGTAACTTAATCTAAATGATATCGATTTGCAATTGTGTTTAGTGTTTTTATCAATAATAATTCTATTTTTTTGTATTTTAGCGCCACATATAAAGATTTTAGGTACGAATTGATGAATTATATAGAACTCAATCTCGCTTATAAAAAAAGCGGCCTAGGCCGCTTTTTAAAGTAGTTAGCTTTCTAGTTATTAAAAAGAGTATTTAACAGAAAACTGTAAGCGGTCTAAATCGCCATCAACGCCGCTTTCAGTTTCACGCTCAGCATGCTTTAGCTCAGCACCAAAAGTTAGACGTTTAACCGGTGAGTATAGAATGTTAGCGCTATAGCTTTGGCTTGATTCAGTCGGATCACCAGAAATAGCTAATAAATCAGTGTTGTTATCAGCACTGAAGAATGAATATAAGAACGTTGAACGCCATTGGCTTGTCCACTTGTGCTGGTAAGCAACAAAACCAGAAGTCGAATCAATTGCATCTAGTTCATCGCCATTAAGTACTGCACCGTGAGCAACGTTTAAGCCTACGTAACGGCCTAAGCCTTTACCTTGAGTAAGCATAAATTTAAGGTTGTCTTCACCAAGGTTTATTTTACCTGATGCACTAATACCAAAAGAAGTTTCATCTGCATCAACACTGCCTACTTTATAAGTAAGTTGGCGAGCAAGCGCTGCAACCACAATGTTACCCCAATCGGCTTTGTGTGTGTAACGAGCTGTAAAGTCAGGCAATGATGCATCATCAGTTACTACCATACCGCTAGTAGTAGAAATTGTACTTTCTGGGTTTTCTAATGAAAACGACCATGCGCCAGTGGTGTATTTAATTTGCGATTGACGCACAAACACAGTGCCCTCAGCAGGGCCTACAAAATCAAGCGTTTCAGCAAGCGCCCCCACGTTTTGGAAGTTAGACCATGTTTGACCAAATAACCAACCATCGTAAGTCACAAACGCATGGCGAATACGCGGGGCGTAAGAATTTGAAACTCGCTCATTACCGCCAGCAGCCGAGGCCAAAAAGTCAATTTCAATTTTAGTATTAACGGTTTTACCGTTATCCATAACAGTGGCTGTGCCAAAGTTAAAACGTGACTCACGAGCATGCATATCAAATACAGCATCTGAGCTGTTATCATCGCCAACTGTTAACGTACTTGGTACGTAAAAGTCACGACCTACGTTTGAGCCTGCAGGCGCACCCGCTGAATAATCACTCCACATAGAGTCGAGTTTAATGTATCCACCGTAAGTAAATTCCGTATCACCAATTTTTGCGGCAGTCGCTGCATAAGCAGTGCTTGATAGTGCACATAATACAGCGCTTGCTGCTAATGTTTTTAATGGGGTAAGTTTCATTGTGGTGTCCTTTATAGGCTACTTGTTGTTTGTTGCTTTTTTTTTCATGTAAGGTTGTATTACTTGCTACTAGTATTACTTACGAATAAAAAAGGGTGTTAATTTGGCTTTTCAATACACATATTGTTTTCATTCGTTAAATAAAGCTTTGGCAAGTAATACCGCAAATATCTTTATTAAAGTACACAAACACTTTTGAATATGTGCAATATTTACTCAATTACCTATTGGTCTATAAGACTAAGGTTTTAGAGTTGATTAGTTTGCATTTACTTACATTTAACGCGTTGTATTATTTATGTAAAAAAATTGAAAGCAGGTGGATTATAAACTACAAATGAGCAAATTGGAGTAGAGTACAACTAAGGTCTAATACTTAATAAAGTACTGCTGAGTAATCCTTGATAAAAGCTTAAGGCAAGTAATTTAAATGGAGACGAAGATGTCACAAAGTATCTATCCAGTTCCTGCGCATATTAAAGATGCGACTCTCATTGATAAAAATAAATATAATACGCTTTATAAGCAATCTATTGATGACCCTGAAAGTTTTTGGCGTGAGCATGGCAAACGCCTCGATTGGTCTACTCCTTACACTAAAGTTAAAAACACCTCTTTTGATAAAGGCCACATCAGTATTAAATGGTATGAAGATGGCTATTTAAATGCGTCTTACAACTGTATTGACCGCCACTTAAAAACGAAAGCAGACAAAATTGCGCTTATTTGGGAAGGTGATGATCCTTCTCAAAGTGAGAACATTACTTATCAAAAACTTCATGATGAAGTGGCTAAATTTGCCAATGGTTTAAAAAAACTGGGTGTACAAAAAGGTGACCGCGTAGCTATTTATATGCCAATGACCCCACAAGCGGTGTATGCAATGCAAGCTTGTGCACGTATTGGTGCTATTCATTCTGTTGTATTTGGTGGTTTTTCACCATCGGCTATTGCTGATCGTATTAGAGATTCTGGCGCTAAGGTTGTTATTACTTCTGATGAGGGACGCAGAGCAGGAAATTGTGTTCCATTAAAAGCAAATGTAGATGAAGCGGTAGCGCAAGAAACTGTAACCACAATTGAACACGTTATTGTGCACCAATTAACAGGCGGTGAAGTTGATTGGAATGAGCACGATATATGGTGGCACGAGCTAGTTGCTGACTTACCAGCACAGTGTGAGCCAGAGCCAATGAATGCTGAAGATCCTTTGTTTATATTGTATACATCAGGTTCTACTGGTCAGCCTAAAGGTGTTGTACATACTACAGGTGGCTACTTAGTTTACTCATCAATGACACATGAATACGTATTTGATTTAAAAGAAGATGATGTGTATTGGTGTAGTGCCGATGTAGGTTGGATCACAGGCCACAGTTACATTGCGTACGGGCCATTAGTAAACGGTTGTACTCAGGTTTTATTTGAAGGTGTCCCCACTTATCCAACTGCAGGGCGTATGGGCGAAGTAGTTGATAAACACGGCGTTACTATTTTATATACCGCCCCTACAGCAATTAGAGCACTAATGGC
Source organism: Pseudoalteromonas sp. SR45-1 (assembly GCF_014163655.1). Lineage (NCBI taxonomy): Bacteria > Pseudomonadati > Pseudomonadota > Gammaproteobacteria > Alteromonadales > Pseudoalteromonadaceae > Pseudoalteromonas > Pseudoalteromonas sp. SR45-1. Next base: position 102,373 of record NZ_JACJDR010000010.1, on the reverse strand, counting down.
TAAAGGTGATGAGCCTACAGCTTCGTCACATCGCGATAGTTTACGTATTTTAGGTTCAGTAGGTGAGCCAATAAATCCAGAAGCGTGGACATGGTATTACGAGAGTATTGGTAAATCTAATTGCCCGATTGTTGATACATGGTGGCAAACAGAAACCGGTGGCATTATGATCACACCACTTCCGGGCGCTACTGATACAAAACCAGGTTCTGCAACACATCCATTTTTTGGTATTGCGCCTGCATTATTTGATGCTGAAGGTAATACACTCGAAGGTGCCGTAGATGGTAATTTAGTTATTTTAGATAGTTGGCCATCGCAAGCTCGAACTGTTTATGGCGACCATGAACGTTTTGAACAAACTTATTTTAGCGCCTACCCAGGAGTTTACTTTACAGGCGATGGTTGTCGTCGTGATGAAGATGGTTATTACTGGATCACAGGTCGTGTGGACGATGTACTTAATGTGTCTGGGCACCGCCTTGGTACTGCCGAAATTGAAAGTGCGTTAGTTGCGCATGAAGCGGTAGCAGAAGCTGCTGTTGTAGGTTACCCCCATGATATTAAAGGCCAAGGTATTTATGTTTACATTACGCCTAACGAAGGTGTAACTGTAAGCGATGAATTAACTAAAGAGGTACGTAATTGGGTTCGTAAAGAGCTCAGCCCAATTGCATCTCCAGATATGATTCAATGGTCACCGGGTTTGCCAAAAACACGTTCAGGCAAGATTATGCGTCGTATTTTACGTAAAATCGCTGCAAATGAGCACCAACAACTCGGTGATACGTCAACGCTTGCCGATCCTTCAGTTGTCGATGAACTAATCGAGAACAGATTAAATCGTTAAATGTGCGTTAAAAACTTGATTACAAGTTGATTCTAAACGTAGTATATCGGCTGTCAGTAAAGGTTTTAAACCTAACTGGCAGCCGAATTTATTAGGAGTGAACCATGAGTCAGTTTTTAATAGCGGACGATCATCCGTTATTTCGTGAAGCACTAAAGGGCGCACTGAGCGCAAAATTTGAGGGTTTAGAGGTTTTTGAATCATCCGATTTTGACAGCACACTGCAAGTGTTAAGCGAGCAAGAGGATCTTGATATATTACTGCTAGACCTTCACATGCCAGGTAATGGTGATTTATATGGTCTTATTCGTATTAGAGAAGAATACCCAAGCTTACCTATTGCCGTTGTTTCGGGTAGTGAAGACGTGAATATCGTTTCTAAAGTAATGGGTTACGGCGCTATGGGTTTTATTCCTAAATCATCATCGTCTGATGATATTGCCAGTGCAATTAACCAAATACTTGAAGGCGATACATGGCTACCAAAAGAGCTAAAAAACAAAGTAGCTGAAATTGAAGGTGAAGATAGAGAAATAGCAGCGCAAGTTGCCTCATTAACGCCTCAACAATACCGAGTGCTGCAATATCTGCACGAAGGTTTACTTAATAAGCAAATTGCTTATGAACTACACATATCAGAAGCGACAGTAAAAGCACACATTACAGCCATATTTAGAAAACTCGGTGTGTACAATCGTACCCAAGCCGTTTTAATTGCCGCTAAATTAAAGCTCGAACCAATAGAGCAGGCATAATTTACATTTAAAAAGTTATTAGCTTATTTATGATAAAAAAATGCCAGCAACAATGCTGGCATTTTTTATATGTAGAATAATTAAGCAGTTGGATTAATGCTAAGAAAACACCACGGTTTTATTACCATTAATAAATAGCTTATGCTCTGAGGCAAGTTGAAGTGCTTTACAAAACACTGTTTTTTCAACATCTTTGCCCATTTTAGCCATCATTTCGGCGGTATTAGCATGTGTAACGCTGGTTACATCTTGCAAAATAATAGGCCCTTCATCAAGCTCATTATTAACAAAGTGAGCGGTAGCACCAATAATTTTTACACCGCGCTCAAATGCTTGATGATAAGGTTTAGCCCCTATAAATGCTGGCAAAAATGAGTGATGAATATTAATTATTTTACCTTCAAATCGACCCACAAATTCAGGACTTAAAATACGCATGTATTTAGCAAGACCAATAATGTCAGGATTGTAACTGGCAATTAAATCGCCTACCTTTTTATCATGTTCGCTACGGGTTAACCCTTCGTGCGATACAATATGAAATGGCACACCAAACCCTTTAGCTAGCGGCTCTAAATCAGCATAGTTAGCAATTACAGCGAGTACTTCAATATTAAGAGTTTGTTCAAATTGCTTTAACAGCATACCACCTAAACAATGAGCTTCTTTAGTTGCCAGTAAAACTACTTTAGTTTTTGCGCCGCAATGTAGCGCAAGTTTAGCGCCTTGTGGCAACAGTGCGCGTAATTGATCTAAAAAGTCGCTTTGTGGCTCACCTGTAAGCTCTGTACGCATAAAAAATCGCTGCGCGTCTTTATCTACAAATTCGTTGTTACGCGTAATGTTTAAATTATTTTTATGGCAAAGCCCTGTAATTTTAGCTATTAAGCCTACATCATCAGCACATTGGGTGGTTAGTATATAGCTCATTGTCCTCATTCTTACCCTGTAATTAATCCTTTCATTATTTGTGTTTTGGCATATAAAGCAAGGGCTTTGTGAACTAATCCAATATTAATCATGTTGTTGAGTGCAAAAGAGGTAATAAAGTTAAAAAGTATTGAATAGAGGTTAAAAAAAATGCCACCTAAGTTAACAAGGTGGCATTAATAAAAATTATCTAGGTTTGAGGTTAATTAACCCTTGGGCTCGGGAGATAAGTTTTCTTCTTGTCTTAAATACCCGGCAGCTTCTTCATCATCTTTCGCTATTGCTTGCTGAGTAGGTATAGCGCGCGTTTGTTGGTTTAGTTGATGTATTTGTGACGCATTACCTAAATCACGCTCACTGGTGATTGAGGCGATAGATTCGCGGTCTTTTAAGAATGAAATAACGTCTTTTTTGATTGCTTGTAATTGTCCTTCGTCTTTATGCATTTCCATAATGTGGCGAGGATGTTCAAGGTTTTTCATACCTGTTGCAGCAAACGTAGTAGAGATAACACGAGAAACAATAATCCAAGGCGTTATGCTACTGCGTACTAAAGTATTTTCTGAGCGGGTGCTATCGTGAATACCAGTACCTGTTGATATTTTAGACTCAGTAAAAGTGCCTTCACATTTAAAGTACACAAGCAGTGACTCAAATTGCATTTCTGCAAAAAATAGATGCGCTGTGTTTGCAAGTAACTGCGCAAATGCTTTAATAAGTACGCCTATTAGCAATAAGTGAAAGCTTGTCATTAATAGCTCACTAAATTGAATGACATGTTGGTTATTAAATGCCTGTTTAAAACTATTAATATTTGCCGCATCAATGTAATGGTAAATATTAATAAACGAATACGCTAAAAGTACAGTAAATGCTAACGCTACAATATAAAGTAAGTTACCGCTCACCAAAGCAAGTAATCTCGCGAGTGTAAAGTTTTTACCTAAGTCCATTGAGTGCAGTTTAGGCTGAATCTCTTGGATCATTTCACCTTTAAAACCGCCTTTACCTTCTATTTGTTCTTGAAGCTTAGGGTCTAATTCTCTGTAAACTCTGTTAGGTACTTCTTTATAACGGCGATTAGCCATTACTAGGTTATCGAGGTTTATGAAAATCTCGTCTGGATGAACAGACTCTTGCCAGTTTTCACGTAGTTCAGATACTTCAGCTGAAGGGGTAACTGAATTTAAACGCGCTTTAATCATGATAAAAGCAAGCGCACAGCTTAGAGTTGCTAATATAATAATTGCAATTAAGTATATTCCAGCATGAAGACTAGGCAGTTGCTCAAGCCAGCTATCTATTTCTTGTTTACTAATGTGCTGCTCTTTCATCAACCATGACATAGAAAGACCAATAGCGATGGGTAAAATAAAAGATAAAGAAATAATTTTAGCAAGCGCACCAGTACCAAGTGCTTCAATATTCTTTTCTGCATTTCGAGAGATAGGTTTACCTGTAGAGCGCCAAGAAAAAAGCACGTAAAACATTAATATTGCACTATAAACCGGAAATGCTAATTCCCCAGCTTCACCGGTAAAGCCCGACAAAGATACAAATGCAACAAGGCCATAAGCAATAAGGGCGACAAAGGTGCTTACCCATGAGCCAAATAATCGCTGGGCAACATTTCGAATAGGATATGGTAGAAACAATAGCTTAGGGATTAAGCTGTGAAGTAAGCGTGATAAAAAACCATTAGGCTCTTTAAATGTACTGTTTTTACGACCAACCAGCATTTCTTCAAGTGATTGCGCTGTGTAGGCTACTTCTTTTTGTTCTTCTTGAGCGGTTGGTGCTTGCGATTTACTGTAGTTATAAGCAAGTGAAGTTGGGTGGTTTCTACCTACAAAGTATTTAAGTGTTGCATAAATACCTGCAGATAGTGAGCGAATGCCGAATGCTAAAATAAGCATGCCAAACACCATTAAAATCCAACCTGCGGTTGTATCTTCTTTCACAGAGCCCGCAGCAATAACAAGTAAACTAATACCTGCTATAGACTCAATGAGTCCTCTTAATGCTGTTACTTTACCTTCCAGTTTGAAGGGGTTTTTTAGTCCAAGATCAATCGATCCATAATCAAAAGCCATTGAATTCTCCATTTAAACAGCACCCCAATTGCAGGGGACAAAGTGTAATTAATCTGAACTTAGGATAATAAATCTATCTCAAGTAGCTTTTTTAGCGCTAAGTGCATCGAGTTTAATCGTAATAGACTTGTTGCTGGCGCGTAAGTTCGACCTACTTTTACGAAAACCTAAATAGAATTATTAATATATATTAAGTATTTATAATTGTTGTTGGTTTTTTATTATATATCAATAATCTGTTCAGTTTAAGGTTATTTTAAAGTGATACATTTTATATTCCGACGCATGCTTAAATATAACTGGAGGGTTAATGAAGCTAATTTATGTAGACGATAATTTACCAGGGATCACTCGTAAACTTAAACATAAAAGTTGGCTTTACTTTGATCCAATCGGTAAGCAAATAAAAGAGCAAAATGTGATTGATCGTTTGAATGGATTGGCATTTCCGCCTGCCTATAAAAACGCTTGGTTTTGCCCAGAAGAAAACGGGCATATTTTAGCGACAGGATTTGATAGTAAGGGGCGAAAGCAATACCGTTACCATCCTGAATTTAGGGCGCAACAAGAAGCAAAAAAATACCAAGCATGTGGAGTATTTGGTAATAAACTCCCTTTGTTAAGAGCGCGTTTAGAAACAGACTTACAAGGCGATGAGCTTAATATTGAACGCACTTTAGCAGCAGTTGTAAGACTTATGGATTTAGGTGCGCTGAGGGTAGGTAACGAGCGTAACGTAAAGCAAAATAAAAGTTTTGGTGCGACAACATTACGAACACGCCATGCACAACTCACGGGCAAAAATATTCAGCTAAAATATCGTGCCAAATCAGGTAAAGAACGTGAAGTAAATATAACCGACAGGGTGCTTAGCCATGTTATAAAAGACTTACAAGATTTACCCGGGCAGCATTTATTTCAGTATATAAATGAAGGTGAGCGCACAAATGTTACATCAAGTGAAATAAACCAATACATTCAGCAAATAATGGGCGAGGAGTTTAGTGCAAAACACTTTAGAACTTGGCGAGCAAGCGTTATTGCATTCAAACAATTAGCTAAAGCTAAAGGGGCGCTTAGTTTAAAAAACATGCTTGATAGCGTATCTGAGCAACTTGGTAATACTCCCGCTATAGCACGCAAATCTTATGTGCATCCCGATTTAATTACGCTGTGTAAAGAAGATGAAGATACTCAAACTGCGTGGAGAGAGTCTCTTTCATTACCACGAAAAACAAAGTACTTGAGTCGTTATGAACGTGGTTTTTTAGCTTTTTTAAAAGATTAATTGCCATAGCAACTTTACACACTTGAGCATAGTAATTACATATTCTCTAGTTTAATTTATTAACGTTTAGAATAAGATTTTTTAAAAAGTCATTAAATTTCAATTGTTTATTTTGAAACTTTAATTTGGCATTACCGTTGCACCTCCAGTGTACTACTTAGTGGTAAGTACATAAGCATTTATCAACGATATTTAGCGAGGAGGTACACAGTGAAGGGGTCATTTTCAAATCAAGCGCTTACTAAAGCAAAGGGTTTTACTTTAAAAACTGCATTGTTTATTGGCATGAGCGGCTTATGCTCAGCACCAACACTCGCTGCCAATGAGCTTGAAAGTGTGGTACTCGCTAACTCTTCACTAACTACTTACAACTCACAAAAGTACGTGCAAGCAGATGACACCTACTACTTTGACCAATATTCAGCGCAGTTAATTGAACGTACAGAAAAAGCCATTAATTGGTATCAAGAAATAGTTAACAAAGGTGGTTTTACACACTTATATAACGATGAATTGCTTGAACTAGGCAGTAATAATAAACAAGTGAGCTTACTTGCACAGCGTTTATACCAAGAGCGTGACTTAAAAACTAATGTGTGCGACGAAGTTATATGCACGTTTGATAAAGATATAGAGCAAGCTGTTAAGCAATTTCAAAGCCGCCATGGTTTAAAAGTTGATGGCCGAGTGGGTAAGCGTACTTTTGCATCGCTTAATGTGCCCGCACAGCAAAAACTCGATAAATTAAAACTTAACTTTTATAGAATAACTAACTTTGCAGGCGCAAGTGATGAGCAATATGTGTATGTAAATATTCCTGAATACAGCTTACGATTTGTAAAAGCTGGCGATGTAAAATTAAAAAATAACGTAATTGTAGGTAAACCAAGTTGGGAAACACCTGCATTTAGCGACGAAATAGAAAAGTTTGTAGTTAATCCTGAATGGCGTATACCCACCTCAATTGCCACCAAAGAAATTGCTCCAAAGGTAGCCGAGGATCCTGACTATCTTGTAAAAAATAATATTGAAATTAGAAAAAACAGCTACCTAGACTCACAAACTGTTAATCCAAGCAATATTGATTGGGATTCTATTAAGCCGTACCAATTTGATCACTTTTTAGTAAAGCGTGCTGGTGAAGAAAACCCCCTAGGGGAAGTTAAGTATTTATTCCCCAATCCCGAAGCAATTTATGTTCACGATACACCAGCAAAGCACCGTTTTAGCCAAGCAAACCGAGCTTTATCTCATGGCTGTATAAGAATAGAAAAGCCTTTTTCGTTAGCGCGTGAAATTATTAAGCACGAAGGAGAAGTGCAAACACTTAATAATATGGACAGCGCACTTGCTCAAAATAGTACTCAGACGTTTTATTTAGATGAGCCTCTTCCTATTCATTTAGTTTATTGGACTGCATGGGTTGACGAAAATAAGCTGGTTAACTTTAGAGATGACATATATCAACGCGATAAAAAAGCGCTATTCAAAAATGATGAACAGTCGGTGATTGCCGCTTTATTAAAAAATAAATAATGAGAGGGTTTATGCAATTTATTCATTATATTTCTATCGCCATATTCACACTTATATTTAGCAATCATGTATTTGCTGCCGCGCCTATAAAGCCCGCGCATCAGGTAGTTGATATAAAAAACAAAGCCAGCTTTGAAGATGCAGAATTTAGCCTAAAAATTAACGACATAGTTATGCCATATTCGGTGTTTTCAGTATTTGTAATGCCCAAAGAACAAGTTGAGTTTGAAGTGCTTTTTGCGCAATCAAAAAATGCTTACACGCTAATTAACACTCAAGGGAAATCTAAGCTTACAGACACCAACCGCTGGCAATGGCAAGCACCCAAAGAGCCTGGTTTAACAACGGTAATTATTGAGTCGCCCGATAAAAAACAGCGTATGAAAATCAACGTATTTGTAAAAGTACCGGCAGACAATGTTGAAGGAGGAAAGCTCAAGTATTACCACATTGGGCACTATCCTAAACCTTCACAGATTAAAGACGCTTCACACTACATAGTGCCCGATGGCTTTGTTAAGGTAACCCCTGAAAATGAAAACGTAAAAATATCACCTCACTTTTCACTAAAAGAATTTGTTAGTAAGCAGCGAAGTAAGCACCCAAAGTATTTATTTTTACAAAATAAGTTGTTACTTAAACTAGAAAAAATACGCAAAGAACTGATTTTAGAAGGTATACCGGTTAGTAATATGGTGGTTATGAGCGGTTATAGAACTCCGTACTACAACAAATCAATTGGCAATGTAAAACTTAGCCGACATGTATTTGGTGATGCTGCCGATATTTTTATAGATAACGATGGCAACTACCGTATGGATGATATAAATAATGATGGTAAGCATTCAATTGGTGATGCTAAAGCGATGGCCGATATAGTGGAGTCGTTAGCTAGACGTGAATCATTTAAAGGTTTACTAGGTGGTTTAGGTATTTATGGGCCTAAGTCGCACAGAGGCGCATTTATACATGTTGATACGCGTGGCTTTAAAGCGCGATGGGTGAGTAAGTAATGGCAACGGCTACCTCATTTAGCATAAAGCTAAACTAGTTAAGTCTAATTGTACAAGAGATTAGCTAGGCCAAGGTAGGGTGGCTTGGTTTTTATAAGCCCTTTGTTTTATAAACATTTTATACATTTACTGAGCTAGTCTTTTTTGCTTTAAACTGAGGCGCTTATATGAGCTATAAACATGGTGTGTATCAGCCGCTTTCCAATAATTAATTATTTTAATTTTGTACGAAAAGCTTTAAATATAAAGGCTGCATAAGCAGCCTTTATATTATGCTATTGCAGCATAAACGTTTCGTATTCTAAATCTTCAAATTGTTTAGAAAGCCAAAATAACCCAACAACAGAGGTAACAATAGTTGAGAGAGCAAAGCCGTAACCATAAAATTGCGGCCCAAAAGCGATTGATAGCAAAGTTAAAACAACGTTTATTACCAAAAATAGCCCCGCTAAAAACAGGACGGTTGAGCGTTTATCTAAATAAAACAAAATATTTAAAATAGACAAAAATATAACTTGTACACCCACACCAACTACATCAATAAATAAAAGCGTTTTATAGTTTGGATCAATACCAATAAAGGTAAGTATTTGCTCGCCCCATAATAATAAGCAGGCAACGGTAATACCTTGAATTTTAAATATATCGTATAAACCGGCACGTGCAGTTTGGATCATATTGTCTTTTAAATAGTAAATCTCTTCTAACGATGAACCCTCTCGAATAGCTGTGTAAAAACGGTCGTATTCTTCTACAAAGTCGGTTTCCATTTTTACTAAAAATACTGCCATACCGGGAATAATAGACAAATAGGCTAAAAATATAGGCAAGTCGTAAATTGGGCTGGCTCGTAACGTGCCAATAATTTGAATTGATGTGCTTGGTGAATACCAAAAAATGATTTTATCAGCCCACACACCAATGTTATAAAACAGACCACAAAAGAATAGGCTGTAATACACTTTTTTATTGCTTAAAAAGTCAAAGCTTATAAGTTTTTCACCTGGGTAGCGGCGAATAATCATAAACAAAAAGCTAAAAAAGAGCAGAGCTTCGCCTGCAAAAAACGCAAAAAATAAGCCGTCTAACTGCCAGTCTCTTAATAAATATGCAAGCAATACCATAAAGGCGTAACCACTTAGCATAGTTATTAAAATTAACCGGTATTCTTTCATACCCGATAGAAAAATAGCGCCAAGCCACTGATTACATAAGCTTACAAAGGCACCTAAAATTATAATCTTAGTAACAACAGGTATAGGGAGCATAGGCCATACAGCCAAGCCTACCAATAGCGCGGCTATTGTTGTTATAAGTTGCGCACCAAGTAAATTAGGCAGTACCTTTGCCTCTTCTTTTTGAAAAAATAAATCGGCAATAAATCGAGTTAATAATAACTGCAAGCCACCCGTTAAAATAAGTGAAGCTGCCATCATGTAGGTAACAAGCGTTAAAAACTGAATAATAAGTACTTTGGGTAATACAACGCCTAAACTTAAAATACCAATTAGCATTAACGCTACAATAGAGAGCAGCCAAGGGCCTGAGCCTATTAAGCCCGCGTAGCCGTATGCTTCAAAAACTGAGAGCAGGGTATTTTTTTTGAGAATTTTTCGTATCTCAAAACCTATTCCGGCCATGCCATTGTATCCTTATAAAGTTTATCGTAACGGGCAAACATGTGGCTCTCGTCATAAAATTTTTGTACGCGGTCTAAACCACTTTTTTGATACTCAAGCCAAACTTGCTCATTTGTTAGCATGTTTGATATTTGTTGTGCTGTTTCGCTAGGTGAAGCAATTGAGACAACTTCACCGGCTTTACCTAATGCTTTATCTTCATCAGTTCCGCCTTCGATTATTTCGCGGCACGAGCCAACATCACTAGCAAGTACAGGCACACCGGCCGCCATTGCTTCTAAAAGTACTAAAGGCTGCGCTTCGGAAATCGAGGTTAAAGCTACAATTCCGAGCTTAGGCAAAATTTTGGTAATATCTTGCATACCTAAAAACTTTACACTGCTTTGTAAATCAAGACTGCCTACAAGTAGTTCACACTCTTTGTAATATTGCGGATCTTCTTCATAAGGGCCGATGATCCAGCCTTCTACTTCAGGCAGCATCGATTGCGCCTCTTTAATCGCACGTATAAAGGTTTTAATATCTTTTATAGGCACTACACGTCCAATTAATCCAACAACCGATGGTATCTGTTTTGGACGCTGCTCAAGCGCTTCAATAAAGCGCACTGTTTTAATTCCATTAGGTACAACAAATGCTTTTTCAGGCGCTGCACCATCCTTTATTTGGCGCTGCCTGTTACCGTCGTATAGCGAAATGACCTTATCTGCTTCTTGGTATGTTGTTCGGCCGATTTGCTCAAAAAAGCTGATCCACATACGGCGAATAAAGCCCATCTCGGTATTTAAGTTTTTACCTAGGCTTTGCTCAGACTCTTTAATCCAACTGGCTTGAATAAGATCTATTTTTCTCTCTTTGGTGTAAATACCATGTTCGGTCAACAAAAAGGGAGTATCGCTTATTACACTGGCACCAGATCCTAAAATACCAGCATACCCAGTAGATATTGAGTGAATAAGTTTAACCTTTGAAAGTCCACGTGCAATTTCGGCTATTTTAAATAGCGGTTTATATAAATTGCGGTATGACCAAAAAAAGTCAATAAAAGAGGATTCATCACAAAAAGTTGAATAGTAATTGGTGAGTACTTGCCACGATGATTCACTATATAAAAAGTCGGCTTCGTTAATACCGTCTTTTTTAGCCAAAGTCTCAAATGCAAACTTTAATAACTCAGTTGGGATGGGCTCATCACAATCTCTAAAATAATTTTGTAGCTGCTGCCAAAAATCAAAGAGTTCTTTTTTATATTTAACGCCATGCTTGGCTTTTATTTCAGAAGTGTCATTTTGTACTAAATAATGAACATGCAGCTTGGTAACATTTTTAGGCAAAGTATATTGAATCTCGCCATAATGCTCTGGTGCTCCACCTATAAAAACAAGCTCAAAGTTATAATGAGGTAACCCTTCAATTATTTGATGAACCCAGCTAGATACGCCACCACGTACATAAGGGTAAGTGCCTTCTAAAAGCAGTAAAATGTCTGCATTTTTATTACTCATGCCAATACTCCTGCAAATGACGTAATTCACTGCCCTTAGGTTGTTCTGGGAGTTCTTTTAAGTAGCGTTTACAGTCGTCAAACTTGTTCATACAAAAGGCAACTTCGGCTTTATAAGGCAATACATGGCGCCTTGCCATACCAAACTCAGTTGCTTTAAGTAGATACTCATGGGCTATTTCGTATTTGTCTAAGGCTAAAGATATGCGCCCTAAAAATATAAAAGTTGCAGGTGTTTTTACGTGCTCAATACTTTGCAATGCAAGTGCTTCTGCTTTTTCTAAAACGTATTTACGCAGTGCGCCTTGGGCTAAGCCTAAATAGCTCAGTTCCCAATAAAGTTCGGCTAGCTGTTTTTGTAAATGACTCAATTTTGGCTGCTTAGTTGTAACTGCTATTTCTTGCTGATACAAACTGATTTTTTCGTTAAGTTTGGTTTCTTTACCATCAAGGGTTGAGTAGGCGAGCAAGCGAATATCATCTTCTAAATCTTTAAGTGCTAGCTTTAAAATAGGAATAGCTTGTGAGTCACTCATGTGACGAGCCGCCATTACAGCACTTAAACGCTTATTTGGCTCATTAGCGTGCTTCAAAATTGCTTTAAGTCCGCCAATTGAATAGGTTGGATTTGCTGATATTGCTCTGGCTTCAAAAGGAAGCTCAGGTATTTTATGCTCCTCTATTTCTATCTCGTCATTCTTGAGAGGTTTACAAAGAGCAAACGTAAGCGCTACTACAACACCTATAATTCCAAGTACTGGTAATGTAAACAATAATAAAAACATGAGTAGCAAAGAGCTATAAGGAGTCGTTTTGTATTTTTTAGGTATAAAAACATAACTAACAATAGCAAAAAAGATGCTAGCGATAGCATGCAATAATATAGCTAAAAACCAATCAGGTGTTTCCAGTACTTCTATTAGTGCAAAGTACTGACAAATACACCCTAATATAGCCGCTACAATAATTATAATCATGAAAGTGAAACCAATCTCTTTATGTCATCTGAGCTTATAGGTAGTGCAAGTTGCTGCTCAATAACAATATCAAGCTCAGCTAAAGTGCTACCAGTGCGCTCTTTACACCAAGTGTTCATTCGGGCGATAAACCCTGCTTTTTCAAGCTCATCAGCTAATGGCATTAATAGCAGTAATACCTGATTTTGATTATCGTACAAATAAATGTCTAAACCACGGCGTGCTTCACTTAAATAACTCATAAGTTGAGTGGATTTATCAGTAATATTATTAGCTTTTATTTTTAGTAGCTGCGATGGAATGTTGTATCGTTTTGCTTCTTTATTCGCACGTTTAACTTGGCGAATAAAGTATGGATACTCTTCATAAGTCATTACTGGGTTTGTTATTTCATGGCGCAGTAGGTCGCCAATATGCCCAGCCATAACTGCAAGTAGTGTAAGAGTGGTATTTTTAAGCGCAAAAAATTGTATTCTTTCAACCAAAATAGCGCCGTAAATAGTATTGTTTACGTCGATAAGTGGGATTGCCATATGGTATTTACTTATACCCGATGATGCTTTTTCGTCTTTTACCGATACTAATTCTTTTTCTTCGATCATCGCTAATATAAGAGGATCGTTTTTAGCTATTTGACTCATCTTACCTATAGAGGCAAGTGGTGGTTCTAAAACACTGTCGTTTTCAACTTTATATAACCCCGCTCTTTCTAGCGAACCGTACTCAACAAACAAGTCGATTATTTTTTGTGCTGCGCTATCAAGTCTTCTTTCTTTTAATAGCCCGATAGAGGTTCTTACTGCTTGTAGTGATTCACGTAAACTTAACGTATGGCCAGCTAGCATTTGCTCAATTCTATCGTGAGATGAATTAATTAAATGATACTGACGAGTAAATGTTTCAAGACGATCTGTTACGTACTCAAGCTGAATACTTTGCTGTTGATTAGTACGCTCCCACACATCCCTAAATTCGCCTGTGATCATAATTACAATAATGTAGCCAATCATAGCGTTAATATTGAAGTCGCTTTGCGGTGATAAAATATTTGCTTGAAGTAAAAAAAGTTGGCCAACAAGCAAACATAAAATACTAATAAAGCCTTTTGAAAAGCCATAGCGTAAAGAAACTAAAAGTGGGCCAAGTACAGGCCACGAAAACCCTCCCTCAGTCCAAAATGGGTCCTGTGCGTTAAATAATACAGGCAGCCCTAAAGCAAGCGCGGTAAATATAAATACCTCAGCCCATATTTGTAGCTCAGGAACGTCTCTTGGTCTAAGGAAATGTGTTTTCACTCACTAACCTCTATATAAGAAATTAAATCGGCAATCACATCTTGTGCTGTTGCTGCAATGCTATCGCGGCCCCAGCCACTTTTAGCAATAGTACCTGTCCAAACTGGTGTGGTTTGTCCATTTACAGTGAGTGATAATGTAAGTGCAACAACAGGTTCGCCATCAAGGCCTGCTTTATAGCGCCACTCTTCAATGCTGCCTGTTAGTACATAGTCAGCTTGTTGAGTGCTTAACCATTGCATAGCATTGTCTAAACGGTATTGATCATCCAGTGGTGGAAGCTCTTTGCTGTTTACGCGAGGTGCACGTATTAGAGTTGGTAATTTATTTTGTTGCCAAATGCTGGCTAAAATATCTTCAGCACGCTCACCGGCAAGCGGTGTTTGAGCATGATTAACAAGCGGCATTAGTGCCACTGTTTTTGAAGGGCTAAGCTCTATATCATCAGCAACTCTGCTGGTGGTACATGCTGATAATAGTAATACCAAACACGGTATAATTAAACGAAACATACTCTCTCCTAACATTAAAAATGTACGTAATAACCTAATTGTAATTGTGTATCTGAGTTACCCACTTTATTACTACTTTGGTAACCCAGCTGTAATTTAAATAAATCATCGCCCAGTACAGACCAACCTGCGCCACTTGAAACTGATACATCTACTGTATCGTTAAGTGTTTGATAGCCAGTACTTATATCAAATAACCACGAAGGGTTTGCGCCTAAATAAGGCGGCTCTAACGAACCCGTTGAGGCAAATGAGGTACCTAGTGCAAAGCGCCTAAATGGTTGAAGGTCAACTCTTAGAGGTCTTGTGTCTGTATTTATTAATGCATTTACACGTTCAAAGTCTTGCCATTGTGCACTAAAATAAGCGTTCCAAATTGGGCGGTCTTTTAAAATGCTGTATTGGTAACGAGCATTATATTCTTGGCCGTTTATTAGTGAGCTGCCATCGTCTCTTCGAGAAAAAGACATCGCTGCTGCTGATAGTTGTACGTTTTGTCTACCATCAATGTTGTAGTTAACATAAGCCGTGGCTTTATCTAGTTGAGCATAACTAAGTAGCGCTTCTGATTGGCGGTTTTCAACATTATATTCAAGCTTTAAACCTATCTGTGTACGCGAATCCCATTGATAACGAGAGTCTAAGCTAAGACCTTGGCGGCTAACTAAGCTGCCTTGGTGAGAATCTATTTTTGCATCAAAATACCAACGACCAAATGTCATTTTATCTTCTATCGCAAACAGTAATCCGTTGTTATCAAGATTTTGCTGATTACTTAAACTTAATTTCCATTGCCCATTAGCATAAGGAAAATAAACGTTTACATCGTACTGGCTACTGTTTAAACCAGCCTCTGGCGATAGGTTTATTTCAAGCGCTCTAAAATAGGATGCGCGTGCATTTCTGAGTAAACTCAATTGCGATTCATTTGCCTCGCCAGTGAGTTCTTCGTACCAACGCTGCATTGTTGCGTATGGCTGCTTTAGATAGAGTAGGGCGTTTAGTTCATCTAATTTGCTTAGTGAGCCTTCTGCTAATAGTTGTTTCGCTTTATTAAATTCGCCGTTGGTCATATAAAGTTGTAGTTTTTGCCATGGCTCTAATTTTTGTGCAGCTCTGCGCGCTAACCACCAGTTTGTTTGGGGCTCACCAATAGTGTCGGGGGCAAGTTCTTCCATTGTGTTTAATTGCATTAAATGAGGAACAGCCATCGCGCCCGCCCAGCGGAACATTAAGCCTCTGTATGCATATTTATCTTTAGGTAAGTGTTGCAGTAAATAGTGATTAAGTTCAGCAGCATTTGCATAATAACCAAGTTGCTTCATTACATCGGCTAAGTTAACCAGTGTTGTTAAATCGCTTGGATCTGCAATGGCTAATTTACGCAAATAAAAGTAGGCACTGTTATATGATTTTTCATAAATAGATAGGCTAGCTAAGAGCTGCGTCCACGCATAGGAAGTGTCGCTTTGAGAATATCGTGTTAAAATGTGGCCAATCATTACAGTGTCATGCATTTGCAGCGCTAACCAACCTTGTGCAAGCACAACATCAGAGTCATATTCGCTTAATTTAGCGGCGCGGTTTAAAGTTGTATAAGCTGAATTTAAATCACTTTGGTTTTGATACCAATTTGAAAGAATTAACCAAGCAGGGTAGAGAGCTTTATTGTAGCGCTGCTTATCAAGTTCAGCATGAATACGTGCAACTGATTTAGCATCATTTACTTGTGTGCTTAATAATGCAATTTGAATCAATTGACGGTCAGTTTGCGACTCACTTTTCCATAAATAATCAAGAAGCTCCTGAGGCCGACCTTCAAAGCGCAGTTGTTGGTAGTGCAGCATGTCGCCTACGCTCAAAGGACTTATTTTTTGTAACTTCTCTAATGCATATAGCTCATGAGCTTTGTCCTTAACTCGCATTGCCATGTCAACATTGGCGCTCCAAAACTCATCGTCAGAACTTTCATGTTTGTTTTTTAGTACTTGCAGAGCTGTAGAAAAGTCATCATCTAGCCAAAATGCGCGGGCAATCCAAAGTAAATCTTCTTCATTTTTAGGCCCTTTATATGTAGGCCACAAAGCTCTTAATGCTTTTAAATTACCAGTATCGTGAAGTACTTTTGCTTTCCAATATTGTGATAATGCACTTTTACCATTTATTTGCTCAAAGCGTTCAATATTATTTAATTCTTGCTTTGTGTTACCAATAAATTCGTTAGCTTGCATCCAATTAGCAAAGCCATTACCTTTTAGATTTCTATTTTGGGCTTTATATTCGTATATATCATTAGCGTCTTGGTATAAATATAAAGCGGTGGCATCGTTAATACTATCGGTAAGCATCGCAGGAGTTACAGCTTTGTTAGACATTAGCCATTTAAACTCTCGAAGTGCTTCTTTAGGCTTGTTTTGCCAGCGCTTTATCTTCCAATTTAATAAATGTAGCTCTTTGTCAGCTGGGCTTTGTAGTAATAGCTTTGCAAGTAATTGCTCAGCCCCTTTTGCATTTGCATTTGCTAAACGCAGGTGCATTGCTTGTGTTAAGTACTCGCTGTTATTTGGATCGGTCTTTAATAAACTTTCAATGGCTTGAGCCGCATCTTCTGTATTGCCTGCTAAGTTAGCCAAATAAAGTGTGCGTTTAATATTGGCTTGGTCGCCATAGGTTTTCCACCATGCATAAGCTTGTATCGGGTTATTTGCACCAAGTGCAGTTTCAATCGCTTTAGCTGCAATATCAGCATTTATATTTGTTTTATAAATAGCGAATGCTTTGTCAGGTTCCCCTGCGCTTAACCAGTAATCGGCTGCAAGGAGAGGCTGTTTATTTTTTTGATAGTACTGAGCAACTTTTGCATTTAACCCAACTGCTTTTGCAATAGTTAATATTTGTTCGTTCCAGTTTTTATGAGCACCAATTTTTAAAGATAACTCTTCAAAGCGGTCGTCAACTTTAGCACCGCTTGCTAGCCATAATGAGTAGAGCAGCTTTATTTCAAGTGTTGCTTTGCGCTCACCTCTAGGTAGCTTTTCAAGCTCGTTAGTAGCTTGTGAATACTCACTAAGCCCTATATGTAGCTCAACTAATTTTGCGCGTAGCTTTTCGTTGTCGGGCTCTGTATTGAGCGCTGCATTAAGGTAAGACTTCTCAAAGGTATAGTCTTGTGAAAGTGCATCATCTTCAAAAAATAAGGTATGTGGAAATAATGCATAAAGTGCAAAACAACTTACGGCTAATATCGCTAATATTGTTTTTACTGAAATTAACTGAGGGCGCTTTGTAGTATTCATTATAGTGCGGCTCCGTCGCAGTTAAGGTAACCATAAAAATCACCTGCAGGTATTTTGAAATGTGTTAATTTACCCCGATTAATACCTTTGAAGCGCTCACCCAAATTAGATACAAATTCGCAAGAACGTGCATTAATTAAATCAAGTGAAGCGGGCACCCATGCTTTAAAACTAACCGGTCCGTTAACTTGCCAGTTATTAATAACAACATTTGCAGATGCTAAATAAGGTTTTTTACTATTTTGGCTATGATCAAAGCTAAGGCGAGCTATGTTATTTATAATATGTATGTAGTCACCTTTTTCAGTTACACCAGATACACCTTCACTTTGAGCTATGTTTGGCACATCAAAATCGGTAGGTATGCGCAGAGTGCGAATGTACTTTGAGCTAAATAACCATTCATTATTACTGTTTTTTGCAAGTGCAGAAAAGTAAAAATCTTTTGCTACTTTTGCATAGTGGCTTAAATGCACCGGTGTATTTGGCCTTGCTAAAACATAATCTATGTTGTGTTTAAGAGCGTCTAGTCCCGCAAGAACTTCACCTGAATAAAAGTGATAATAAATAGTGTAAGGTTTTAACCTATATGGCTTTTCTGTTATTTCGAATGTTTCGGTTAAGCGTCTAAAGCCGTAATAAGGGCCATGCCATAAGTTTGTGTAAACATTTTCATTTAATATGGGGGCGTAAATTTGATACAGCAAATCTCTTTCAGGGCGACCGATAGGGGAGATGTGAGAAAGGCTTGGGTTATCAGCATTTACATCAGTATTACCGCCATTGACATTTAACACGCCAGCATCACGAGCCAGTTCAAGCGCTTTAGGACCAGGAGTTGCATCGCCTGACCATAACATCATCACTGTTTTTTTATTTTTAGGTGCGAGCTTGTCATTAATGTACTTTATCGAGTCGGTAATTTCTTTTTTAAGGCTAATTGTGTTGTAGCCAGGTACATCTAGATGAAAACCGTAATCAGTGTCGTCTTCATCTATTTTTTTTTGCCCAGATAGAGCAGTCCAAAAATAGGGGTGGCTATAGGTGTGTGAAGCAACTTCTACGTAAGGCAGGTTAAAAATACTACGCGCAATGCCTTCGAGTTTGGCACTTTGTTTAGAATGAATACCGCCTTCTTCAATATCAGCTTGGATCACTGATGACGTTAACGGTAGTTTGTAGTGTTTAATTATTTCATCTCGAATTACTTCTGCTGAATAAGGCTTACCTGCGTAGTGGGCAATACTTGTAAATCCATCTCCATCTATATGCAGCGTAAGCATTCGCCTGCCGCTTTCGGTGGTTGTATCTGGCACTAATATAGGTGGTAACCCCATTGCTTGAGTAAGCAATGTACGCGGATCAATAACCCATTTGCTGCCTTCCATCGGAAATGTATCAATTAGCCAAGGAGCAACCACGACTGCACCATATTTAGTTTTAGCCGCTTGTACAATTATCGTGTTATCAGCTGATTTTATTGTAATTAAAGGAGTCGCATTAGTTGCTAATTTTAGTAAATATGGTTTAACGATAGGGGGAGGTGTTGTGGATTCTCCTTTGAGCCAAGGTGCAAAGCTATCTTGTTTATATGGACCTTCAGGTAGTGTGTTTAACGACTCAATACCCATGTTAAATAGTAATTTAGTAGACTGTGGTAACTCGCCTAAAATAAGTTCTGGCACAACACCTAAATTAGCTTCAAGCCAATTGGTAAGTGTTGGGGTGTAAAATGCGTCGCTTGAGGTCCACGAAATAATACCGGCATGTAAGCTAGGGTCAACCAAAGGTAAGTCGCGTTTTGCCATATCTATGTAATCAGGTATGTACCCCAAATACTCAATCATGGTCGCAAGCTTTAAGTGTACGGTAGTGTATATGAGTGGTTTTACGTTACTGTTATAAGGGATTAAAATGCGCCTAGGGATCGGCGTAATTGATGATGTGCCCCACGTTTGCAAGTGACCGTCGGTCACCCACGGATTGAAACCTGCGTCTATAATATTTTGTGCCATAGTAAGGCGATTACCGGGCTTTGCATAATCAATAACTTGGACGTTGAGGCCTAAACTTTGTGCTGTTTTTAATTGTGCGCTTAGCCAATCTTGGTCGTTTTTGTTGGTCACTTTATAGCTATTGTCGGTTGGATTGAAGTGGCTATACAAACCCTCAGCAACTAAGTCACTTGCTAAATTAGCGAGTTTAGGCAATAACTCAAATCCCCGATTGAGGATAAGGTGCTTATCAAAAGTCTCAGATAGTGAGCTTATTATGGTGACTAACCCAGCTTGTTGATCGGGTTTACTGTGTGTAGCATCTAATAGCTGATAGCTATCTAGGGTATCTAAAAATAAGCCGCTAAAGCCGCGTGCTTTTAATGCCGCAGCGCTACTTTTAATATGTTGTTGCCAATGTGCTGATGCTAAATCGGCAATATGGCTATTCCAGTTAGGGTTAACTGCGAGTGAAGACTTACTTTCAATAAACGACTCACCAATACTTAAATAAGCATAGACAGCAATATTACGCTGTTTAAACCAATTAAGTTCGTGCTCAGTCACAAGATCAGGCTGGACTACAACGCGAGAATAAAAGGTCATTTCGGCTAATGGCATCGGCGCTGAGTAGTAAAATGCAATACTATTATTCACAGGCTTTGCAAATACTTGACTAGAAATTAAAAGCACTAGGTATAAAAAATATTTCATTAGTAATTCATTTCAATTAATTTATAACTGTGGCTCAAAGTAATGCGTTCCAATTTATCTAGCTATTTGGTATTAGTAATATAGGGTTATTATATGTTAATGGAAGATTAATTTCTACATGTTAATTCAACCATATACTCAAGGGGTATAATAACATGCTGGTTTGATTAACTCACCACAATAAAACCCATTGGTTTGCCACTCGAGTTATTAAGAGCAACCTACAAACCTATACTTAGAAAAACGATAAAAGAATGTATCAATATGTTACTTACAATAAGAGCTTAGTTTTTTATTACTCACCATCAAGCAGCTCTTTTACATTTTAAGTAACCGTAGAATTGACCTTTTGGCAGACTAAACTGTGTGATATCAGCATTTGATTTACCTTTAAAGCGCTTTCCATCATTAGAAACAAACTCACAAGAACGGCCATTAACTAAATCAATTTTAGCAGGCACCCAGGCTTTAAAACTGACAGCTCCATTCACTTGCCAATTATCCATGGAGACATTAGCTGAAGCTAAATACGGTACATTGTTTTCTTGGCTGTGATCAAAGCTAAGCTTTGCTAAATCATCAGTTATATGAATGTAATTACCCTTTTGAGTGACGCCGGATATTCCTGAACTTTGAGCTACATTAGGAACATCAAAATCATTGGGAATACGTAATGTTCGAATACTTTGAGAGCTAAAAACCCATTCGTTATTGCTGTTTTTAGCAAGAGCTGAAAAATAAAAGTCTTTAGCTATTTTTGCATACTGGCTTAAATGTACTGGCGTATTCGGTCTTGCAAGTACGTAGTCTATATTATATTTCAGGGCATCAAGTCCAGCAGGTAGTTCACCAGAATAAAAATGAAAGTAAATACTATAGGGTTTTAATCTGTATGGTTTTTCTGTAATTTCAAATGTTTCGATTAGGCGCTTAAAACCATAATAAGGCCCATGCCACAAGTTGGTGTATACGTTCTCGTTAATAATGGGTGCATAAATTTGGTATAACAAGTCACCTTCAGGTCGTCCAATTGGCGATACATTTGTAAGAGTTGGGTTATCAGCTTTTACTGAAGTATTACCACCATTCACGTTGAGCACGCCAGCTTTTCTTGCTATGGCTAAAGCCTTTGGTCCTGGAACCGCATCGCCTGACCATAGAATTAATACTGTTTTTTTATTCTTTGGCGTCAGTCGTTCATTAATATATTGAATTGACCCTGAAATTTCTTTTTCTAAATCGACAGAGAGATACCCAGGAATATTTAAATTAAGTCCGTATTTCGTATCATCTTCATCTATGTTTTGTATCCCTGATAGCACTTTCCAAAAGTAAGGGTGGCTGTATGTGTGTGATGCAACCTCTACATAAGGTAGTTTAAATATATCTCTTGCAACTTGCTCAAGTTCTTCACTTTGTTTTGGATGTAAGCCGTTAGGCTCTATGTCTGCTTGTATTATGGAGGATGTTAATGGCAATTTGTACCTTTTTATTATTTCATCGCGAATAACTTCTGAGTTGTATGGCTTACCTTTGAAGTGCGCAACGCTACTAAATCCATCGCCATCTATGTGCAAAGTTAACATACGCCTTCCGCTCAGAGTCGTTGTATCAGGAGCTAATATTGTGGGTAAATTTAGTACTTTTGTTAACAAGTTCTTAGGGTCTATCACCCATTTACTGCCTTCCAGTGGTAAATTATCAATTAGCCAAGGGGCTACTATTATGCCACCTAGTT
The DNA here is from genome assembly GCF_014163655.1 of Pseudoalteromonas sp. SR45-1. NCBI lineage: Bacteria > Pseudomonadati > Pseudomonadota > Gammaproteobacteria > Alteromonadales > Pseudoalteromonadaceae > Pseudoalteromonas > Pseudoalteromonas sp. SR45-1. The sequence goes on along the minus strand of NZ_JACJDR010000010.1, from coordinate 80,238 downwards.
TAGTCTTACTTCCTTGCGCTAGGATTTTACCATTTGCTGAACTAATGCTAATTAACGCTGTGGCGTCTGAGGTTAACTTAAGGGAATTTGGTCTGATAATTACAGGTGCTTTTGTAGTTTCACCTTTTAGCCAATCGGCAAAGTATTTAACTTCATAAGGTCCAGCTTGCGCATTATTTATATTTTCTACGCCTAAACTAATCAGTAATTTATTTGATTGAGGTAATTCCCCTAATATTAGCTCCGGTACTATTTTTAAACCCCCTTCCAGCCATTTAATAATCTCAGTACTATAAAATATACTATGAGTAGTCCAAGAAATAATGCCGGCATGTAAACTCGGATCTATTCTAGGTAAGCTTTCTTTAGCTACATCTACATAATCAGGAATATACCCTAAGTATTCTATGATTGTAGCAAGCTTTGAATGAACAGATTTTTTAACTAATGGTGAAATATCGCTATTATAAGGAATTAATATTCGCCTAGGCACCGGTTTTATAGATGATGTACCCCATGTTTGCAAGTGGCCATCTGTCACCCATGGATTAAAACCTGCGTCTATAATCTTTTGTGCCATAGCGAGGCGGTTATCGGGCTTTGCATAATCAATAATTTGGACGTTGAGGCCTAAGTTTTGTGCTTTTTTTAATTGTGCGCTTAGCCAATTTTGGTCGTTTTTGTTAGTCAGTTTATAGCTATTGTCGTTTGGGTTGTAATGGCTATATAAACCTTCCGCCACTAAATCATTGGCTAAATTAGCGAGTTTAGGCAATAGCTCAAAGCCCCGGTTGAGGATAAGGTGCTTATCAAAAGTCTCAGAGAGTGAACTTATTATGGTGACTAATCCAGCTTGTTGTTCGGGTTTACTGTGCTTGTCATCTAAAAGTTGATAGCTGTCTAGAGTATCTAAAAATAAGCCGCTAAAACCACGTGCTTTTAATGTCTCAGCGCTCCTTTGAATATGTTGTTGCCAATGTGCTGATGCTAAATCGGCAATATGACTATCCCAGTTGGGGTTTATACTAAGTGATGACTTATTTTTATTAAAGGACTCGCCAACACTTAAATAAGCATAAACAGCAATATTACGTTGTTTAAACCAATTAAGTTCGTGCTCAGTGACGTGTTCGGGCTGAACTACAACGCGAGAATAAAAAGTCATTTCGGCTAGAGGCATCGGGTACGAATAGTAAAATGCAATACTATTATTTACAGGCTTTGCAAATACTTGACTAGAGATTAAAAGCACGAGGTATAAAATATATTTCATTAGTAATTCATTTTTATTAATTCATAACAGTGGCTCAAAACAATATGTTTTAATCTATCTGGTTATTTGTTACTAGGAAGATAGGGTTATTATATGTTAATAAAAAATTAATCTCTACATATTAATTTAACCTTGAGGCCAATATTTATACTCGCTTACAAATAATCTAACTCGCCGCAATTAAAACTAATTAACTTAAATAAAAGCAGTAAGGCTACGTGGATATTATTTATAGAGAGTGTTTTAAATAATGGATAAACGTTGGATGAATTATTTTTATTAAGACTAAGGTCTCTGCGTTATTGGTGTCTAAAATGCCGAGTTGGGATTATAATATGGCTAAGCTGACTTCTAACTAACTTGGTCCTACCTAATTTTACCTATGCTTTTCTTAATATAAGTTTAAAGCGATATAAATGAGCGAAGTTATTTTGGGCAAATAAGTAAATCTGCAAACTATATTAGTTTTGCTAGATTTTAGTTGTTGCTGCACACACACCTTTATTCACCTCGGAGAAAAAATGAGTAATTTAAGCTTGAAAAACAAATTGCTGTTACTAGCTATTTTACCGCTAATGCTACTTTTGATCAGCTTAATGCTGAGTTCTTATTATTTAGAGAATAAAAATCAGCAACAAAATTTTGAAGCATTTCAAACTAAGTTAATAAGTGACAAGCAAACGTTACTAAGTACCGAAATTGAAATTGCTAGCAAAATTGTTCGCTATCAATTAGCAAATGGCTCTGAGCAAGATGCTAAAAACGCTTTAAGAGACTTAACATTTGGCCAAGGTGGTTACTTTTTTATATACGACACCAATGGCATTAGTGTTTTTCATGCATTACTAGGTGATGCTATTGAAGGGCAAAACAAAATAGGGATGACTGACCCTAACGGTAAAAAAATAATAGTGGGCTTATTAGAGCAAGCTAGAAAAGGCGGTGGCGCTTTTAACTATCATTTTCAAAAACCAAATACCACAGGCTTAGTTGAAAAGATGGGCTATGCAGCAATGATACCAGGCACAAACTGGATGATTGGTACTGGCGCATATATGGATGATATAGACGCAGAGCTACTTAAATACCAAACAACAATGCAAGATCACATGAATGATAAGGTAATGACCTTATTATTAATTGCTTTATTTTGGGTTGTTTTAACAATTATATGTGCGTTAGTTGCCGCAAACACAATGGTAAAACCAATACAGCGCATGGCGCAAAGCCTTGACGATATTGCAAAAGGTGAGGGCGATTTAACTAAGCGTCTAGACATTGATACTAATGATGAAATAGGTCAACTTGGCGAAGCATTTAATATGTTTGTAAGTAAGCTACATGGCATTATTGCTAATGTGGTTGATGTAACACACGATGTAAAAACAGCTTCTGGTGACATAAATACACAAACACGATTAATTGAAGACAAGTTACTTAATCACAATCATGAAACAGACCTTGTTGCAACGGCTATTACCGAAATGTCGGCTACTTCTCATGAGGTGGCTCAAAATACAAACCAAGTGGCAGAGTCAACTCAAGCGGCAACGCAAGAAGTTGCTAAAGCTCAAGAGTGTGTTGATATTTCACTCTGTGAGGTTTCAAACTTAATGGGCGAAATTAACCTAGCTGCTGAACAGGTTGATTCACTCAGTGATCAATCTAAAAAGATTAATAGCGTACTAAGTGTAATTGGTGGAATTGCTGAGCAAACAAACTTACTTGCACTCAATGCTGCAATAGAAGCTGCGCGAGCAGGTGAGCAAGGCAGAGGGTTTGCAGTTGTAGCCGATGAAGTAAGAAGCCTAGCAAGTCGTACTCAAGTTAGCACACTAGAGATTAGTGAAATGTTGAGTGAGCTACATAATTTAGTATCAGATGCAGTTGCAGCAATGCAAGCAAGCCAAAGTAGTTGTAATCGCTCTGTTGAATCCTCTCGTGCTATTTCAGAAAGTTTAGGCGCTGTAACAAGCTCAGTTAGATCAATTAACGACATGAGCACACAAATTGCGACAGCGGCGCTGGAGCAAAGTAGCGTTACAGAAGAAATAAACCGTAATGTATTTGCTATTCAAGAAATAGTTAATGAGCTAACTATTTCAAGTAAAACCACCTCTTCAGTTGGTCAGCATTTAGCTGGGCGTGGTGAAAGCTTAGGACACTTAGTTGGCCAGTTTAAGATTTAACAAAATTTTAAACTATATAAAATAAAGCCGCTGATTGCGGCTTTATTTTTGTGGCTTAGTTTTAGCTGCTTAGTTTTTATAAAAATTATTGAATTTTTTGTATGCGTTAAGGTCTATCAGCATGCAAATATACTTATACAGTGGAATAACTATGCAAAACATGCCATCAATTAAACGTTGTACTCGAGAAGAGTTAGCGCCAGAGCAAGATTTGGGGCGTTTAGTCTCTTTTTTACGTTCGAGATTAGCCATTCATGTTGATGCCAAGTTACTTCCTATGGACTTAACTTCTGCGCAATATATTGTGGTTGTACTACTTGCGAGAGAGTCGGTTAATACGCTTGCAGGACTTTGCGAGTATATGGTTTATGATCGTGGCGCTATGAGCCGCTTACTAAACCGACTTGAAGAAAAAGGACTCATTATTAAAACGCAATGTGAGCTTGATAAGCGCTCAACTATTTTGTGTTTAAGTGAAAAAGGTAAAGCTCTTTGTCCTGAAATTATGCCTGTAGTGAACGAAGTCTATGCGCAAGCATTAAGTGGTTTTTCGGAGCCAGAAAAAAACCAAATAATCGACTTACTATTCAAAGCTATAAATAATCTTGATTCACTGCCAGACTCCCCCCAAAAGTAGATTATCAATAAAATAGCGATACTGTTTCAATAGAAAGTTAGCGTGCTAATTAGTTGATCTGATTGTGCGCAGAATCTAACTTTGATAATATAGTTGCCTAGGCAATTAAAGTTATCATCTTGTTAGGTTTGTTATGATTGAAAATAATTTGTTAGTACAATTACAACAGCAATTTCCAGAACATACTTTTATGCAACATCACTTAAGTGTTGTCCATAAGGGACGTTTTGCTAACGCGATTGTGTATCGATATAAAGATAATGAATTTGATTTAATCGTTAAAGATTTTAGCCAAAGCCCTTGGTTTATCCGCAAAACATTTGCACGAATGTCGGTAAATCAAGAGTATAAAGGGTTGAGCCGTTTAGCAGAGCTTGATGCAGTTGCTAACCGCTTTTGTAGATTGTCGCCGATAGCGGTTGCTTATAACTATATTGAAGGCACGCCACTGCGCGCTTTAATTCATGAAGACAAAACACTACCTGTTAACTTTTTTAGTGAGCTTGAGCGTCAAGTAGCAAAAATGCATCGCAAAGGCATCGTGCATTTAGACTTGCGTAATATGGGTAATATTTTATGCGGCGCAGACGGTAAACCTTACTTTATTGATTTTCAGTCCACTATTAGCTTTTCTCGTTTTCCACGTTGGTTGCAACGCTTTATGCGAGGATCTGACATGTCAGGCGTATATAAAGCATGGAATAAATTGGGTGAGCAGCCTCTGCCACAAAAAAAGCAAGACTATTTAGAGCGCTTTAATCACGTGCGTAAACGCTGGATTTTTAAAGGTTACCCAATACAGCGTGGCTATGCGTGGGGCACTGCACTTATTACTCAATTTGTAGATTCTGACTTAGTACGAAATATTACTGATAGACTTTAATTTAAAGCATAAACCGTAATTTAAAAACACCTAATTCATTGTGTGATTTTGCCCATATTAGCCTAGCTAATATGGGATTTTTATTATTATAAGTAATCCCTTTAGTTTGTTTACTTGTTGTTTAATCCCTCAAAAATAATTCCTTTTACTGTTTTTTTAATTTTTTAAAATAAATATTAGTACTGCATTTAGTTTGCCCATACAATGCGCAAAAATAGCTTGCGCATGCTTAATAAGTTCACGTTTTTTCTGCAATTTTTTATTGTTCAAGTAGACTATAAATAATGTGCGCTTTTAAATTTTAAGGTTTTAAGATGATTGAGTATCCGGTAGACCAACTTCCACAGCTCATAAATGATTTATTGCAATGCGATACAACAGAACGCAAAAATAAATTATTAGCAGATGCGCAGTTAACGCTTTCAACAGAGCACCTGTCATTACTTTTTGAGGCGATACCAAAAGAGCAACGACTTGAAATTTGGCAGTTGCTTGATGAAGACACGCAACACGAAATTTTTGTTAATTTAAGTGAAGATAGTTGTTTGTGGTTGCTACAAACGCTAGAAGACACTGAGGCTTTTAAACTTCTTGATGAAGTTAATGTAGAAGAGCTACTGGAACTTGAAGAAGTTATACCAGAGCGATTTGTTGAGTATGCAAAAAAGCAACTCGATGAAGCGCAAACCAAACAATATGATTTAGCGCAGCAATACCCGCCAGAGCAATTAGGTCACTGGTTAGGTTTTGACTTTTTAAAAGTATCGGAGAAGCTAACAGCCGGTGGTGCTAAAAAATTGCTACACAAAGGTTTACCGCAATACAGTGAAGTTATTTATTTAGTAAGCCGCAAGGGTAGTTTAATAGGTGAGGTTGCGGTAAATGATTTAATAAAAGCCAGCGACACCGATAACTTAATGACATTGGCAAATCATGACTTTTCATCGCTCCATGCTGATGATGATTTATATGAAGCGGCAGAAGTGGTGATCCACAGTGAAAAAATGGCACTGCCAGTGGTTAATGTTGATAACAAATTACTTGGGCGATTAACCATTGCCTCTGCTTATGAATTACGACAAGAAATTGCTGATGAAGCAGCCGCTAAAGCCGGTGGTTTACGTGAAGACGAAGACCTGTTCGCAAGTGTGCGAAAAAGTGCTAAAAACCGTGGCATATGGTTAGGTATTAATTTAGCTACTGCCTTTTTAGCGTCGTGGTTTATCGGTTTATTTGGCGCAACGATAGAACAAGTTGTAGCACTAGCGGTATTAATGCCAGTGGTCGCTTCTATGGGGGGAATTGCAGGTAGTCAAACATTAACCGTTATTGTGCGAGGTTTAGCGCTTGGACAGGTTACAGATTCAAACCGCAATGCGTTACTTAAAAAAGAGCTACGTGTTGGCGCTGTAAATGGCTTGGTATGGGCGTTTGTAATAGGTCTGCTTACCTTCTTATGGTTTAACGATTTAATGCTCAGTATTACGATTACGGTAGCCATATTATTGAATTTAGTCGCTGCGTCACTAGCGGGTGTTGTTATTCCGTCTATTTTAGACAAAATGAAAATTGATCCTGCGTTATCTGGTTCGGTAATTTTAACTACCGTTACCGATATTGTTGGGTTTGTTACCTTTTTAGGTTTAGGCAGTTTATTGCTTTTATAAGCCTTATACCAATTCGCTTAATTAAGTGAATTGGTATTACTAACAGGAAAATACAATGACCTTTGAAGTCATGATTTGGTGTGCAATTGCTTTGTGTATTTCACAATCGGCAATATTTTCGGGCTTAAACTTAGCGTTTTTTTCACTAAGTAGGCTTCAGCTTGAAATGGAAAGTGCAAAAGGGAACGAGGCGGCCATAAAAGTCATGGCCCTTCGAAACGACTCTAACTTTTTATTATCGACTATTTTGTGGGGTAACGTAGGTATTAACGTACTACTTACACTACTTTCTGATTCGGTATTAATGGGCGCAAGTTCGTTTTTATTCTCAACTATCGCAATTACTATTATTGGTGAAATAACACCACAGGCTTATTTTTCGCGTAATGCGTTAAAAATGGCGAGCCTACTTTCGCCGTTAATTAAGTTTTATCAGATTCTGTTTTATATAGTTGCTAAGCCAACTGCTTTAATTCTCGATGCATGGTTAGGTAAAGAGGGGATTACGTACTTTGCTGAAAGTGAGCTCAGGGGTATTATTCGCAAACACATAGAGGCTGAAGAAGCTGATGTTCAACACGTTGAGGGAATAGGCGCGCTTAACTTTTTTAGCTTAGATGAAATAAGCGTAACCAAAGAGGGTGAGGTAATTGATCCAGACTCGATTATTGCTTTGCCTACTAAGCTTGATTTGCCTATTTTCCCAGACCTTACATTAACAACTGATAATGAGTTTTTACGCAAACTACATAAGTCAGGTTATAACTGGGTGATCATTACCAATGAAGACGGTTGGCCTTTATTAGTGGTAGATGCTGACGGCTTTTTAAGATCAGCGTTATTTGAGCCAGATACGTTTGACCCTTATCACTATTGTCACAGACCTATAATTGTTGCTGATGAAGCGATGCGTTTAAGTGAAGTGATTTTAAAAATACGGGCTAATCATTCTTTAGATAAATCGTTTGATGGGGCCATTGATCACGATGTGGTATTAGTGTGGAGCGATGTGAAACGCATTATTACCGGCGCTGATATATTTGGTCGGTTGCTCAAAGGTATGAGTGCACCAAAACTCGAACTGCATGAAAATACAGAGAATAAAAAGCCGCTGTAAAGCGGCTTTTTTGTATTTAGTTGGATGGAGCTTTACGCCCAACCTTCGTAGCGCTTACGACGTGACAGCACTATCGTTAATATAATACCTAAAAACAGGCCTAAAAACGCAATAGCACCACCGTAAGTAAGTAGCTGGCGTTTCTCTTTTGAGCTAGCAGCTTCTTTTTGAGTGCGCTCTTGCTCTAGCGTTGTTTTAAGCTTAGTAATTTGAGCAGATAACTGCAGATTTTGATCTGTTAAAGTTTGGTTTTGTTCTTGTAGCTGTGGAAGTTCTATTTGAGCTTGGCGTAGTTTTTCTTGCATAGTGCTCATTTCGCTACTTAGTGTTTTGTACTGTTGGTGTAAGCCCGCTGTTTTAGTAATAAACTTAGTTTCTATCCAGCCTTCGCGGTCTTTATCATCTTTAATTTTTATAAAGCCGTTTTCTTCATTTGATAACAAGGTTAACTTTGTTCCAGCATCTACAGAGCCGAGTAGTCGATAATTTTTACTCGCCCCAGAGCGCATAAAAGTGTATAGATTATCGATAATATAAGCGGTGTTTGCATTCGTTGAATTTGCAGGTTGTGCTTCTTGTGCATAACTCATGAATGTGGTGGCTGTTAAAAGTAGCCCTAATAAACAATGTTTTAGCATTTATCTACCTTGTTGATCTAACTGCGTCCGTTATGAACGTGATTTTTATTTCACATAAGTAGTTAGATAGTATGGATTAAATAGATCAATAGCAAGACTGATATTGTAACCCAGTACGGTAACGCAGGAGTAGTTATCGAGTCCACTAGGTTACAAGCCTCACGCTGTGATTAAATTGCTCCTAGATAGAACGAATTTTAATCCGCAAAGGTCATCAAGCCCTAAAATAAGGTTAAAAAATTTGCATTGTTAAGGCGCTTTGTTTATTTTGAGCACTTATTTATTTTAAAGGTAATCCGCAAACCGAATGGATACTGAGATAGAACTGAAATTTTTGGTATCAGATGCCGTTATTCCACTGATCCCCTCGTTAATTACTCAATTTGCAAAAACGGTGAAGAATAAACCGTCTCGCAGCTTACAAAATGCATACTACGATACGCCAAGCAGAGAGCTTAGAGCGCTTGATATAGGCTTTCGAACGCGTTGTTCTGACAGCGAATGCGAGCAAACTATAAAGCTTGCAGGTGAAGTGGTAGGTGGTTTACACCAACGTCCAGAGTACAATTTACCAATTGAATCAAGCCGCCCTAATTTAATGGCGTTTGATGCTGATATTTGGCCTCATGGCATGCAAATAAGCGCCATCTCAAAAAACCTGTATCCAATATTTAGTACTAACTTCATTCGTCGTACTTGGTTAATTGAAACCGAAAGTGGCGCTAAAATTGAAGTCGTACTCGATAAAGGTGAAATTGCGGCTTCGGGTAAAATTGAAATTATTAGCGAGCTAGAAATTGAGCTAGTTGAGGGCAGTCGTAATGAGCTGTTTGCATTTGCAGATATACTAGTTAGCCAAAACTGCATACGCTTAGGTTTGTATTCTAAGGCCGCGCGTGGTTATCGACTTGCTGATGAAAAACCTTTAATGCCAAGCAAATCTATTGGTTTTGTACAATTACCAAAGTCGACTACTCAAGAGTGTGCTTTAGTTGAAGCCATGAACTTTGGCATTCGCTTTGTACAAAAGCACGAGCAATGCTATTTCGATAAGCCAAGTTTAAAAACACTTAAACGCGTAACTGACGGCATCAGTTTAATCCGCCATACTTTTTGGCTATACGACGATATAGTATCTAAAGAAAGTACAGAGCACTTACGTACCGAACTTAAATGGTTATTAAGTGAATTAGCGTGGGTAGAAAACGCGATTCAATTAAAAACGTACACGTCTAAACGCCATGCTTTTTATAAAAAAATTAATGCGGCGCCAGCACTTGCTCAAGTCATTGGAGACTTAAAAGAGTTACAGCCAAGCATTGACGATATAAATGCACTGTTTCACAGCGCACGTTATAATCGTTTATTACTATCGTTAACTACCTGGTTAATCGATAAGCAATGGCGTAAAGACTGGGGGCAAGCAGAGCTTCAAGCGGCTGAGCAAAATGTGTCGTCTATTGCCAATAGGCTTTTCAATAAAGACTGGAAAAACCTGCACGAGTTGCTTCCAAAGGAGCAAACACTCGATGTCGCTTCGTATTTAAACCTACGAACTCAGCTTGAAAATAGCCTACTGAGCGGTAACTGTTTAGGATCGTTATTTGATAAAGAAGAACGCCTAGAGTTTAGATTGCCTTGGCTTGATATTTCTCATGGTATTTATGAATTAAGTACGCTTGAGTATTTAAAGCAATTATGTGCAGGGCAAGAGGACGAACAGCTTGCTAAAATCCAGTCATGGCTTGAACAAAAGTCTGAATATTTGGTCAGTGCCATGGAGCAAAGTCGCCTTGCTTCACTTGACATAGAACCTTACTGGCAAAAATAAATGATGCGCTTTTGTAATAAAATTCAGTTGCAAAAGTGTTTATTCGTTATTTTTTTATTAGTTAGTTTTAACACTTACGCTGAGCCCATATGGCATTTGTATAAAAACAAAAATGGCGTAAGTGTGTATTATCAAAGCCACAGTGATAATACCTTTGAAGTAAAAGCGCAGATGAGCGTGAAAGGCGTATCCACCAATGAGTTTTTAGAATTACTTAGTGATACCGATGCCGCACCCCAATGGCTCGAAAATATATCTCAGGTAAAGGTTATTAAGCACATAAGCCCATCAGAAAATTTAGTGTACAGTTATTTTAATTCTCCTTGGCCTGTTAGAGATAGAGATAGCATTACTTATTCTTGTTATTCACAGTTGACTGCAAATAAAAGCCAATTGCTTATTAAGGCTCGCCCTAATAAGCAGCCCAAAAACAATGGCGTTATAAGAATTACTACTTTAAATGCACGCTGGCTGCTGAGTGAGGACAAAGGCCGCCTTGATATTGAGTACCAAGTATATGCTTTGCCTGATGGGGCAATACCTACTTGGCTAAGCAATAAGGTCGGATTGAAAAGTACTTACATCACATTTATGAACTTGCATCATATGCTCACAGATAAAAAATACACTCCAAAACTACCTGTAATCAAAGCAGGTCAATGCTAAATATCGAATATATAATAATTTAATGGTGTGTTGAGTAGTCTTTAACTACGCTTAAGCAATAATGACACGCTATTATTTGGAGAATTGATGAAGTATTTAGTGGCTATATTATGTTTGATACACAGCTCATTCTTATTAGCTCAAGAATATACCTTTGGTGTAGTGCCGCAATACGAGCCGCAAAAGCTAAATACTATTTGGCAACCTTTGTTAAAGCAAGTAAGTAAGCAAACGGGAATAACAATAAAGCTAATTACAGTTGAGTCTATTCCTGTATTTGAAAAAGCCTTTGCTAATGGCGAGTACGACTTTGCATACATGAACCCATGGCATAGTGTTGTAGCATACGAAAAACAGGGATATTTACCATTAATAAAAGATGCAGGGCGAAAGCTGCAAGGTATTTTGCTCGTAAACAAAGACAGTGATATTGATAATTTAAGCCAACTAGAGGGCGCTGAAATAGCATTCCCTGCACCTAACGCATTAGGTGCGTCATTATTAATGAGAGCTGATTTAGCATTGTTATACGGGCTAACAATAAAGCCTGTATATGTCCAAACTCATCCATCGGTATATTTAAATGTAGCACTGCACTCAACAATGGCGGGCGGTGGTGTAATGGGCACATTTAAACAACAACCAGAAAGCTTACAAAATAAACTCAAAATTCTTTATAAAACGCGTGAAATTAGTCGCCACCCAATTGTAGCCCATCCAAGGGTTGATCCTGCAATACAGTTAAAAGTGCAACAAGCTATTTTAGATATAGGGCAAAGCCCAGAGCATAAACATTTACTTGCAGGTATCCCAATTATTAAACCTAGTATTGCAACTTTAGCAGAGTATCAGCAGTTAACTCAGTGGGGCTTGCGCTCATTTTATGTTGAAAATTAGAGGGTTTCGTAGTTTAAGGGCGCAAAGCTTTATTGTTGTATTGCTTTGTGGCTTGCTTATGGCATGTCTTTTTATGTTTTACGCATTACCTGAACAAGCGCGTTGGGTAAACGATGGCCTTTCAAAGGCTGCTCAGCGTTCTTTAGCGCAGTTATCGACTTCTATAACGACTCCGTTGTTAACTAGGCAATATGCAGAGCTATATGAAGAAATAGACAGTCAACTTCAAACTCGCCCTAATTGGAAAAGTATTAAAATTGTTGACGTTGATTCAAAAAACCAATTGTATCCGCTTGAGAATTGGGTTGGAGCAAATGAAAACGGCGACATGCTGTTATCTCAACAGGTGGTATTTTTAGACAAACCGCTGGCTAATATTAGCTTGGTTGTTAATTTTACGAATGAAATTAACGAATCTTCAAAACTTCATTACACCTTAATATATATACAATTTATTATTTTAGTTATCGTTTTTATAGGTTTAGCTTGGCTGGTGGATTACAGGGTTACATCGCCTTTGAGGACGCTAAAACTTGGGTTTTCACGTTTAGCCAAAGGCGACTTTGATTGCCATATAGATAAACAACAACAAAATGAAGTGGGCAGTGTAATAAATGCATTTAATAATATGGTTGATGAGGTTGCGAATAACCATCAAAAATTAAATGCATTACGAATTCAAGCTGAGTCTGCAAGTAAAGCAAAGTCAGATTTTATGGCCAGTATGAGCCACGAATTAAGAACTCCATTAAATGCAATTTTAGGCTTAGCCCAGCTGTATGGATATGATGAGAGTGCTAATAAAGTACAAAAAGAAAACGCGAAAAGCATTTATCAAGCTGGAGAGCATTTACTATTACTCATAGACGATGTGCTTGATTTAACAGCTATTGAGTCGGGTAATATGCAGTTTAGTTTTTCTTATGTGCCTATTAAAAGCATATTAGAAGAGTCAGTAGAGCTTGTCACTGAGCTAATTAAAGGGCAATCAATAACACTGCAAACTCATGGTTTTGAGTCCTTAGAAGGGTTGAGTATTTATATTGATCAGCGCCGCTTTAAACAAGTGATGCTTAACTTGCTTTCAAATGCGATTAAATACAACAAACTAAATGGCAGCATTAATATTAATTGTCGGGTGTTAAGTAATAAACAATGCGAAATAGATGTAATAGATACCGGATGCGGATTTTCTCCAGATGACATTTCTCGCCTATTTAAACCTTTTGACCGCTTAGGCGCTGAAACTAGTAAAGTAAATGGAACCGGTATTGGTTTAGTGATAACTAAGCAGCTGGTAGAGCGTATGCAAGGGTCTTTGAGCGCACAAAGCGAGCAGCACAAAGGTTCTTGTTTTACGCTAAACTTTAACAGTTTTGATCAAACTGACTTGCCAGCACAAGTTCAAGCCCCTCAAATAACACAGCAAAGCTTAAATGCGGTAACGCTTCCTACGCTTGAGGTTTTAGTGGCAGAAGATCAAGTTACAAATCAGCAAGTGTTAAAACAGCAATTAACTATGCTTGGAGTGTGCTCTACTTTTGTAAGTAACGGTGAGCAAGCTTGGGAGGCCATACAAAATAAACGCTTTGATATTTTACTAACCGACATTCAAATGCCCTTACTCGATGGGTTAGGGTTAGCCAAAAAAATACGAGAAAACACTCATTTTGATGAACTGATTATAATTGCAATTACGGCCAACATTACCAAAAACAACATAGATAATTGCTATAGTTGTGGAATGAATGGCTTTTTAACAAAGCCTATTGAGCTTGTTAAATTAAAGTCGTTATTGATGGAGCATTCTCAAACTATGGTCAATACACGTTCAGAAAAATCAGATGGTGAAAATATAGCTTCAGATAGTTTTGATCAATTAGATATTACGCTACTAAAAGCAATGCTTGGTGATGATCCTAGCGTACATTGCATGGTATTTAATGCGTTTTTACAAACAGCAGGGGAGCAAATTAAATTAGCTAACGCGTATGCTAAAAGTAAAAACTATGTTGATTTAGCTTTTCAGGCTCATGCATTAAAGTCGTCTTCAAAGTCTGTTGGGGCTATTGAGTTGGCAAATATATGCCAGCAGATAGAAACACAGGCAGAAAACGAAACAGTTAAAAATGAATATATACAGCAGCTGGAAGAGCGCTTTAACGATGTAGTCACACAACTTAAAAGCTATTGTTTACGATATGAAAAACGCACATAAAAAATGGCTCTTAAAGAGCCATTTTTTGTTTTAGGTATATTAGTATCTAGCCGCTTGCCCTTTTTTGGGTAAAGCGTGCTGTATAAAGTCACGTAAATCGTTATTAGAGCTTTCTAAATCAGCGTGGCGAAGGTACATCATGTGTCCGCTTCTGTAGCCTTTAAAGCTCAAACGGTCTTTCATTTTACCGCTTGGGTCTAATTGCCATAACGTATATTTAGCGTCAAAGTAATTGGTTGCGCCATCAAAGTATCCTGATTGGATCATCACGTTTAAGTAAGGGTTTTGTGCCATTGCTAAACGTAGGTTTTCGCCTGTATTATTACCGGTTCTATCCCATGGGTGAACATTACCAAATAAATTATATTTTACATCCGTTTTATAGTTTAGCTCTTCACGCAAGTAGTGATTAATTGCAGGAGTGAAAGAGTGTAACCAAGAGGTAAGTTCAGCCCAGTAGTCTGGGGATTCACCTGCGCTTCGTTTATCTATTCCTAAATAACGAGAATCTAAGCGGCCTACAGTTTTACCACGTTCACGTAGTAGCTCTTTCCAGAAAAACTGAGTTGGAATATCTAAGTTATTTTGTTCAACAAACTTTTCTGATAAGCCTGCGTAGTGCGCCATTTTTGTAATTATGCGTCGCTTCTCATCAGCATTAATAAAGCCACCTTTAGCAAGCGCAGGGATTAACTCATTTACAGTAAACTCTTCAACTTCAGGTAATAACTCATCAAGATCTTTAGCTTGTAAATCGGCGTTAAGTGCTTTGTGATACCAAGCAGTCGCTGCAAAGTAAGGTAGGCGGTTAGCGGCTTTAATCGGGCCGTCGCGCTTAATACCAATGTCAGTAGGTGATACGAGAACAACACCGTTTATGTACATCCACTGACTGTTTTGAAGCTCATGAGCGAGTCCAGATACACGTGTTGTACCGTAGCTTTCACCAATTAAAAATTTAGGCGAGCGCCAGCGCTGTGCTCTATTTACAAAAGTATTTAACCACTCAGCAAGGTATTTAATATCGGCATTAACACCAAAAAATAACTCTTTTTGTTTTGCTTTGGAAGGCAGTTCGCCTTTTTCGTTTTCAAGTACGCGAGAATAGCCAGTATTTACCGGGTTTACGTAAACAATATCGGCAATATCAAGTACAGAATATGGGTTGTCTTTTACGCCATAAGGTTGAATTGGATAGCCTTCGTCATCAATTTTTAATACGCGAGGGCCAGTATAAGCAAGATGCATCCATACAGAAGCCGAACCCGGCCCGCCATTAAATGAAATAAGTAATGGGCGAGCTGTCCTGTCGTCAACTTTGTCACGTGTGTAGTAGGTGTATTGTAGTGTAGCAACCGCGTCGCCTTTATCATCCCATACAGGTTGTGTGCCTGTAGCTACGGTATAACTAAAACGCTGGCCATTAATTTTAGCCTTATGTTGGGTAACTACTTTGCTGTCTACATCAATACGACGTTGGTTATCGGCAAGCGTGCTTGTACTAATTATTAATGCAATAACGGTTATCGGTAAACTGATAATACGACTAAGCTTCATTAGGTGTCCTTATTATTGTTGATACATCATTAAAGATAAAAATGAGTTAAATAACAAAAGTATTGAGACTAGTGGCCGATAATACTGGTTAAGTAAGGTATTAATACATTGAAAGGCACGTATTAATCGCTTTTATAGTTATTTTGGATTTACTTTCTTTATTTAGTTAATTGCAAAATTCAGGTATATTGCGGCCTACTTGTATTGATTTTTTATACAGGCTATCACCAAAAAATCTAACGGATTACGCTTTCAAGCACATAAGTGCACTCTACACCGGATGTTTATGACTAATGCTATTGCAGTAATTGCGTGGTATTTGTCGTTTTGTGGTAAAACTAATTAAAGGTAAAGAGAAGCTTTATGCAAAGAGTATTAGTGGTTGAAGACAGTAAAGTAGTGCAGCAGGTACTTCGCCACTTAACTGCACAATACCTTGATGTGGCAATCGATTTTGCTTGGTCTTTAGCTGAATGTGCCACTTACGTAGAAAAATACGACTACACGCTTGCGTTAGTTGATTTAACCTTGCCAGATGCTCCTCACGGTGAAGTCGCAAAATATACTTTATCTAAAAAGATTCCTACGGTTGTTTTAACCTCAAAAATAGATGAGTACAAGCGCCAACAAATGCTTGAATTAGGTGTCGTTGATTATGTTATTAAAGATAATCGCGACTCTTACCATTACGCCGTTAAACTCGTTGCGCAATTGCTAAGAAACCAAGGTTGTAAAGCATTAGTAGCAGATGATTCATTACTGAGCCGCTCGTTAATGAAGCAAATGCTTGAAAAGCAATTGTTTGATGTGACAGATGCCCACGATGGACAACAAGCACTCGAAATATTAAAAGCTAATCCTGATATAAAGCTACTTATGACCGACTACGCTATGCCTTCTATGGATGGCTTTGAACTTGTTAAAGCGGTACGTAACTTTAGAGGCCGAGACGACTTAGCAATTATTGGCTTGTCGGGCGCGGGGAAACATGGCCTATCAGCGCGATTTATTAAATATGGCGCCAATGACTTTTTAACAAAGCCATTTATGAATGAGGAGTTTCATTGTCGAGTACTTCAAACAATGGAGCAACTATCGTTAATTTCAGATATTAAAGAAAGCGCGCATAGGGATCATTTAACAGGGCTTCATAATCGACGCTATTTTTATCAATATGCAGAAAAGCTCCTTAAAAGTAAAAACCAGAAAAATACTCTCGCATTGTTAGATATCGATTTTTTCAAAAATATTAACGATACATTAGGCCATGAGGGTGGCGATCAGGCTTTAAAGCAGGTTGGTTCATTAATCCGTACTACGTTTTCAAAGTTTACAGTTGCACGGGTTGGTGGAGAAGAGTTTGCCATAATATTACCTGAGATAGAGCTTGAACGTGGTCGTGAATACTTTGAAGCATTTAGAAAAAAGCTGGCTAGTTACGATTTTTCTATCAGCGATAAATCAATTAAAATTACTACAAGTATAGGCTTGGCAGACTTTCAAGACACTAGCTTGACGCAGGCAATGCGTGTTGCTGACAAAGCATTATACGAAGCTAAAAACCAAGGAAGAAACTGCGTGGTATAGCTCTGTTATATAAAGCTAAGCATGCAATTAATATATTGCACGCACCAATGTAGATAACTTGTTAAATTAACGCACCTAATTGGTGCGTTTTTTTTGTTATTTAGTTTCTGTTTTTCACTAACTTATTGTTTTAAAAAATATAAAAATAGTGGCACAAAGGTTGGATTGTTTAACCCAACAGGATAACAATAAAGAGTCCGAGGGGGCCGCTATGAAAATGATTAGTGCAATCATAAAACCATTTAAATTAGACGACGTGCGTGAAGCACTCGCTGATTTAGGAATTGAGGGGATGACAGTAGTTGATGTTAAAGGTTTTGGACGTCAACGAGGTCATACTGAGTTATATCGTGGTGCAGAATACCAAGTAGATTTTATTCCTAAGATCAAACTTGAAATTGCAACTCGTACTGAAAATTGTCAACGCGTTGTTGAAGCAATTACTAAAATTGCATCAACAGGTAAAATCGGTGACGGGAAAATTTTCGTGTACGACTTAGATCAAATTGTTCGTATCCGTACTGGCGAACTTGACGAAGAAGCAATTTAAGGGGGTCTCATGGAAAATACAATAATAGAACTAAAGTTTTCACTCGATACCTTCTATTTTTTAATATCAGGTATATTAGTAATGTGGATGGCAGCAGGTTTTGCCATGTTAGAAGCGGGCTTAGTTCGCTCTAAAAACACAGCTGAAATTTTAACTAAAAATGTCGCGCTGTATTCAATTGCATGTACGATGTTTTTATTAGTTGGCTACAACATTATGTATGTAGACAATGCCGAAGGTGGTTTTATTCCTTCAATAGGCGCTTTAATTGGCACACAAGCTGCTGATGCTGACCATTCTTTAGAATCTGATTTTTTCTTCCAAGTAGTATTTGTTGCAACGGCTATGTCGATTGTATCGGGTGCAGTTGCTGAGCGTATGAAGCTATGGGCTTTCCTTGGCTTTGCTGTAGTACTAACTGGTTTTATTTACCCTATTGAAGGTTACTGGACATGGGGTGGTGGTTTCTTATCTGAAATGGGCTTTGTAGATTTTGCAGGTTCTGCAATTGTACATGGCGCAGGTGCAGCTGCTGCACTAGCGGGTGTACTAATCCTAGGTGCTCGTAAAGGAAAATATGGTAAAAACGGTGAAATATACCCAATTCCAGGTTCAAACTTACCACTTGCTACACTAGGTACATTTATTTTATGGATGGGTTGGTTTGGCTTTAACGGTGGTTCTCAATTACTACTTTCGGATAAAGAAAACGCAACTGCGGTAGGTCAAATATTACTTAATACTAATGCAGCTGCTGCAATGGGTGCTATTGCTGCACTGTTTGTATGTAAGATACTTTGGGGCAAATCAGATTTAACCATGGTATTAAACGGTGCATTAGCAGGTTTAGTTGTAATTACTGCTGACCCACTTTCACCTTCTCCATTAATGGCATGTTTACTAGGTTTACTTGGTGGCTCATTAGTTGTGTTTAGCATTATAGCACTTGATAAAGTTAAGATTGACGATCCAGTAGGTGCTATCTCTGTACACGGTGTGTGTGGTGCATTAGGTATTATGTTAGTACCGCTAACCAATGGTGATGCAAGCTTTGTTAATCAGTTAATTGGTTTAGTGTGTATTCTTGCCTTTGTATTTGTAGCATCATTTATCGTTTGGACTGTGCTTAACAAAACAATGGGTATACGAGTAACTGAAGAGGAAGAACTAAACGGTATGGATCAACACGATTGTGGTATTGAAGCCTACCCAGAGTTTGTTTCTGTTCGAAATAGCTAATAGTTTATTTAAATAATAGTGTGTTTACACAAAGCCCTACTTCGGTAGGGCTTTTTTTGTTTCAGGGGGGGTTAACTTTTCGGATGTTAGGATATGCCCAATATGCTAAGCTCGCACTCGTGAATAACCCTTGGAATAAATTACACTTAAATGGCCGACAATAAAAAAACACCTACCAGCAAACCTGCAGCTAAACGTGCTAGTAAATCGTCAAGCACGACAAAAAAAAGCACATCAAAGGGCAGTAAAAAAACAGTGAATCCCACTGTTAAACGCTCTTTTATGAGAAAAACATGGTCAGTGTTTTGGAAATTCAGCTTGGCTGTTTTTATTGCAATGGCAATGTATTTCATTTATTTAGATTCAAAAACTACACGTATATTTGAAGGTAATAAATGGCAACTTCCAGCGCAAGTGTATGCTCGTTCTATGGAGTTCTATCCGGGGCAATTTTTATCAAGCCAAGAAGTTGTGTTTGAGTTAGAGCGTCTACATTATTCATCTGTTAATAGATTAAGCAGAACAGGGCAGTTTGTTAAAACAGCAGATAGCATCAAGATTTATCGCCGTGATTTTGAATTTTATGATGGCCTTGAAGAATCACATATTATTGAACTTCGTTTTGCAGGGCAAAAAGTTGCGACTATTAAAGATAAGTTCGGCAGACGTTTAAACTCTGCTCGCCTAGAACCTGTGCAAATAGCGCGAATTGGCAACGACTCTAAACAAGATAGAGAATTTGTACCGCTAGATAAGTTCCCAGCCATGCTTAAAGATACGCTACTGGTAGTTGAAGACCGTGATTTTTATGATCACCATGGTGTGTCGGTGTTTTCTATTTTACGTGCGCTTTATTCAAATATTAAAGCGGGACGCACCGTTCAAGGTGGCAGTACGCTTACTCAGCAATTAGCTAAAAATATTTACCTCACGCGTGAGCGTTCTTTAGTACGAAAAATAAATGAGGCCTTTATTGCCCTTATTTTAGATTATCGCTATTCAAAAGATCAGATATTAGAAGCTTACTTAAATGAGGTATACCTAGGGCAGTCATACAACCAAGGTATCCATGGTATGGGGCTTGCTTCTGACTTTTACTTTTCAAAGCCTGTAGACGAGCTTGAGTACGATCAAATTGCTCTGCTGGTGGCAATGGTTAAAGGCCCATCTTATTACAACCCACGTCGTTATAAAGAGCGCACAATGGAGCGCAGGGACTTAGTGCTGCGTCTAATGGTCGAAAATAAGTTACTTAGCACAAAAGAGTACCGTGCATCGCTTAATCGCCCAATTGATATTGCGCCAATGAAAGCCAGTTTACAAAAATCATACCCAGGCTATTTAGAGCTAGTAAACAGAGAGTTAAATGAATTATTACCTGATCAGCAAACACTTGATGCAGGCGTAAGAGTATTTACTTATTTTGACTTGCAAAAGCAAACAGCAATGGAAGAGTCGATTGAAAAGAGTTTACCGTACTTGGAAAATCGCCCTAGAACTGAAAAACTAGAAGCAGCCATGATCTCTGTTAATGTAGAAAAAGGCGGTGTTTCTGCACTTATTGCTGGTCGCGATGTTCGATATTCAGGATTTAACCGTGTTTTAGACACAAAACGTAATATAGGCTCGCTTGTAAAACCTGCCGTGTATTTAACCGCACTGCAATTGCCACATTATAATTTAGCTACTTTGCTTGATGACTCGCCAGTACAGGTCACAAATGAGCAAGGTAAAGTGTGGCAACCAGAAAATTTTGACCACCAATACCGTGGTGCAATTCCACTTTATAAAGCATTTAGTAACAGTATAAATATCCCAGCGGTTAATTTAGGCCTCGATGTAGGTGTTGATAAAGTAGTAAATACATTGAAAGGTTTAGGCGCAACAGGGGCGATAGACGAATACCCATCGCTGCTTTTAGGGGCTGTTGAAATGTCGAGTTTTGAAGTGGCTCAGCTTTATACAACAATTGCTGCAGATGGCGAATATAAAAAGCTCACTGCAATTTCGGCATTAACTGACTCTGTTGGTAAAGTACTTTATAAGCATAAAGTAAATGCAGAGCCTCGTTTTGATAAATCTGCAATGTATATGACCAAATACGCAATGAAACGCGTAACGAAAGATGGCACTGCTAAACGCTTAAATTTACATTTTCCGTCAATCCAGCTCGCTGGTAAAACAGGGACCAGCAACGATTTACGTGATAGTTGGTTTGCAGGCTTTGATCAAAATACAGTGACTGTTGCGTGGCTTGGTCGAGATGACAACAAAAGCACTGGTTTAACAGGTAGCGTAGGCGCATTAGAAGCATATATTCGTTACTTAAAACCACTTAACCCACAAGCAATAGCTGATACGCGTCCACCATCAATACGCTGGGCATTTGTAAATGAACAAACGGGTAAGCAGGCACCACCAGGATGTGGCAAGGTGATTCAGCTACCGCTTAGGGCGAGTGAGTTCGAGCCTAGGCCGCAATGCATACGTTAATTTAAGATTACTTTAAACAACAAAGCCGCTTATTTAGCGGCTTTGTTGTAAGTTGTAGTTAACGTAATTATACCAATCCGTAATAATACTTAATCAATTTGAGGGGTTAAATCTGACGTTAACTACGTTAAAAATTTCTGATATAGAACAACTAAATAACGAAATTTTTGCCTTGTTATCGACACGATTTTCTTCCCTCAAAATAGATCACTTAATTAAGCGAATTGGTATTAAGATTTAAAAAACTGCATTGATTTGGTTAAATCATTAGATAAGCGACTTAATTGCTGTGCATCTTGTAGCGTTGATTGAGCCGATGTTAGCGTTTGATCTGCTAAATTACTCACTTCTTGCGAATCATTTAATGCTTGTGTTGTTGCATTTGATTGCTGTTTAACACGCTCTGCAATTACTTCACCTTGATGTTTAATATCGCCCATACTTTGCTCTGCACTTTGCAATACTTCATTGGTTTGATTGGCTGCTTTTACTGATTGCTCCATTTTTTCAACACTTGAGCGCATTTTTTGCTGGGTGTCGTCAGATGCTTGTTGTAAAGAGCTAATAATTTGATGTATTTCTTGGGTTTGTGTTTGTGTACGCTGAGCAAGTGTTCTTACCTCATCAGCTACAACGGCAAATCCACGGCCATGCTCGCCGGCTCGCGCGGCTTCAATAGCGGCATTAAGTGCAAGCAAGTTTGTTTGATCGGCTATTTCACTGATCCCTTTACTTACTTTGCTAATTTCTTGGCTATCTTGTGCTAGCTTATCGAGCGCTTGTTGGCTCTCTGCAAATTCAATTTGGAGGTCTTGCATATATTTAGCAAGCTCCATTGTATTGTCTGAACCTTGTTTCACATGAGCTGCAGCATCTTGCGCGGTAAGCGTAGCTTGATGCGCAGACTCTTCAACTGCAAGTGCGTTTTGAGCCATATCGCTTAGTGCATTATAAATAGCATTTACTCTAATTTGCTGTTTTGAAACATCATTGCTTGTTTGGCTGCTCGCATGTGATAGCGATTTAGTTGCATCGCATAGCTCTTCTGTACTTGCTTTAACATCAAATAATAAATGTGAAAATGCGTTAAGTAATGCGTTGTAGCGCGATGCAATAATTCCCATTTCATCATTAGTGCTCGAATCGATAGTTGCATTTAAGTCGCCATTCGCGGCTCTATTCGCGGCATCAGCAAAGCGATTAATGGTATCAACAACTGCAAAATAAAAACCAATCATCAAATAAAATGCAAATAGCAAACTGATCAATGAAGCAGCTAAAACAAGATTTCGTGTCCACTGTTGAGTTTGCAGTTTTGCCTCAATAAGGCTCTCAAGGGTTGGAATGCTCTTACTAACAAGTTGATTAATACTGCTGTGAACATTGTTTGTTAGTTTAGTAAATTCTGATTGAGTTAATAGAATATCGTCTGGCTCAAGTAGTTTTTCATCTATCGCGTTTTTAAATGCACCCACAGCACTGTGTAAACTAGTTAAAGGAGGCATGAGCGCTTTGTTTACTGATTTATCTGCATTGGTGGCTACATTGAGTATTTTATCGAGTTGTTTTTCGTATAAAGGAAGTGACTTACTAAAATTTGAAAGTGCTATAAACGTATCGGGCGTAAAACGGTTACTAGCTAAAACAGTATTAGCGCTTTGCGCTGTTGAGTTTATTTGCATTATAAGTGCAGGAATTGGCGTGACTAAAGAGCGGTTTACATAAGCGCTTGCTAATTGACTGTCTAAGGCTAGATTTGATTGAATAGAAACAAGTTCAAGTACTTCATTTGCTTGTGTGTCTTTTATGTCAAAGCCGAGTGAGCGAGCTATTTTTATATTTTGATTCGTATCTCCCTGCATTTGATTTGAAAGTATAGCTCTGTAGCCTTTTAAGCCTTGCTGCTGCATTTTTGAAACAGTAATACTTTCACTTAATAACGAGACTAAAAAAAACAAACTAAGTGATAGAGGAACGAGTAAAATTCCAAACATTAAGCTGATTTTAGTTTTGTATTTTAAGTTTGCCATTAGCTGGATAGTGGGAAAAGAAAATTGGCGTAATCCTGACATAAGGCTCTCTTGTATTTTTTGTAATAGAGTAAAGGTGAATAGACCTTGTTATGCTTAATTATCATTCATTTATAGTACACTACAAATAAAAAAAGCCCTTTCGGGCTTTTTTCAATCTTTAGTCTTAATTACATACTTAAAAACAAGTGGTTACAAATGTATAAATAGTAATTTTTAGCTTAAAGTTTAGCAAACGAGCGTTCCGCTGCCGCTATTGTGTCTTTTACTTCTTGCTCAGTATGCGCAGCACATACAAAACCAGCCTCAAATGCTGATGGGGCAAGGTAAACGCCTTCTTCAAGCATGAGGTGGAAAAAACGTTTGAAGCGCTCTAGGTCACACTCAGTTGCTTGCTTGTATGTCGTTACTTTTTCAGCATCAGTAAAAAAGAATCCATACATGCCGCCCGCATAGTTAGTTGTTAGCGCAACACCGGCTTTTTTAGCACCAGCTTCAAAGCCTTCACAAATTGCTTTTGAAATAGCTTCTAACTTATCGTGAAGGCCAGGCTCACTTAATAACTCAAGTGATTTTAAACCTGCAGCCATTGCAATAGGGTTACCAGAAAGAGTACCTGCTTGGTAAACTGGTCCTACAGGCGCAATGTAATCCATTATTTCAGTTTTACCACCAAACGCGCCAACTGGCATGCCGCCGCCAATTACTTTACCTAAACACGTAAGATCTGGTTTAATGTTGTAATAAGCTTGTGCACCGCCAAGTGCAACACGAAAGCCTGTCATTACTTCATCAAAAATAAGTACTGATTTATATTCGTCACACACATCACGCAAACCTTCTAAAAAGCCAGGCACTGGTGGAATACAGTTCATGTTACCGGCTACTGGCTCTACAATAATACAGGCAATTTCGTCTGCGTATTTTGCAAAAATAGCTTTTACTTCATCTAGATTATTAAACGAAACTGTAAGTGTATGCTTAGCAAAGTCTTCAGGAATACCTGGAGAATTAGGCACACCCATTGTTAGCGCACCAGAACCTGCCTTAACTAATAACGAGTCAGCGTGACCGTGGTAACAACCTTCAAATTTTAATATTTTATCGCGACCGGTAAAGCCACGTGCTAAACGAATTGCACTCATTGTTGCTTCAGTGCCTGAGCTAACCATGCGTACTTTTTCGATTGATGGAACTAGCTCTTTTACTTTTTCAGCCATTAATATTTCGGCTTCAGTTGGTGCGCCATAGCTAAGGCCATTTTCTACAGCTTCGTGTACAGCTTGTTTAATTGCAGGGTGATTATGGCCCATGATCATAGGCCCCCAAGAGCCAACATAATCAATGTAACGATTACCGTCGGCATCAAATGTAAACGCGCCTTCTGCTTTTGTAATGAATAGTGGCGTACCGCCTACACCATTAAAAGCACGAACTGGTGAGTTTACGCCACCAGGAATAGAAGCTTGGGCGCGTTCAAATAAGTCTTGGCTAATTGTCATGAAAAATCCTATAAATTGTCACTTAAAAGAGGGTTAGCTGTCGCGTTTGCGGCTAAACCAAGGTACGTCTACTTCATACTTATCGACTTTGTTTTCTACGCCGAGTGTTAAAGCAAACAGTGCCATACGAATTAATACGCCATTTTGTACCTGGCGGAATATTGCTAAATTGTCGTTACTGTTTAAGTCGTTATCAAGCTCGTTGGCTTCTAAGCGACTGTCACGTGGAAGAGGATGCATTAATACAGAGTTAGGCTTACAGTGAGCGCTGTAAATAGATTGGCTAATCCTAAAACCGCCACGGTATTTATTTGCTTCTTCTTGCGATGGAAAACGCTCTTCTTGAATACGTGTTTGGTAAACAATATCGGCTGCTAAATTGCCTTCCATCTTATTTACTAGCTCAATTTTATGGCCAGCATTTTCTACTGCATCTAAAATGCTTGTTGGCATTTGTAAGCCGTCAGGCGCGACCATCGAAAACTTTACATTTTTATAATGGCACAATAGTTTAGATAAAGAATGCACTGTGCGGCCATACTTTAAATCGCCCACAAGCGCTATATGCATACCATCAATATTTTGACCAAAACGATGTAATTCGCGCTCAATGGTTAATAAGTCAAGTAATGCTTGAGTAGGGTGCTCATTTGGGCCGTCGCCGCCATTAATAACCGGCACAGTACAGCCGTCAGCAAATTCACTAACTGAGCCTGCATCAGGATGGCGCATAGCAACAGCGTCAGCATAAGCTGAAATAACGCGGGCGGTATCGTAAAGAGACTCACCTTTAGCAAGGGCTGAACTTTGCATACCTGTAGTTTCACGTACGCCACCGCCAAGTAAGTTAAAGGCGGTGCCAAAGCTAACTCGTGTACGAGTGCTCGGTTCAAAAAACAAATTAGCTAAAATAGCGCCTTCTAGCACCGTAGTTTGCTTTTGCTTTTTAGCATAAGGCTCCATTTTTTTTGCTACTGCAAAAATACGTTCAATGCAGTCTCTGTCTAGCTGATTTACAGACAGTATATGCTCACCTTGGAAACTTAACATGGGGTTATTCCTAATCAATTAAATGGGCGCGATAATCCATAAATGGAGCACGCAATCGCGCGTGTTAAAGCAAGTATTGTAAATTGCAGCGAAGTTTAACATGCGCCGCAAAGCTTATAAATTAGGTTTTATTACCGCAAGTGCCACTATGATGAGCAACGCAATAACTGGGAGCTCATTAAAAATACGGTAAAAGCGGTCTGTCTTAGTGTTGCGGTCATGTTTAAAGTCATTTAATAACTTAAAACAGTAGCCGTGGTATATATATAATATGATCACCAGCACTAGCTTATAGTGCAACCACATACTGTATCTAAACCAATCACGACCATATTCAACAATGGTTAATACACCAAACACAGCGGTTAATACAGCAAATGGGGTAACGAAATAAAGTAGTCTGCGCTCCATAACTTTTAACATAGAGTTGCATGATCTTTCCTCGCTCATAGCGTGATATACAAATAATCGAGGCAAGTAAAAAATACCGGCAAACCACGCAATCATAAAAAATATGTGGAGTGTTTTATAAATCAATAATGCGCTCATAATTGTCCTTATTGTTTAAAGTAAGCTGTTACGAATGGTTAAAATATGATGAATTTGATCCCAGCGTAATAGCCCCATAATTTGTTGATTATCTAAAAGGTTATAAACGTAAAGCGCGCCACTTCTTTTATCTTTTAGGATATCGAAAGCATCGGCTAGGGTGGCCTGACTACTGATGCCCTGCAAGCTAATATAATTTATATTTATTGTTTCATTAGACATTAGCGTTAAATCGTATTCAGCGAGACGATAGCCATTTTCTTCGTCAAAAACAATTAACGGAGTTTGGCTATCCATGGCATCTAATGTGCTTTTTATTTGCACTTTGTCGTCAGAATAAAGCAATTTAAAGTCTTCATCCATATCATCCATTATCCCCACTTTTTGTAATGCTTCGGTAGCGGGAGATACATGGTACGGTAATCCCTGAAAATCTAGTTGCTGCAAAAATATGGAGCGATTTCCAAAAAACTGTAATGCTGTTACATAGGCCGTGGTGATCACAAGCATAGCTGGAACAATTATTTCAGGTGACGATGTAAGCTCCATGACCGTTGTTAAAGCAGCTAGTGGTGCATGCAATGTGGCGGCCATTAATCCGGCCATACCTAAAACTCCATAAGTACCCGCTATATCAGTGCCAGGACTAATAAACTGAGCAAAAAAAGCCATTAATGTACCAATTAATACGCCAAGTCCAATTACCGGACCAATTAAACCGCCCGGAATACCCAAACCGATAGCAAACAATGTAGCAAGTAGTTTAGCGATTAAAATAGTTGTGAGTAGCTTTACGTCATCAGGAGATTCAACCGCGATAGTTATTGCGCTCATACCAGAGCCCATAGCATGAGGCACTGCGTAAGCTATTAAGCTGGCAATGCACCCTGCAATTAATAAACGAGGGAACATACTTAAAGGTTTAAATGTTTTAATAATTAGCATTAAGTTTTGATTAAAGCTAAATGCAATTGCACCCAGCGCCATGCCGCATAATATTAAATAAGGGTAATGCCAACCACTCAATGGCGCTATGGTAATGAGCGCAAGCTCTGAGCCTTCACCAAAAACAAACTGTGTGGCCAGTGCGCCAGTAACAGCGGCAAGCATGATAGGTACAAATATATGTACTTTATATTCACGAAGTACCACTTCCATTACAAAAATAACGGCTGCAAGTGGAGTATTAAACGACGCGGCTATACCTGCCGCTACTCCACAACCACTTAGAGTACGCATGGCATTATGCGGTAAATGCAGCTTATCTGCCAAAATACTCGCCCCCGTTGCGCCCATATGCACGGAAGGCCCTTCTCGGCCAACTGAAAAACCGCTAATGAGAGCAAGTGCGCCACCAACAAATTGATTAACCGTATTGTATAAAGGCATTTGCCCGTAGTGACGTTTAATTCTGTGTATAACAAAGGGGATACCCAAGCGGTAATGTTTAAACCCAGTAAAGGCAGCAAACGTGGCTATTAGTAATGCAGCAACTAAAGGCATTAGTACACGTTCAAGTGTTGGTAGGGTAGTAAAGTCGTCAGGTGTTTCTAAGAATAAGCTTTGGAAAAACAGAATGGTTAAGCGAAATAAAATAATAAAAAATGCAGCAATTAATCCGGCAACTACGCCTAATAAGCATAATTGTACAGATGTTTTAGGTTTTGCCAGCCGACGCCTGAGTTGCTCAAGCCACATGCATAATTCCTCGCTGTATTTTTCAGCAGCATTTTAGCAAAAGAGTTTAGCTAAGTCCTTGTGATTTTGAAATTTTCGTAACTTATATTAACAATTTGCAGTGAAGATTAAGACCTATTGCCTATAACTAAAATATTTAATGAGTTTATAGCGTATAAAGGTCGCTTTTAGTTTGCTTAAGTATTATTTTAGCTAGTTAATGTTTGGCCATTTTTTTACTAATTTATAGATATAACTTAGAGGAAAGAGTTGTTTTACTATACTTGATTAAAACACTCGGGTATTAGATAATCACGCCATTGCGATATTGAGGGTTTTAAAATGTCTGAAGAATTACCAATTAAGTTCAGCGATGCGGCTGCTGTTCGTGTTAAACAGTTAATCGACGAAGAAGAAAACCCAGACTTAAAACTGCGTGTTTATGTAACAGGCGGTGGTTGTTCTGGTTTTCAATATGGTTTTACTTTTGATGAAAAAGCGAATCCTGGCGATTTAGAAATTGTAAAAAATGGTGTAACACTCGTTATTGATCCAATGAGCATTCAATATTTGGTTGATGGTGAGGTTGATTACACTGAAGGATTAGAAGGCGCACGCTTTTTTGTATCTAATCCAAATGCAACAACAACCTGTGGTTGTGGTGCAAGCTTTAGCGTTTAACAGCCAAACGCTAAATAGAATAAAGCCGCTTTTGCGGCTTTTTTAATGCCTATAAATCAGTTGGTGCGTATTCGGTAATTTGCATTATCAATACAAAAAAGCCGAGTACAAAGGCTGAAAACGCTAAAATATACATAAAGCCTTTTTTACCTTGTTTAATTGGTACGCCGTTGTGGCGCAAAAAAAAGTACCAACCTAAACACAACACGATAGGTAATAAAAAAAGAAGTCTGAACATTACTTGGCCTTTTTAGTGCAAATTATTGCTTAATAATAAACGTGTAACATTAAAAAGGAACAAATATGTTATAAATATTTTTAAGCTGTTTTATGAAGGTAATATTATTTTTTTAATGTTTTCTGATAACTTAGGTCAAATATTCAGTGTTTATAAATGTTCGTTCAGGTTGATTTTGTACCGAGTATGTAATTAATTATTTAACCAAAGTGTTAATAGTATATAATGTATCCAAGAATGAGACGGGCAAAATTTCATTCTCAATAAAAACAAATCTTTACCATATTATTAGCGTAGTTTTTAGCTGTGTTGGTGGAGTGAGTAGCAACACATGCTTTATTAAGCAATAGCTTGCTATTGAAAGTATGACTGCTTACCTGCCTACGGCTATTGATGGAAACTACTGCTTTAATGGGTACGTCAAATCATCTAGTAGGAGATGTAAAATGATGGGCAAAACAGTTTCTTCTGAAGAAAATGCAAAGCTAACAAAGTGGCTTAAAACTAAGCGCCATGAAAAGGGTCATACAATGCGAAGCCTAGCACAAGTGCTTGGAACGCCTCATTCATTTATCGGCAAGATTGAAAATCAAGAACGCCGTTTAGATGTCATTGAGTTTGTTCGCTATTGTACAGCTCTAGAAGTTGATCCACATGAAGCACTTAGCTTGCTAAAAGTAGATTAACTCAATAATTGCTTAGTACACTTTAAGGGGCACTTGATAGTGCTAAGCAATATGTTAATGCAGGGATGCATTAAATATTTTTGTGGTAATTCTTCTCAAGCTCATACAACTTATACCTAATCAGATATAAAAATATCAACGAAGGTAAAACCATTAAGGCTGTTAAAATAAAGAACAGCGACCAATTTCCCATTAACCAATCATCAATTACTACACCACTGTAGCTTGAAAGCAATGTTCGTCCTAAATTCCCTAATGACGCCAGTAATGCATAGTGCGTTGCACTAAATGCTCTATCGCATAACATCGATATAAAGGCCACCATAGCGACCAACGACCACGCTTGCGTAAAGCCATCAATAACAATAGCAAAGGCATACAGCCTTAGGTCAGGGCCAACTAAAGCAATCCACGAAAAGGCTAAGTTTGAAGCAGCCATTGCAATACCACTTACAAATAAACCCTTAACAATGCCATATTTTTGATTAAATAAACTGCCAACAAAGGTAAATATGATTGTAAGTACCGCTGTACCTACCTTCGAAAATGTAGCTATATCGCTATTACTAAAACCAATTTCTTTATAAAACACAATCGACATGCGCCCTAAAAACGCTTCGCCTATTTTAAATAAGAAAATAAACGCAAGTAAT
The DNA here is from genome assembly GCF_014163655.1 of Pseudoalteromonas sp. SR45-1. Lineage (NCBI taxonomy): Bacteria > Pseudomonadati > Pseudomonadota > Gammaproteobacteria > Alteromonadales > Pseudoalteromonadaceae > Pseudoalteromonas > Pseudoalteromonas sp. SR45-1. The sequence continues at coordinate 49,730 of NZ_JACJDR010000010.1, read as the reverse complement.
GCTAGTGCTGTTTTAACGCCATTTTTAGTAAAAAAAGCTCTAAAGGGATCAATAACGGTTACCGCAAGCCACGCAACAGTTTTTGTTAAAGGAGTTTGTTTTGTAGAGGACAGTTTTTCAAGATACACACGCTCAAGTTCAGCATGTACTGCTTCGCGGTTAGTTTCGGGCTCTTTTGCAAACAGTGCTCCACTCATTAACAGCAGCATTACGGCAGCTAAAAAGTAATAAATTTGTGGCCAGTCGAGCGAGGGTATATCGGCCATGTAAAATGGAATGGCGCCTAAAAGTGCATAACCTGTCCACCAACCCGAAGTTGCCATTGCGGCTGCAGCGGTTGCTTTGTGTGATTCGCTTTCGCTTAGGGTGTCTATTCTAAAGGCATCAATAGCAATGTCTTGAGTAGCTGAAGCAATGGCGATTAATAAACAAATCGCAGCAACAATTGCCAAATTAGCTTTTAAATCAAGCCCTGCTAATAGCAAGGTGCCAATAAAAATAAAACTTTGGCAAAATAGTATCCAACTGCGACGCTGGCCTAGCCATTTATATAAAATAGGAAGTTTTGTACGGTCAATGAGTGGTGACCACAAAAAGTTTATGCTGTAAGCGCCAAATACAATGCCAAATAGGCCTATCATACTGCGACTTAGCCCTTCATCTTTTAGCCAAGCAGACATAACAGAGCCAATTAAAACCCACGGAAAACCGCTACTCATACCAAATATGAAAATGTGGATTAAGCGTTTGTCTTTAAAGTAAGAAAAATATTCGCTAATAGAGAGAGATTTGCTCATAGGGCCTTCATTGGCTTTGATGCAGAGCAGCTAAGCTGCTCTTAAAAAATTACAGTGGGACTTGTTCAAGCACTTTAATATTTAAGATGACAACAGGTTTTTTAGGTACGAAATCGTAGCCAATTTTTTCATTAAAACCGGTTTCAACAGTCATAATTTTATCAAGCGTGTCGTAACCATCCATTACGCTACCAAATACTGCAAAGCCCCAATCTTTCCCTGGATTTAAGTGATCGTTATTATCCATATTAAAAAAGAATTGGCGAGTTCCTGAGTGCGGTTGTCTATCTTGATAGGCCATAGCAATGCTATACATATCGTTTTTTAAACCGTTACCGCTTTCATTAAAAATAGGGTCATTTTCATGTAGGCCATCATAGTCTTTATCGTAACCGCCACCTTGAATAACAAAGTCGCGATCATTTTCTACATCGCGCTCAATACGGTGAAAAACGCTGCCTTGATAACTTTTGTCTGACACGTAAGTTAAAAAATTATTGACTGTGATGGGCGCTTTAGAGCGATCTAGCTCAACCACGATGCTACCCATTGACGTTACAATTTCTACGCGTGGAAAAATGTTGTCCTTTTGCACAAAGCGGCCTTCTTGGGCTGCTAAGCTACTTACACTAAAAAATAGGCCTAAGCAGATTAAAAAAAGTCGTTTCATAGTTAACCTTCTAAAAATTCTATTAATTCAGGGTCAGATACAATGCGGGTAATAACTTGCTCAGTCAACTTATTGAGTTGACCTTCTATTTTTGCTTGCTCATGACTAAATGGGCCTTCTAAATTAGCACTACCTCTATACACTTTACTAAAGTTACTTGAGGCGCGAATAACACGCACGCCAAGTTCTATGTGGGCTTCGCTGGTATGGCTCACTAGCTTTTCGGTTACAACAGCTTGCAATGCATGAATATCTACTTCAAAGCGAACCGTTGCTAAGTTAGAAATACTGGCTCCATTGCGGCTTAGGGCGCTGTCTAACACACTTTTAATAGAGCTGGTAATACCTTGGCTTGCAAAGGTTTTAGTTTTGTCTGACTCAATAAGTTTAAGTGTTGATGTATCGCCACGTAAATCAATTACACTAGTACTTAAGCTACTATTTATAGTGCTAATTTGACCATTTTTATAAACTGGGTTAAGTATTACTTGGCTAGGCTGATTCGCGCAGCCAGCAAGTATCAGTAATACACAATACCCAATTATAATGTTTGTTAATTTCATTTATAGCATTCCACTATTTTTTGTTGCACTTAAAACGACAAACTTTTTGTTTGAACCTAGCAACTTACAGTTGCCAAACATACGGTTTAATTTATCATGATAATCTAAATGACGATTACCAATAATACGCAGCTCGCCGCCTTCTTTTAAAGTATCTTTTGCTTGTTTAAACATTTGCCAAGCAATATGGTCGGTAACGGCCTGAGCTTGGTGAAATGGAGGGTTACAAAGCACCATATCTACACTGTCTCTTTCAAAGCCTGTTAAACAGTCGTTTTCGATGAACTCGCAGTTATCAAACTTATCGCCTAGGTTAATTTCTACATTTAACCGAGCCGACTCTACTGCCATGTAAGACTCATCAACAAAAGTAACTGATGCATTAGGGCAACGAGCAAGCGTCATTAATCCAACAACCCCGTTACCACAGCCTAAATCAATAATGCTTTTAGCTTTTGGTGTTTCTGGTAAGTAGTTAAAAAAGAAGCGTGCACCAATATCTAACGAATCACGCGAAAACACATTTGCATGGTTTGTTATATTAAACTCAGTACCTTCAAGCTCCCACGTTACAGGGAAATCTGCTGCTTTATATCCGCCTTTAGCTGTACTTAATATAAGGCGGGATTTTTTAACTGCTAGGCTAGTTTTTGTTTCACCAATAAATTGCTCAAATGATTTTATTGTTGAGTTATGAATTTCTTTTGTTTTACCTGCAGCAATTACTGGCGTACCAGGTGCAAGGACTTCACTGAGCTCACTTAACTGAAACTGTAAAAAACCTACATTACGAGGGATTTTAATAAGTACTAAATCAACATCCTGCGGTAATGCAGACAAACTATCTAATTGTGTGAAATCTGCTGTAGGCAGTTTGTTTTCTTGTAAGTTATAAGCCGCAGCTTGGTGGCTAATATAAGAATCGTTAACTGAACAAACCGTTAACTTATTAAAATAACAAGCAAGTGCACCAAAGCTATCGTTTAAAATAAGCAATGAGCGACAATCAGGGTGATGTTCGTTAACATAATTGATAAGGTACTCATCTGCCGAATCCCACGCTTGTAAGCTGCGGTTTTTTTGATCCAAAGGAAAGCGTTCAAGAGTAAAGGTTTTATCGCCTAGCTGGGCTTGCGTCGTCATAATGGTTCGTTGATCAGTAATCTAATGTAGGTAAATTCTAACATGCAACGGCAAAACGCCAACCCCCAACAGTTACCAAATGGCTTTTCTTATCAAAGTAGGGCACTTAGTGCACAAAAAAGCCTCGATCTATTTTATTATTTGCAAAAAAACCTACGTTGGCAGCAACCCGATGTAACTGTTTATGGTAAAACGGGGCCTATTCCACGGCTACAATGCTTCATGAGCGATTTAAATATTGAATACGGCTATTCAAGTAGTAAGCAAATAGTAGAGCCATGGGATGAATTGTTACTTAATATGAGAAGGCGTTTAGAGGCGCACTTAAATCAGCCTCTAAACTCATTACTCGTTAATTATTACCGAGATGGTAATGATACGATGGGCTGGCACAGTGATGATGAAATAGAGCTTGGTGATAAACCAACAATTGTGTGTGTCTCGCTAGGAGCTGATCGGGTTCTAAAGTTAAAGCACAAGGCGAGCAATAAAGTAACCGACTTAAAATTACAAAGTGGCAGCTGTTTAATAATGAATGGACATAGCCAGCGAGATTATCAACATGCAATACCTAAACAAACAACGCTTGCACATCCTCGAATAAGTTTAACTTACCGATTTATTAAGGACATTAAACAAAAGCAATTTAGTTAGCCAAGCGCTGCGTTAAATTGTTATAGTAAGTGTATAAATTAGCTAATTAAAACGGTCTTTTATGTCAATGCAGCAACAGATCCAAGAAAAAATAAGCAACGCTATTGCGTGTAAACATTTAAACGTAATTAACGAAAGCCATATGCACAGTGCGGGCACTGAATCACACTTTAAAGTAATAGTGGTTAGCGAAGGTTTTACAGGTAAACGTTTATTGCAGCGCCATCGTGAAATTAATGAAATTCTAAAAGATGAATTAGCAAATCATATTCATGCACTCGCAATTCATACATATACACCCGATGAGTATACAGAGCAGGGCGGCGAGGCACCTGATTCACCTAATTGTATGGGCGGCTCTAAATTAGCTTAAATAATTAATAGCGATTTGATTGTTACACTTGTGGTTAACTGATCAGATCAGTGTTTTTAGTATTAGCCTTTAAACTAGCGCTAATTTTTATTGTAAAAGATATAGGATGATCAATGGTCATTAAGCCTAAAATTCGTGGATTTATCTGCACAAACGCACATCCAGCTGGTTGTGCAGAGCATGTTCAAGAACAAATTAACTATGTAAAACAACAAGGCGCATTAAAAAATGCACCAAAAAATGTATTAGTTATTGGCGCATCAACAGGCTACGGCTTGGCTTCGCGCATTACAGCAGCGTTTGGTGGTGGTGCTAAAACATTAGGTATTTTCTTTGAAAAAGAAGGTACAGAACGCAAAACAGGCTCTGCTGGTTGGTACAATACCGCTGCTTTTCAAGATGCAGCAGACGAAGCAGGCCTTTGGTCTAAAAATATTAATGGCGATGCGTTTTCTAACGAAATTAAACAAAAAGCAATCGACACTATTAAAGCAGATTTGGGCAAAGTAGATTGTATTATTTACAGCTTAGCGTCTCCTCGTCGTACAGACCCAAATACGGGCGAAGTTTACTCATCTACGCTTAAACCAATTGGCAGTGCCGTTACTACTAAAAACTTAAATACATCAAAGCGTGAAATTGATGAAATTACTGTTGAAGCTGCAAACCAAGACGATATCGACAACACCATTAAAGTAATGGGCGGTGAAGATTGGGAAATGTGGATTGACGCATTAAAAGAAGCGGATGTATTAGCCGATAACTTTAAAACGACTGCGTACACTTATATTGGTAAAGAGCTAACATGGCCAATATACGGACACGCTACTATTGGTAAGGCTAAAGAAGATCTAGACCGTGCAACCGCTGCTATTAAAGAATCAACAAAAGATTTAAATGGTGAGGCATATGTTTCATCACTTAATGCTGTGGTAACGCAAGCAAGTTCTGCTATTCCTATTATGCCGTTATATATCTCTGCTTTATTTAAAGTTATGAAAGCAGATGGCACATACGAAGGCACTATTGAGCAAATTCACGCTTTATTTAGTGAAAACTTGTATGGTGAGTCTCCTCGCTTTGACGACGGTGGACATTTATTCCAAAACTACAAAGAGCTAGAAGACGATGTACAAGCTCGCGTGCAAGCTGTTTGGGATAAAGTAGATACGAGCAGCATTGATGAGCTAACAGATTATGTTGGTTACCATAATGAGTTTTTACGCTTATTTGGTTTTGGTATAGATAGTGTTGACTACGATCAAGATGTAGATTCAGTTAAGCCAATTGCCAATATGATTGACTAACAGAACTTAGGGCCTGTTTATCTTTCGAGGTTAAATTTGCAGCAGCCTGTTTGGTATTTAGGCAAGACAGAGCCTATGTAGTGTGGTTATTCCCCATAAATGGGCGATGACGTGGAATAAATGCCAAACATGCGCTGCCCAAAGGGTTCTGCCTAGGGGCTATTTACTCTTTGTTGCTTGGTTTTTACTTAGCCCACTAGGTTACAAACCTCACGCCGCGATTAAATAGCCCCTAGATTGAACAAATTTTAATCCTGAAAGGTCAACAGGCCCTAGTTATAAAAGCCGCTATCGCGGCTTTTTTTGTATTATGCGATTTGTTGAATTTACGATGAAATCAGGAATGATAATTGCTTAGGCTACCACTTTGGTCTAGCTTGATTTTTATTTAATTCACTTAACAAAACTAAATAAGTGTTTCTGTCGTATAATTTTCATAAATACACTCGCATAGTCATCTAAAATGATGTTAAAATCTCGACAATATGTGATGAGTTTTACTACGTTGCTTGTTTGATATCTCTAGCAAGCTGCTCTTTTGTACCTTGATATAACTTGGAATAACTCAAATGGCGACGTGGTTGATACGATTTTTCAGTTTCTTTCCTTTAATGTAATGCAAGTGCGTATGATCAACATAAAAAAAGGTCTGGATTTACCCTTAGAGGGCGCGCCACAGCAAGTTATACATGACGGTTCTGCTGTCAAACGTGTAGCTGTGCTTGGCGAAGAGTTTATCGGTATGCGTCCAACCATGCATGTTCGTGTGGATGACCAAGTCAAAAAAGGCCAGGTACTTTTTGAAGATAAAAAGAACCCAGGCGTCCTATTTACTGCTCCAGCTTCTGGTACAGTAAAAGAAATAAATCGTGGTGCTAAACGTGTGCTGCAATCTGTTGTTATTGAAGTAGCAGGCAGTGAGCAAATCACCTTTGACTCTTTCAAAGCAGACGAGCTTCCGAGCTTAGAGCGCGAAAAAGCCAAAGAAGTACTTATCCAGTCTGGTCAATGGACAGCACTTCGTGTTCGCCCATTCAGCAAAGTAGCGGCTGTGGATGCAAATCCTAGTTCTATTTTTGTGACCGCAATCGACACAAACCCATTAGCTGCAGATCCTGCAGTAATTATTGCAGAAAATGCGCAAGCATTTGAAGCGGGTCTTGCAGTTGTTTCGCGTTTGACCGATGGCAAAGTATTTGTGTGTAAAAAAGCAGGCAGCCAAGTTCCTAGCTCATCTATAGCTCAAGTAGAAGTACATGAGTTTGGTGGTGTGCATCCGGCTGGCCTCGTTGGCACTCATATCCATCATCTTGATGCAGTTTCTGTTAGCAAACAAGTTTGGCATATTGGTTACCAAGACGTTATTGCGTATGGTCACTTATTCCTTACTGGTGAAATTTACACAAATCGTGTTATTTCGCTTGCAGGTCCTCGCGTTAAAAACCCACGTTTAGTGAAAACACAATTAGGTGCTTCATTGGATGATTTAGTGGCTGGTGAGTTAGAAGACGGAGATAACCGCGTTATTTCTGGTTCTGTTCTATCGGGTTCTATTTCAAACGGTGTTCATGCATTCTTAGGTCGTTACCACGTTCAAGTATCTGTTTTACTTGAAGGTCGCGAAAAAGAATTGTTTGGCTGGATTGCACCAGGTAGTGATAAATTCTCTGTAACGCGTACATTCCTTTCTCACCTTGCACCAAGTCGTTTATTTAAAATGACAACGTCAACAGGTGGTTCAAAACGTGCCATGGTACCAATTGGTAGCTACGAGCGCGTAATGCCGTTAGATATTTTGCCTACTCTATTATTACGTGACTTAATTGCACGTGATTTAGACAGTGCAATTTCATTGGGCGCGCTTGAACTTGATGAAGAAGATTTAGCGTTATGTACCTTCGTTTGTCCAGGCAAATACGAGTATGGTTCTATCCTACGCGATTGCTTAACTACGATCGAGAAGGAAGGCTAGAGAGATGGGTTTAAAAAAATATCTAGAAGATATCGAGCCGAATTTTGAAGCCGGTGGTAAATATGAAAAGTTTTATGCACTGTATGAAGCAGCTGCAACTATTTTTTATACACCAGGCTACGTAAATAAAGGCGCGACACACGTACGCGATAACATCGACCTAAAACGTATGATGATTTTAGTGTGGATGGCGACGTTCCCAGCTATGTTTTTTGGTATGTTCAATATCGGTCATCAGGCCGCTGGTGCTTTAGCACAAGGTTTTGAACTAGCAAACACGTGGCAAGTTGGTTTGTTCCAGTTATTCGGTGGCGAGTTAACCGCTGATGCAGGCTGGGGCGCTAAGATGTTCTATGGAGCATGTTTCTTCTTACCTATCTACGCTGTAACATTTGCAGTAGGTGGTTTCTGGGAAGTTATATTTGCTTCAGTGCGTAAGCATGAAATTAACGAAGGTTTCTTCGTTACTTCTGTATTATTCGCACTTATTTTGCCAGCAACTATTCCTTTATGGCAAGTTGCGTTAGGTATTACGTTTGGTGTAGTAATCGCTAAAGAAATCTTTGGTGGTACTGGCCGTAACTTCTTAAACCCTGCTTTAGCCGGTCGTGCATTTTTATTCTTTGCATACCCAGCTCAAATCTCAGGTGACACAGTATGGACAGCAGTAGATTCTTTCTCTGGTGCAACTATGCTAGGCCAAGCATTTGCTGGCACACTTGACTTTGCAAACATGGAATTATGGTGGAATGCGTTTTATGGTTTCATTCAAGGTTCTGTAGGTGAAACATCTACACTTGCATTATTAGTAGGTGGTTTGTTCTTAATTTACGTTCGTATCGCTTCTTGGCGCATCGTACTAGGTGTATTCCTAGGTATGGTAGCAACTGCATTTTTATTAAATGCTGTTGGCTCAGAAACTAACCCTGTATTTGCAATGCCTTGGTATTGGCATTTCGTACTTGGTGGCTTTGCGTTTGGTATGTTCTTTATGGCTACTGACCCTGTATCAGCTGCATTTACTGACAAAGGTAAATTAGCATATGGTCTACTAATTGGCTTTATGGTGGTTATGATACGTGTTGTGAATCCTGCTTTCCCAGAAGGCATGATGCTAGCAATCTTATTTGCTAACTTGTTCGCTCCACTGTTCGATCACTTTGTAGTGCAGGCTAATATTAAGCGGAGGTTGGCACGTAATGTCTAGTAATAACGAATCAATCGGCAAAACGTTATCAGTTGTTGTAGCACTATGTTTAGTGTGTGCAATCATTGTATCGTTTGCTTCTGTACAGCTTCGTCCTTTACAGCAAGCTAATAAAAACAAAGATATTCAAAGCAATATCTTAGCTGCTGCGGGCATCGACAAAGTTGAAAATGTTCTTGAAACATTTGATGCAAAAATCGAAGCGCGCGTTGTAAACATGACTACAGGTGAGTTTGTAGATACAGACCCAACAATCTTTGACTTTGAAAAAAGCAAATATGATGCAGCGCTAAGTGTTTCTCTTCAAGAGAAAGGCGTTAAAGATATTGCTGGTATTCAACGTGTGACTAAAGAGTCACCGGTGTATATCTCTAAAAAAGAAGATGGCTCAGTTGATGCAATCATTCTTCCTATCCAAGGCTACGGCTTATGGGGCTTGATGTACGGTTTTATCTCGCTTGAAAGCGATGGTGAAACAGTTAAGGGCATTATCTTTTACAAGCATAATGAAACCCCAGGTCTTGGTGGCGAAATCCAAAATCCACAGTGGACTGCTACATGGGAAGGTAAAGAACTTCCAATTCAAATTGTTAAAGGTACTGCGGGCAATGATGAGCATAAGATCGATGGTCTTTCAGGTGCTACATTAACGTCTAACGGTGTTGATCATGCAGTTGACTTTTGGACTGGCGAAAATGGCTTTGGCCCTTTCCTTGCGAAAGTACGTAAAGGAGCATTGAAATAATGGCTGATACTAAAGAAATGAAGGCGGTCCTATTTGGCCCGGTTTTAGCTAACAACCCAATCGCACTACAAGTACTTGGTATTTGTTCTGCGCTAGCGGTAACGTCTAGCTTAAAAAATGCGTTAATTATGTCAATCGCATTGACACTTGTAACTGCGTTTTCGAGCTTCTTTATCTCGCTTATTCGTAACCAGATCCCATCATCTGTACGTATCATCGTACAAATGACAATTATCGCATCATTGGTAATCGTTGTTGACCAAGTATTACAGGCATTTTCTTATGCTACTGCAAAAGAGCTTTCTGTATTCGTTGGTCTAATCATTACTAACTGTATCGTAATGGGTCGTGCTGAAGCATACGCGATGAAGTCGCCACCACTTATGTCATTCCTTGACGGTATTGGTAACGGCTTAGGTTACTCTGTAGTACTACTTACTGTTGGTTTCATTCGTGAGCTATTTGGTAAGGGTTCACTATTCGGTGTTGATATTATCCCATTAGTACAAGATGGCGGTTGGTATCAGCCTATGGGTCTATTGATCTTACCACCGAGTGCATTCTTCATCATTGGTTTATTCATATGGGTACTGCGTACTTATAAGAAAGACCAAGTAGAAGCTAAAGCGTAAGGGGCAAATAGTGGAACATTATATTAGTTTATTTGTAAAAGCCGTTTTTATTGAGAACTTAGCGTTGTCATTCTTCTTAGGCATGTGTACTTTTTTAGCGGTATCTAAAAAAGTAACTACATCAATTGGCCTAGGTATAGCGGTTATAGTTGTATTGGGTATTTCTGTACCTGTAAACAACTTGGTTTATCATGCGGTACTTGCACCTGGTTCACTAACTTGGTTAGGTTACCCAGATGCAGATCTTAGCTTTTTACGTTTCTTAACTTTCATTGGTGTTATTGCAGCACTTGTGCAAATTCTTGAAATGGCGTTAGATAAGTTTTTCCCTGCACTATACAACGCGTTAGGTATCTTCTTACCACTTATCACAGTTAACTGTGCAATATTTGGTGCGGTATCATTCATGGTTGAGCGTAACTATAACTTCGGCGAGTCTGTTGTTTATGGTATTGGCGCTGGTGTTGGTTGGGCACTTGCAATTACATTACTTGCAGGTATCCGTGAGAAACTGAAATACTCAGACGTACCTGACGGCTTACGTGGTTTAGGTATTACCTTCATCACTGTTGGTTTAATGGGACTTGGCTTTATGTCATTCTCTGGTATTTCACTGTAAAGGTAGCGAGGATAAATCATGGATTATCAGATTTTCTTAGGCGTTGGTGTTTTTATCGCTATCGTTGTACTACTGGTTTTAGTCATCATTGGTGCTAAATCTCAGTTAGTTGCAAGTGGCGATATTATCATCGGCATTAATGGCGACCCAGATAAAGCCATTAAAACATCAGCAGGTAGTAAGCTTTTAGGCGCACTATCTGAGTCAGGTATATTTGTATCATCTGCTTGTGGTGGCGGTGGCTCTTGTGGTCAGTGTCGTGTACACATTAAAGAAGGTGGTGGTGATATTCTGCCAACTGAGCTTGATCACATATCTAAAGGTGAAGCCCGTGAAGGCTGTCGTTTAGCGTGTCAGGTAAATGTTAAAAATGACATGGAAATTGAACTTGAAGAGTCAATTTTCGGTGTTAAGAAGTGGGATTGTGAAGTTATCTCTAATGATAACAAAGCAACGTTCATCAAAGAACTTAAGCTGCAAATTCCAGATGGCGAGTCAGTGCCGTTTCGTGCGGGTGGTTACATCCAAATCGAAGCTCCACCTCACCATGTTAAATATGCAGATTTCGATGTTCCTGAAGAGTATCGTGGCGACTGGAACCATTTTGGTTTCTTCGATCTGGAGTCAAAAGTAGACGAAGAAACAATTCGTGCTTACTCAATGGCTAACTACCCAGAAGAAGAAGGCATCATTATGCTTAACGTGCGTATTGCTGCTCCACCTCCAAGAAACCTTAGCTTGCCATGTGGTAAAATGTCTTCGTACATTTGGTCACTTAAAGAAGGCGACAAGGTAACTATTTCGGGCCCATTTGGTGAGTTCTTTGCTAAAGACACTGACGCAGAAATGGTATTTGTTGGTGGTGGTGCTGGTATGGCGCCAATGCGTTCTCATATCTTTGACCAACTTAAACGTTTGAACTCTAAACGTAAGATGAGTTTTTGGTATGGTGCACGTTCTGAGCGTGAAATGTTCTACGTAGAAGATTTTGACGGCCTAGCCGCTGAAAATCCTAACTTCGTATGGCATACAGCACTTTCAGATCCACAGCCTGAAGATAACTGGGAAGGCTATACTGGCTTTATCCATAACGTGTTATTTGAGAACTATCTTAAAGATCACGAAGCGCCTGAAGATTGTGAGTACTACATGTGTGGTCCTCCAATGATGAATGCGGCAGTTATTACTATGCTTAAAGATTTAGGTGTTGAAGACGAAAATATCTTACTAGATGACTTCGGTGGCTAACACTAATACCAAAACAGTTTAGTTTTGGTTAAAATACCAGCCTCGTAGGACTTGTGTTACGAGGCTTTTTTTATTCTTTAATTTTATCAATCTATTAAGTAGAGCTGTTATGAATCGAGTAAGTACTTCACAGGGCATAATGGCCTTTTTACTAATTACACTGACTGTATTATTGTCTGGGTGTGGTGAAAAGCCAGAGTTAAAAGAAACCTTTTTAGAAGGTAAGACTATGGGTACCACTTATCATATTAAATATTATGATGAGCAAGCCCAGCTATCGGCTTCACAACTACAGCTGCAAATAGACGCTGTTTTAAAAGATGTGAACCAATCTATGTCTACTTACATAGAAGACTCTGAAATAAATACATTTAACAGATTACCTGCAAATCAAGTCATGCCAATTAGCGAAGATTTTAGGGCTGTTATAAGCGAGTCTATTCGCTTGGGTGAATCGACTAAAACACTCGACGTAACAATGGGGCCTTTAATTGATTTATGGGGCTTTGGGCCTGATAAAAAACCAACTAATCGCCCAAGTGATGAAGAGCTTGCAAGTATGGTTGAAAAAATAGGCATTGATAAACTTATCTTAAATGAGCAAGGACTGGCTAAAACAGTTAATGGACTGGAGCTTTCTTTTTCGGCAACAGCTAAGGGCTATGGTATTGATAAAGTTGCCCAGTTATTAGAAAGCCACGACATTACTAATTACATGGTTGAGATTGGTGGTGAGCTGCGTATAGCAGGTGAAAAGCCAAATAATCAGGATTGGAAAATCGCGATTGAGCAACCAGATGCGCAACCTGGAGAGCGTAAGGTACACCGTGTCTTATCGCCAGGTACAAGTGGTATAGCGACATCGGGTGATTACCGTATTTTTTATAAAATGGATGGCGAGATCTATACCCACTTAATTGATCCAGCAACAGGTATGCCTATTAAGCACGACTTAGTGTCGGTAACTGTGCTTCATCCAAGCGCTATGACGGCAGATGGTTTAGCGACGGCACTTACTGTAATGGGGATGCAAAAAGCGCAAGCTTATGCTGAACAACATGATTTACCGGTTTATTTAATAGGTAAATCAAAAGAGGGTTTAATTACCTACTCAAGCCCAGCATTTAAGTCTTATTTATAGTATGGTGCTGACTTGTTTATTTCCGTGTTATTTGGGTATATAATAGCAGTCGCTCAAAAATATTTGAGTTTAATTTATTGCTGATCAATAGGGGCTAAGCAATGTCACTTTTTCTTCTTACTTTTGGCTTACTAATTTTGATAGTTTCGGCTATGGCCGTTGGTATGATCGTGCAAAAAAAATCTATGGCAAGCAGCTGTGGTGGTTTAGGTTCGGTTGGTATTGATAAAGCCTGTGATTGCGATGATCCATGTGATAAACGCAAAAACCGTTTAGCAAAAGAGCAAGCCTGGAAAGAAAACCAAATTATTTAAGCCTGTCTTAAATATTAAAAAGCGCTTTATAGCGCTTTTTTTGTGCCTGTAAAACGCCTTCGCATCATAGCTTCCAAAGCAATCCAATCTAAATGTATTAGACAAAGGTATATAGTTTAGTTTTTTTCACCTATTAGGTTTATTTTTCTCGTTTGTCAAATTGGAGCTAACACTCTAAAGTTTAACCATAGACAAAGAGCAAGGCTCTCGTCATAAGCTTGAGGCATAAGTTAGCCTCGCTTAAAAGAATCTTTATATTGTGTGTGAAGATGTTGTCAGTGTGAAAGGCAACTCAAGTTTGGTGGTGACTGAGTTTGAGTTGTTTTTATTCCCTACAATTGCCACGCAGTGTAAGCCAAGAATCTTTATATTGTGTGTGAAGATGTTGTCAGTGTGAAAGGCAACTCAAGTTTGGTGGTGACTGAGTTTGAGTTGTTTTTATTCCCTACAATTGCCACGCAGTGTAAGCCAAGAATCTTTATATTGTGTGTGAAGATGTTGTCAGTGTGAAAGGCAACTCAAGTTCGGTGGATTCACTTCCATAAAGAACGAGTTTGAGTTGTTTTTATTCCCTACAATTGCCACGTAATGTAAACCAAGAATCTTTATATTGTGTGTGAAGATGTTGTCAGTGTGAAAGGCAACTCAAGTTCAGTGGTGACTGAGTTTGAGTTGTTTTTATTCCCTACAATTGCCACGCAGTGTAAACCAAAAATCTTTATATTGTGTGTGAAGATGTTGTCAGTGTGAAAGGCAACTCAAGTTCGGTGGATTCACTTCCATAAAGAACGAGTTTGAGTTGTTTTTATTCCCTACAATTGCCACGTAATGTAAACCA
>NZ_JACJDR010000010.1:0-35407 GCF_014163655.1 Pseudoalteromonas sp. SR45-1 | reverse complement strand
AAAATCTTTATATTGTGTGTGAAGATGTTGTCAGTGTGAAAGGCAGCTCAAGTTCGGTGGTGACTTAGCTTGAGTTGTTTTTATTCCCTACAATTGCCACGTAGTGTAAACCAAGAATCTTTATATTGTGTGTGAAGATGTTGTCAGTGTGAAAGGCGGCTCAAGTTCGGTGGTGACTGAATTTGGGCTGTTTTTATTTGTGCCACACAATTATTACTCCCTCCTAAAAACCTATAATCCTATTAAATATTTCTCTTTAAATCGTTTTTTAATTTAGCTAACCGAATGTTTTTTATCGTGTTATTTTTTATTAACAAAATAGCTTCGAAAGCTTAACTCAAATTAATTGATTTTTAGTTGAACAGAAAATTCTCTTTGTTATACTCACGTTCGTACTTTCAGTAAGTTTTGAAAGTTTGGTTGATACGGATCAATTTTCGCTAGGTAAATATGTGCTAGCTCGATTTGATTGTATTTAGCACCTGGTTTTAGGGTTTACAACAGCAATGTTTTTTAAATTTTTCCATTGCAAACTGTATTACTCTAATTTTGTTATAGTCATTTTAGTAGGTTAATGTATTTGAACACACTTTCTTTGCATCATACAGCTACGGAACTTGCCTCTGGCGAGCCGCAGACGTGTGAACGCTTGAATAAAGCAGGCAAGGGCGTGTGTGTAGCTATAACTTTATTAGTGTTTAATACTGTAATGTTGCTAAGCGGTGCACTAGAGGATGCCTTCAAGCTTGAAGCGCTATTAAGTGATGGGTTTATTGTAGAGCCACTGTTACTTAATCTTGCGCAATTTTTAGCTCATCCGATCATATCAAGTCAGTTACTTATTGGCCTTTGTTGGTTATTGTTCCATATTTGTCCAGCGCGTCGTGCTGGCATAATCCTCCGTAAAGCAGCCTTTGCTTTTAGCGAGGCTAAAGTTCTTCAGCCTGTGATCTCTTCACATGGTTGTCGTGCTCCACCTAGCTTTACAGGTTGCCTGTAACGCTGCATCTTGTTGCTGGTTTTAATTATTTGTTCTTGCTGTAAATAATTAAGGTTAGCTAAAACAAAGTAGCTCCGTGTTTTTTTAAACACATTTCAGCCAACCACCACTCACCCAAGTTAACTTTTATTACGTTATATAAATGCGTTTAGAAAGCTGGGTTTGTTGCTAGGTCATTAATGGCATGAGCTTTAGGTTTTGAATAGCCCCCTTATTTTTATAATTTAATTCTAGTTAACTTGGGTTTTTATTGAAAAATCGTTGCTTTGGTTTTTATTTTAAGCAGCAAATTGAAACTCTAGGTTTGTAGGATACTCTCTTGTTAATTCGTAACCTTTGTAATATTGCTTTAGCTAGTACAGTGCTGGCGTTGTCAGGCTGTAAAGGCGGGATACTCGATCCAAAAGGGCAGATAGGCATTGATGAGAAAAATTTAATCATCATCGCAACCGTGCTTATGTTGCTTGTAGTCGTTCCCGTTATTGTGATGACTTTGTATTTCGCTTGGAAATATAGAGACACTCAAAACCAAGAAATTTATGCTCCAAAATGGGCTCATTCAAATAAAATTGAAGCCGTTGTTTGGGCTGTTCCTATTGTTATTGTAATCATTTTAGGTGTTATTACCTGGCAGTCTACCCAAGACTTAGACCCCTATAAACCCATTGAAGGTAAAGGTGAACACCTTACTGTTGAAGTGGTTTCATTAAACTGGAAATGGCTATTTATATATCCTGAGCAAGGTATTGCTACGGTTAATGAATTAGTGTTCCCAGCAAATGTACCTGTTGAATATAAAATCACCTCAGAGAGCACAATGAATTCATTTTTTATTCCGCAATTGGGTAGTCAAATATACTCAATGGCTGGGATGGAAACCAAGCTTCACTTAATTGCAAATGAGCCAGGTACGTTTAAAGGCTTTTCAGCAAATTACAGCGGCGCAGGTTTCACTGGCATGAAATTTAATGCCATTGCTACACCAACTCAAGCAGACTTTGATAAGTGGGTGAGTGATGTGAAAGCGAATTCAAGCGCTAATAACCTGACTCATGCAAATTATGTTGAGCTTGCAAAAGCAAGTGAAAATAACCCAGTAACATATTACGGAAAAGTTGATGACGGCTTATTTCATACCATTGTTATGAAGTATATGCAGGCGCATGGCGATATGAACAAAAAACACCATGCAATGGGCGAACATGGGCAAATGAGTAAAAAGCATCATGAAATGAGTGAGCACTCAATGCCTTCATCTCACAGCCAAGGCGAGGAATAATAATGTCGTTATTAGGTAATCTTTCACTCGACGCAATTCCGTTTCATGAGCCAATTCTTGTGTTCACGATGTCGGTTATTGCGATAGCTGGGCTTATTATTGCCGGGCTTATTACAAAGTATAAAAAATGGGGCGTGCTTTGGCGCGACTGGATCACGTCTGTTGATCACAAACGCTTAGGCGTAATGTATATTCTTTTAGCACTAATAATGCTGTTTCGTGGTTTTTCTGATGCAATAATGATGCGTGCGCAGTTGGCACTTGCTACCAGTGGTGCGCCAGGTTATTTACCACCAGAACACTACGACCAAATATTTACTGCCCACGGCGTAATCATGATCATATTTATGGCAATGCCATTTATGATTGGTCTAATGAACATTGTATTACCACTTCAAATTGGTGCTCGCGATGTTGCTTTTCCATTTTTAAATAATTTAAGTTTTTGGTTTACAGCCAGTGGTGCAATTTTAATTAACTTATCACTTGTATTTGGTGAATTTGCAAAAACAGGTTGGGTGGCATATCCGCCGCTTTCGGAGCTGACCTTTAGCCCTGGGGTGGGGGTCGATTATTATATTTGGGCCTTGCAAATATCCGGGCTCGGTACACTGCTAACAGCCGTAAACTTTTTAGCAACCGTGTTTAAAATGCGTGCACCAGGTATGACCCTAATGAAAATGCCAATTTTTACATGGGCATGTACATGGGCAAACATCTTAATTGCAGCATCATTCCCAATTTTAACTGCTGTACTTGCAATGCTAACGCTTGACCGTTATCTAGACTTCCACTTCTTTACCAATGAATTGGGCGGTAACGCCATGATGTACATCAACCTGTTTTGGGCATGGGGTCACCCTGAGGTATACATATTAGTATTACCAGCGTTTGGTATTTTTTCTGAAATTATTTCGACCTTTGCCGGTAAACGTTTGTTTGGTTACAAATCGATGGTTTATGCCAGCGGTGCAATCTCAATTTTAGGCTTTATTGTTTGGTTACATCACTTCTTTACTATGGGCTCAAGTGCTAACGTTAACGCGTTCTTTGGGGTAATGACTATGGTTATTGCCGTACCAACTGGGGTTAAGTTGTTTAACTGGTTATTTACTATTTACCGAGGTCGATTACGTATAAGTGTACCGGTACTTTGGACTCTTGGCTTTATGGTTACCTTTACCGTAGGCGGTATGACCGGTGTATTACTTGCCATTCCTGGCGCCGATTATGTACTGCATAACAGCTTATTCTTAATTGCACATTTCCATAACACAATTATTGGTGGTGCTGTGTTTGGTTACCTGGCCGGTTTTGTATTTTGGTTCCCTAAAGCAATGGGCTTTAAACTTAATGAAAAATGGGGCAAAGCATCATTTTGGTGTTGGATTATTGGTTTCTTCGTAGCATTTATGCCGCTGTACGTACTTGGTTTCTTAGGTATGACACGTCGCTTAAACCACACTAACAACCCAGATTGGAACATGTGGTTATACATTGCCGCAGGCGGTGCTGTAATTATTATGTTTGGTATTATCAGCCAAGTAATTCAATTATATGTGAGCTTTAGAGACCGTGAAGCGCTTGACGATACAACAGGCGATCCGTGGAACGGCCACACACTTGAGTGGGCTACAAGTTCACCTCCGCAAATTTATAACTTTGCAACAATTCCACATATTGATGATATTGATGCATGGACCGATATGAAAGAAAAAGGTCAAGCATATCAAGATAAAGCAAACTACAGCCCTATTCATATGCCTAAAAACACATCAGCTGGCGTGTTAATGGCAGCAAGTTTAACAGTATTTTGTTTTGCAATGATTTGGCATATTTGGTGGTTAGCTGTTGTTGGACTAGTAGGCGGAATTGCCATATTTATCAAACGTTGTTACACCAGCGATGTAGATTACTATATACAACCTGATGAAATTGCACGCATTGAAGCTGCATATAATTCAAGTGGCGTTAAGGAGTTAAAAGCGTGAGTACACTTTCTGCAAATTTAGACTCTGTATCACACGATGATCATGCCCACGCGCATGATCACCACGATACTTCGGGTGATACCGTATTTGGTTTTTGGTTATACCTAATGACCGATTGCCTACTGTTTGCCTCGTTTTTTGCCACTTACGCTGTGTTATTTATGAACACAGCCGGTGGCGTATCGGGTAAAGATATTTTTGAACTCGACTTTGTAGCAGTAGAAACTGCAGCACTACTGATTAGTAGTATTACTTTTGGTTTTGCCATGATTGCCGCTCAAGGGCAAAAAAAGGCACTAACACTGACTTGGTTATTTGTTACGTTTTGTTTAGGTGCTGTGTTTATTGGTATGGAAGTATACGAATTTCATCACCTAATTGTGCATGGCAATGGTCCACAACAAAGTGCCTTTTTAACATCGTTTTTCTCATTAGTTGGCTTACATGGTTTACATGTAACAGCGGGTCTAATTTGGATGACCATAATGATGATTGAAGTTGCTAAACGCGGCTTAGGTAAAGCAACCGTAACGCGTTTAAGCTGCTTAAGCCTATTTTGGCACTTCTTAGACATTGTCTGGATTTGTGTATTTACCGTTGTTTATTTAATGGGAGCAATGTAATGAGCCACAGCGAAACGCATGCGTTAAAGCAAACGCAAAGTGATCATCATGATGAATCTCATGGCAGTGTTAAAACTTACTTAATTGGCTTTGTGCTATCGGTAATTTTAACTGCTATACCGTTTTACATGGTAATGGAAGGTGACTTCTCAAAAGCAACAACGCTTTGGAGCATTGTTACTTTAGCAATCGTACAAATTTGGGTGCATTTAAAATACTTTTTACACCTTAATTTTACCACCGAAGATGGCCGTGCAAGTACTTTTTCATTCCTATTCAGTGCTCTGATCATCGTAATGGTTGTTGGGTTATCTGTTTGGATCATTTATGAATCTAACGCAATGATGATGTACTAGGAGTTGAAGATGTTTCGTCGTTATTTATCAGTGACAAAGCCGGGTATTATTATGGGCAATTTGATCAGCGTAGCGGGCGGGTTTTTACTTGCCTCGCGCGGTGATATAGACCCATGGTTAATGATTGCCACATTAATTGGTTTGTCGCTAGTGGTTGCATCGGGTTGCGCTATCAATAATGTTATAGATAGAGACATAGATGTGGCCATGGCGCGTACTCGTACGCGGGTTACAGTAACGGGCGAAATGTCGGCCTTTGCTGCACTTAGTCACGGTATTTTATTGGGTGTTGTGGGCTTTGGTTTACTTATCGCCTACACCACTCAAGCCGCGGTATTTTTTGCAGCCTTTGGCTACGTAATTTATGTAGGGGTTTATAGCCTCTACATGAAACGCAACTCAGTATATGGCACTTTTGTAGGTAGTCTCTCTGGCGCTGTACCGCCAGTAGTTGGTTACTGCGCCGTAACAGGGCAGTTCGATATGGGCGCATTAATACTGCTAGTCATGTTTAGCTTGTGGCAAATGCCGCATTCATATGCCATTGCTATTTTTCGCTTTAAAGATTACCAAGCTGCAGGTATTCCTGTATTACCTGTAGCGCAAGGAATTGATAAAGCAAAGCGCCATATCGTACTTTACATTGCTGTATATGCCCTAGTTGTGATGTTACTGCCAATTACTGGCTACACAGGTGCTGCTTTTATGGCTGTTGCTTGTATTACCAGCTTTTGGTGGTTGCTAATGGCGCTACGTGGTTATCGTCGTAATATTGATATGAGTAGCTGGGCACGTAAAGTGTTCGCATTTTCAATTATTAATATTACAGCGTTAAGTATTGCTATGGCTGTTGATTATCATAGTGTTGCTCCACAGCTATTAACGCTTACCTAATTTAAAAATTTTTAACTATTCCAAAGTTAATCCAAAGGCTCGAAAGGGCCTTTTTTTATGCCTAAAATAGTTTTGCAATAGAGCGCTTATTGGCAAGTTCTAGGCTTTGTTTTATTCGTGCTCTTACCTCTGGTGATTTATTTTGGCTTAGCTTAAAGTTTCCACTCCAATGAGTGGGAGTGAATTCTATAAAGCTTAATTGTTGATACATTGCTTGGCGATTGCTTTTGGGCACGTCAGTAATCTTCCAAATTGGCGTAAAGCCTTGCTCAAAATGGCTCGTTAGTTGCCGCATTATTTTGTCTTTCTCATTATCGCTTTCAATAATATTCACATTTGCAGTTACTTGTACTGATGAATAAAGCCAGCTCGGCAGTGTTTTATTATTACTATACGAGGGAGATAGATAACAGTTATCGCCACTAAATAGTAATTTTACTGACTGTTTATCACATTGCGCTAGCGGGTTATGTTTTGCTACGTGTGCAATAAATACATTACGTGAGGGCTCATACAATACAGGCACTTGGCATATATTATTTAAGTCACTTTGCGAGCAGGGCATTAAAATACTCGCTAGAGGGAATTGCTCAACTAATGCTTGCAAACGTTCAATATTATGTTCTTGAAAATGTGTGGGTGGGTACATTAAAGCTTCTCCTCTAACTGCAACTTAATGCTCTGCCAATGTTCGTCAATAATGCTAAATTTTGCAGTGCTTCTGTAACTTCCATCACTTAGCAATCTATCTTTATGGGCTATACCTTCAAATCTGGCGCCTAGTCGAGTAATTGCATTTCGAGATTTTTGATTTTTTGCGTGGGTATTAAATGTTATTCGCACTAAATTCAACGCGTCAAAAGCGTAGCTAAGCAGTAAATATTTAGTGTGAGTATTAATATAAGTTTGCTGCCAGTGATGGCTTATAAATGTATGACCAATTTCAGCACTTAAGTTATGCGTATCTAATCTAAATAGTCGTGTAGTGCCTACAACCTCTTTGCTGGCTATGTCTACTATGGCAAATACAATTTGTTCTTTGTTATTAAATTGTGCACTGGTGGTAAACCATTCCTTTAACTGTTCGGGTGTTTTTGTATAGTTGCTTAATACCCATTCCCATATTTTTGGATGTTGCCCAGCTTTATATAAGCTTTTTAAATGCTCATAATTTAATGGCTCTAAAATTACCTTATTTGTTTTATGTATCTGTTGAGTAAACATGTTGCCTCTATGCTTTGCTATTTACGAGCAACAAATGTACGCTAATTTGGTTTGGTAAAAACAACCAGAATTGGCTTTTTAGCTATACCAGTTATAAAAGGATAACATGCAACCGCTTAATATTGAATTTAATGACTCAAACAAAGCTAAGTACATACAAGTTGCAGATGCTTTGCGTGGTTCTATCGTAAAGGGAGATATTGCACCTGGTATAAAACTCAGTTCTGCTCGAGTTATGGCGCAAACGTATCAGTTAAATCGCCATACAATAATGAACGCATTGCAGTTATTAGTAGCCGAAGGATGGCTAGAATCCCATGAACGCTCTGGGTATAGCGTCACTCAAACACTACCAATTCAAAGCAGTGCTAACTGTGATCACACGCCAGTTTTAACACCAAAACCTTATAAATTTGCTACAGAGTTAGCCGTGCCTATTCCGGCAATGAATTTAAAAGACTACGTATATAATTTCGCAGGTGGACTTCCTGATTTAAATAGCTTTCCCTATAAAGAATTTAAACGCTCTATGAGCCATGTATTTAATCATTTAGATACCAGTAAACTTCATTATGGTGATATAGGTGGAGTGAGTGAGCTAAAAACTCAGATAAGTGATTACTTACATAAAACTAGAAGTTTAAAAGTATCAGACTTACTTGTATGTAATGGCTCACAAGAAGCTTTGTTTTTAATTTCAAAGGCCTTTATAAGTAAAGATGACTTCTTAGCCGTTGAGACTTTAGGCTACCCACCAGCACGCAAAGCCTTTGCTGCTTGTGGCGCGCAATTAATAGATATAAAACAAGATGAATATGGTTTATGTGTTGATGACTTAAAAGCGCAACTTAGACGATATCCAATAAAAATGCTGTACTTAACCCCGCTGCATCAATATCCAACTACCGTTACGCTTTCGCCCACACGGCGCATGCAAATTTATCAATTATGTTATGAGTATGGCGTAATGATTATTGAAGATGATTACGATCACGAGTTTCATTATCGCTGTCAGCCATTGCAACCTATGGCTGGGGACGATCCCGCTTGGATTATTATTTACTTATCTACATTTTCTAAAATCATGTTCTCAGGCGCTAGAATTGGCTACATTTGTGCAGCTCCTGAAGTATTAGCACAGTTAACCGCATGGAAGCAGTTAATGAATCATAAAAATGATGTGGTTATGCAGCTAGCCGTTGCGCACTTTATGCAAGAAGGTGGATTTGAGCGCCACTTAAAACGCATGACTAAACACTATAAACAACGTTATGAAGCAATGGACAACACGTTAGCGTTGCTGCAATCACAGGGGCTACCAATAGAGTATAAAAAGCCAGACGGCGGTATGGCAATGTGGGTTAACTTAAATAAAAATACGAGTAATATAAAACAAGCAATGCAAAGTAAAAGCGTGTATTTACAAGCAGAATCTGAGTTTTACTTTGCTGATTCAGTGAGAAGTTTAATGCCTAAGCAATATAGTTATGTTCGCTTAGGCTTTGCAGGGCAATCAGTTGAGGCAATGAAGCAAGGGATCAAACTCATAACTGAATATAAGTAACTATTTTTTAAAGTCATCAGCATTGTAATAAAGTGGTTTAAGCGTGCCGCAGTTAATAAATTTATAGGTAAGCTCATTTTCAGCTGGGACACGTTTTGAGGTACGAAGCTTTTGCATACATGCATTAACTAAATCAACAAAAATAAGATGGTTATAGCTCGGCGCTTGTTGAATTTTATGAATATAAATACGCTCAGTACCGCCTAGATTAATCATGTCGTAATCTTGCCATTGCGATGATTCACTTAAATCTTTTAGCTCTCTGGCATACAGTTGCTTACTCAGTTCAAGCTCTTTTTTTGAGTAAATTAAGCTGCCACCTTGTTGATAATCACCCTCGTAAATATCGGCAATAATCGTAATTTCTTCACCACGCATTAAATGTTGAATATTAAACGCTTGTGGCTTAACCGTGATTAGCTCAGCATTTCTAACAAAGTTTAAGAGTGCGACATCGGGGTTTCCTATTTTATAAACAACTTGCACATCATCTGGAGAATTATAACTAGGTAAGTTAATCGCAATTATAGATGAGCCTTGATTAACCAAAGCCATAGGATGCTCAGCATTGTAAGTGGGGTCTACCGGTGGTAGTTCTGTTTTTTCTTCTTCTGCTACAGCAAAGCCACTTAAAGTAACTAGTAATAAAGTAAGTAGTAGGCGCATTATAATCTCAATTAATTTATGAGCTTAAATTGTAGTATAAAAATATATATTACATTGAGTTAATTACACTTAATACTTAACTGCAAAGAATTGTATAAAAGGCTCAAATGAGCCTTTTATACAATTTCAAGGTAATCTCAATGCGACATTAAAATAATGGCGACTAAATAAGCACTACTTAATTGCTTTTTTTACTTCTCGCCAATCTATTATTTTAAAGTTTTGAGGCTGCTGTGGCATACGGTTATAACCATCTTGTACAACTAAAATACCTTCAGGATAACCCGGAAGAGACTTAGATGTTACTGTTAACCCGTCGGTTTCTGATGAGCCATCAATACCATTAACCAAATCACTTATTACACTAAACTTACCTGCAAACTCTAAGCTAGGTGTTTTAATGCCCGCAGTACCATTCTTTATTTTATACAGTACGTAGCTGTTATCACCTTGGCTCGAAACAACTAAATAACGTGTTTTGTCGCTGTGGTAAATTTCCATACCTTCAACATCATCAACAAGTTGCTCATTTATACCTTGCAGCATAACCGGTGTACTGCCTGCCGTTGGCTCTGCACCTATAAACCAAATACCGGCATCTTCTTCGCCTACAAATAATTGTCCTAGTTCATCATCTGCACTACAGCCTTCTGGTTGGCTTGGTAGGTTAAACTCGCGAACAAGTTTACCTGTTATTTTTTCGTTATTCTCACTGATTTTATATTGCTGATATAGCCCCGATTTATCATTTACAAATACATAGTTCCCCGTATTTGACGAGTACATACATAAGCCATAAATTTCATCAAGATTGGTAGGAATATCAGCAATGTACTTCACACTATTATTAGCTTGTACTGTAAATACACTAATACCGTTAAGCGTTCGGTTACTGGCAGTTATTAATGTATTGGTACTGTTTTTAATCGTGCTATTTTGTCGCAGGTCTACGTTATTTAAACGACCAACTTCAAGTGACTGTTCAAGCTTGCCATTTAGGCTGTATACCATTAGTCCACGGCGTTTATCGGTGCCTAAAATTAAGCTGTTTGCTGCATCTTTAGGGTTAACCCAAATTGCCGGATCGTCTGCTGCATCACCAAACGCTTGTACGGGGGCAGTTTGTGCACTTGCCTTTATTTGAGTAATTGATTGGGGGCTGGTTTTTAATGATTTTATGATAGGTGTTACAGGTAGTGTACTTTTAATATAAGCGCCTGTTTCGTCGTTATACAGCACTGCCGTTGCCGCGTTGTTACTTGTGTAATTTACCGCTACCGATTCCAAGCTCAAGTCACCATTTAACATCCAGTTATTAAGCATTTTACTAATTGGATCATAAGCATACACAGTATTGTTTTTGGTACTAGTAAACCAGATAATACCATCTTGCGAAGCTGAAATAGCTCCTAGTTCACTGTCTAACTTTCCAAAGGGGGCGACTAAAGCAATCGGTTTTTTATCTGCTTGCGATTCCGCGTTCGCGTTTATTGCCCAAATGCCTACTTCGCTTTCACTTACATATAAGGTATTTGTTGTTGTACTTACAGCACAACCCGACGCCTCACTAACGCCAGAAAATTCACGTACATTTACGTTAACCGCTTTATTATTCGCTGTATCAAAAATAATAGTTTCGGTAATTAGCCCGCGTACATCAGGTACAAATGCCGATATTGATTCACTCGCTTTATTAGCAAATAAACACACCGTATCGGGTTGTGCTTGTGGTGGGTTAATGCGGGTTAGTTCAATTGTATCCCAGCCACTTTGAGTGTGCTCAAGCTTAAATATAACAACGTTATCTTGATTGTTATCAATAGTTGCAACCAAAAATGAGTGTGCTGTTAGCTTAGTGACAGCAAGCGCTTCAAAGTTACCTTTTTTTATAATGCGGCTTTGTTGCGTTTCACTTTCAACTAACACTAAGCCTTTGCTTTCGCTTGCTAGCAACCAATTGTTATTATTTAACCATACCGCTTGTGAGCCTTGCATGTTATCTGTTGGACCAAATTCAGTACTATTAATGACTATTTTATCGGATGTGTTTTTTACTGCCGTATTTGTAGCCATATTACTATTGCTACACGCACTTAATGTACTAAGCACTAAGCTACTTACAATTAAGCTAATAGATGTTTTTAATTTAAAGTTCATGTTGTAACCCTTTATTGGTCAAAGCGCTTTTGAGTGCTGTAACGCACTTCGCCTTTATAGTTAATAGCCGTTGCTTTTAGTGCTTCATTGTTAATCGAAAAGCTCAAAAATCCTGGAGTAGCTTCTGCAAAACGCGTAAATTCACGTTGTTTTACGTAACGCGCTTCGCTACCACCACCAGATACAAAGTGGTCGAGTTTACTGCCATCTATTTGGTTATGTTGCAGGTCATGTTCGTGTCCTGCTATGTATGCTTGCACACCATTTTGCTCAAATATGGGCTCGAGTAAATTACGTAAACCTTCAGTAAGTCCGTAACGTTTTCCACTGCTATAAAGTGGGTGATGACCAACCACTATTTTCCATCGTGCCTGGCTATTTGATAGTTGGCTATCTAACCATGTTAATTGCGCTTGGCTGTTTTGCCCTTGAGTTGCTTTGTATTTTTCGCGTGTTTTGTATTCAGGATTTAAAGTATTAGTGTCTAAAAACACCATTAATATCTGCTCGCCACCTTTTAAAGTAAAGGTTTTGCTGTAATAGCGTGCAGGTAAATTCCAGCGCTGACTTTTTTTACTGTAATCAAGTTGTGCTTGCGCATTACCTAAATAATCATGATTACCCAGTACTACATACCAAGGCTCGAATGTATGTGGACCATGGTAAATATCTTCATAGGCACTTTGCCAAAGCGGGTCGTTAACACTTGCCACGCCATTGGGATAAAAGTTATCGCCAGTTGAAATAGTAAAATCACCATCCGTTTGAAACATCGCTATTTCTAACTGGTGTGCTACGTCTTTTTGATAAAAGTGCCCGTTATGTCCCCAATCACCAATAACCGTAAAATTTAAGCTCTTAGGCAGCACCGTCAAGTTGGCAATTTTTTGTTGCTCGTATAATACATCGGTGTACGTTACGTTTGCCAATACGCTTTGTATACTGCATAAGCCAAGTGTTATTAGCAGTAATGTTTTTTTTATCATTATAGTTCTCTCATGTTTGGTAGCGCTAAATAAAGTGATTAGCACTACCTCATAGACTTATTTAAAACGCGTAACGCAGCATAAGTTGATAAACCGGTCCCGCTTCTTCAGATTCAATTTCGTACTCATCAAAGCTTCTACTAAACTGATCTTCAACGGTATCAAATTTATTAAAGGTTTCGTGTTTACTTGCATCAAGTAGGTTTGAACCCACCAAGCGTAGCGTTACATCTTCCCAACGTTTTTCTAAAAACACTTCAAAGTCGGCACTGTAAGATGTAGTTATTTCTTCACCTACAATACGTCCATAGGCATCACCTTGCTTACGGTAAGTTACGCCAAATGCAGCTTTGAGTTCGGGTAAGTCTTGAATAAACCCAATGTTATAAACGTAGTCTGATTGGTCGTTAAATTTGCGAGTTCCAAAAAAATCGGTTACTTCACTATCAAGCCATGAGTAGTTTAAAAATACACCCGTATTAGGCATGCTAAATGCGCCAAGTGGAGTAGATAAATCAAGCTCAACTCCTTTAACATTACCATCGCCGGTGTTGCGTGGTTGCAGTACAAATGTACCTTCGCCCTCAGAGCCTTCTTGTCCTGTATTTGCTATTTCTATTAGGTCATTTACTTTGCGATAAAATAAATTAATACCTACAACGCCACTTTTTCCTAAGCGATACTCGTAGCCTAAGTCCATACCCCAAGCTGATTCTGGTTTTAATTCAGGGTTCCCTAGTTGGTCGTTATCGCCAAGCTCTTTTTCGATAAGTGCCGGCGTTAAAAAATCAAACTCAGGGCGGCGTAAACTACGCGCAATCGATGCACTTATACGCCCATTTTCGCTAACGTTATAACGAAAGTGTGCCGAGGGGAGGATAAAGTCGTAACTATTATTTTCGGTCACGCCAATTGTTTTATCATTAATTTTAGAATCGGTAGACTCCCAGCGAACGCCCAGCTCCCAAGCAAATAAATCATCTTTGTGCTTAACAAGGGCAAATAAGTCAAAGCGATCTTCTTCTAAAGTATTTACACCACCAGTAACCGCTTCGTACTCGCTATTAAATGCAGCAAGCGTTAAAGGTGATGCTGCGTATTGATCCCAACTGGTAAGTGCAAGTTCTAATTCGTTTTGCGATTCTAAAATTTCACTGTCGCGTTTTTTATTTTGTAAAAATGCACCAAGCTGAATTTCTTTGCTGTCACCCCAAGGTTGGCTGTGTTGCCACTGTAGAGTCCATTCTTTATCATCTATTTCACTTTTAGTTTGCTCTTCTTCAAATACCATAGGCAGCTCAGACGTATCTAGTTCTACTTCTTGCTCATAAACAGACTCTTCAAACCGAGCAAAGCCAAATTTAAACTTACTTGTGCCGCTTAGTAGTGGAAATTCATAAGCGGTATTGATGTTGTAATTAGTTTGGTCAATATATTTAACATTGGCATTATCTGTTTCTAAGTTACCGCCATTTACAATATCGTTATTGGTTGCAGTTGGGTCGTTGTATTCAAATGAACGTTCATCCTCAGTACGCTCTGTATCAACCCACATAGCGCTAATATTAAACTGACTATCGTCGTCAAAAACAATTTCGTAGCTGGAGTTAAGTGACGTGTCGTCGCCATCGCGAGTGTCTGATTGGTCTTCGCGGTTATCAAACTCTTCTGTTTGAAAATTTATATTGTTTTCAGGGCTATCGCCGTAGCGCAAACTAGTTTTTTGTTTTGGGTTATATCTGCCTTGTAAATTTGCACCAAGTAATAAGCGCCCACCAGCAAATTCAGTACCGTACACAGCAGCCAAGCTTTCTTTAAATTCACCATCGTCATAAAGCAAGCCACCAGCACGCAAGTAACCGCCATCTAAACTGTAACCATCGCGCAATACAATATTTAATGTGCCCGCAATAGCATCGGCTGAGCGGTTAGCACTTGATGAGCGAATAATTTCAACGCGTTCAATTAACTCAGCCGGAATTCGGTCAACAAAAAATGAACGGTCGGCACCAGCGCCAGGTACTTCTTCACCGTTTATAAGCACCTTTGTATAAGCAGGGCTTAACCCCCGCATACGTGCACCATCCGATTCAAGCACATCCGATAAAAATGTAACACTGGGTACTCGTTTTAATGCATCGCCTGCGGTCAATGGTTCAAAACGTTGAAAGTACTCTTGTGAATATTCTAAGGTTGGTGCGAGTTCGTCTGAGCGGTTTCTGTAGCCAATTTCACCGTATACAACAATTTTGTCAGAAACTTCGATATCTTTTTTTGTGGTTTCTTTTGCATCATCTTCTGCATAAGCCGTTAAATTACATAAGGCTAATGCGGCTACCAGTGCTTTTATTTTAAAGTCTTTCATTGTATTTGCTCTTGGTTATTGCTGGGTTGTTTCTTGATATGGCGAGCAAGCTAAAGATATTTGATTACGTAAATGTGACAGTGTTTAGTTTAAATACATGTATTTAGAGGTGTTTGAGCAATATCTAGAGCGTATTGAGCTTTTATCACTCCTCGTAAAGTCAGGTGTTATGTACCGTGCAGGGCTGTTTTTAAAGTAGGTATCATTTAGTTGTCATATAGCTGAGCTAATATGACCCTGCTAACAAAACTTGTATGAACTAACTTTAAAACTCATTTATAAACGAGATACCGCACATGCGATTTAACCCCTTTATCAGCCACCGATTATTAATAAACGCTATTATTGCGATGTTTTTTAGCGCTGTGTTTTTAAGTAGTTATTTAGGTGTATTAAAAACTTACGCCAGTATTCAGTGGCTCGATATTATGGGGGAGGGCGGTATTGTATTAATGACTCTCGTATGGATTGCCGCGTTATTAATTTCAAGACCACCGGGTAAAGTAACCACTTACTTAGTGATAGGTGTTGGGTTATTTATGTTCTCGGCAACCCTCGATTTACTTGATGAATGGCTAATGCATCCCGCCCATCAATGGCTCAGTTGGATTGAATCTCTGCCAGCACCTTTAGGCATGTTGTTAACGAGTGTGGGTTTGTATTATTGGCATCAAGAGCAGTACGTATTAAATCGTCAGCTACGCCGCCGTGAAGCGCATTTACGTGAGCACGATAAGGTGTGTTCAGTTACAGGTCTTTATAAGGCGCAGTACCTAGATTCTGCAATTAAAGAGCAACTTACGAGCAAACAACCACTCTGGCTTGGGGCTATTGATATTCGTGATTTTTCGCATTTTAATAGTGAGTTTGGCTTTAGTGAGGGCGACCGGTTACTGCGTGAAATTAGCGAGCTATTGTTAATGAATTGCCGACTAAGTGATGTAGTGTGCCGCTACGCAGGAGATTGCTTTATGGTATTGATGCCAGCCACCACAGAGCAGCAAGCTAAAGAGTTGATGGCACAAATTAAAGGAGCTCTAAAGCATTGTGCATTTAAAGTTGAAGCATCTAAAAAAGCAAAGTTTCAATATGTCACTACCGCCTTAATACAAGGTAATACGCATAGCAGTACAGGTAAACTAACAAGCCAACTGCATAGTCAATTACAACAAAAAAAGCATCAACTAAAAGTAGCGCACCGTGCACATGTTTGTTAGCCAAGACGACAAATATTTAAGCGCTCAAGGGCTTATTACGTCAGCTGTAGAGCTTGCTCAAAGCCGAAACATAAATTTACATAAGCTGCTACGCGGTACCGGTATTTTTGAACAAGACTTACTTAATTTTCAGCATACATTTAGTGTGTCTCAGCAGGTGCGTTTATTAGCTCAATTTAAGTTGTTGATGAAAAGTACTGACAGTGGTTTTTTACTCGGTAGCCAACTTATTAACGACACTCGAGCCGAAGCTCAGGCATTAAAATATAGCGATAATTTAGCTCAAGTATTAAAGCAATTATCACTTTTAAGAATGCAATTAGCGCCTTTGCTGTTTAGCCAAACGTATATTAAAAACGATAATGTTTATATTTATATTCAGCCAGCACATGGGTTTGATGAAAGCCTTTACCACTATGTGCTAGAGATATACAGCACTGCATTTTATAGTTTACTTAAACGAGTGAGCGAAAGTTACCCGCATTGTCAGTTCGACTTTGCTTTTAAACGCCCTCGGCATATTCAAGATTACGAGCAAAATTTAGGGCTAAAGGTAAGTTTTGATAAGCCATGTACTCGCTGGGTATTAAATAAAACCATGTTAAGGGCTAAAAACCCGCATGCGAGTCAATTACGATTTATGCAAGCGCAGTCGCAGCTACATAATAAAAGCGTAGTTAGCATGACTTTTATTGAAGCCGTCTGCAGATACTTATACTCTCACCCAAGTGCTAATTTAGAGTGCACCGCAAAGCACTTTGCTATGAGCTCAGCTACATTTAAGCGCAGACTCAAACTCAATGGGGTACGCTTTTCAGCGTTAATAGATGAGCAAAATAAGCACAAAGCTATTTACCTACTTACTCTGTGCGCCAAACATAACGAACAAGTCGCTGAACATTTAGCTTTTTACGATATACCTAACTTTCGGCGCGCCTTTAAACGCTGGACAGGCTTAACACCTAATCAGTTAAAAGCGCAATAAGTTACTCAGTTGCCATGTCTATGGAGTGCAACAATGTTCGTGCATTTAAATGAAGATTTGGATCTTCTGGGTTTGACGTATTAGTCAGCCAAATTACATTGCCTTCTTTATTTACAAATAATGTAGTAGGTGTGCCTCGTATACCTAATTGCTGTGCTATTGCATCGGCTTTTACAGCTGTTTTAAAAGTATAACCTCTTTCGCTAAGTGCTTTAGCGGGAGTAGCATCGTCATCTTCTTCAAAGCTCACGGCAATAACTTTTAATCCCATATCATCAATTTTTTGAAGTGCTGGCTGCAGCTTTTTACAGTACGGACACCATGTTGCCCAAAAGTGTAAAACGTAAGGTTGACCTAATAAATCTTGAGTATTGAGTGGCGACCCATCAGCCATTTGTAAATTTAATGTAGGCAATTTAGGATATGTTGCTTCTGAGCTTGTATCTTGTGCGTAAGCTGTAAAGCTTAATAAAATTAGCGTGATGGTAATAAATAGCTGTTTCATAATATGCTCTTTTTTATTTTACATATTAAACAAGAACGATAATTTAACATTTTCATTTCAAACTAAAAGCCAGCAGCTTGTTCAACAACAATAGCGTGGCGTTTAGCGAGGCGTAGGTGATCTCTATCGTAACCTCCACCTATCACAGTAGCTACAGGTGTATTGTGTTCAAGGCAGCGTTTTAGCACTAAATGGTCACGTTTAGCTATGCCATCCCAGCTGATATCTAACTTACCCAAGCCATCACCTTGCCAAATATCAACGCCAGCATCGTAAAGTACTAAGCTTGGGTTTAGCTCTTTAAGTAAATAACTTAGTGTTTCGTTAACTATGGCAAGGTATTCGTCGTCCTTCATATTATTTGCCAGGCCAATGTCTAAATCGCTAGCGGACTTTCTAAAGGGGAAGTTTTTTTCACAATGGATAGAGCAAGTATACGCATAGGGTTGATGCTGTAACATTGCAGCTGTGCCATCACCTTGGTGCACGTCTAAATCAAGAATAAGTACGTTAGTTACCTCACCCGATTTAATTAAAGTTTGCGTGGTAAAGGCCAAATCGTTAACCATACAAAAACCTGAACCAAAGTCATTATGTGCGTGATGTGTACCACCAGCAAGATGACACGCTATACCGTGTTTAAGTGCTAAGCGGGCTGTCTGTAGCGTTCCTTGAGGGGCTGTAAATGTACGTGCCATAAGCTCTTTTGACCAAGGTAGACCAATGCGACGCATGGCTTTTTCATCTAAGCGGTTGTGCCATAAATCTTGGATATAATTATCGCAATGCACAAGCTCAAGCGGCTCTGGCGTGCCTAATATTGGCTCAACTAGGTTACTGCCGATTAAACCAAGCTCTGCAACATGTTGATATAAATGTGCAAATTTACTCATTACAAAGCGATGCTTAGGATCAAAGCTAAACGAGTAGTTAGGATGGTATACCAAAGGCAAATGAGGATTTAAGCGCATATTTACAAGCTTTATAAAGTTTGCGCTATGGTAATCAACTTAAGTGAATGAGTCTATTGTGAGTCATTAATAAGTGACGCTAATTCGCGATGCAGTAGCTCATCATCGGCTAAGTTTAGCTCTATTAAACGCTTTAAATAAGTAATACTGTCTATATCAATGTGATGGCATTTTAAACCAATATGATCGGCTTCAATATGGCAAATCACTACTTCCATTTTTATTTCTATATCGCTTTGAGGTAATGTAAAACGCAGTATTGCTTGCGTATTGTGGCTGCCAATAAATGCATCACAATTAGTAACCAACGCGCCATGTAACGATAGATCGAGTAATTTACACGGATACTGTTGGCTATCAAAACATAACAGAGCGTTAGTTGAAAATAGCACACGAGAAAACTGTCGACGATTTTGCATAACCTAATTTAGCCTTACTGTTTTTATAATAAATTAAGCATAGCGGGTAATTCTCTACATGCTAGCAAGATGTGCTCCTGTAATGCTGGTGACATAAAAAAGCCCTGCAAAGTGCAGGGCTTAAGTTATACAAACATAAAATTAACCAATATTTTTAGCCAATTTTTTTGTACTTAATACGTTTAGGTTGAGTTGCCTCAGCGCCTAGGGTCTTTTTAAGCCACTCTTCATATTCAGTGTAGTTACCATCAAAGAAGTTAATTTGACCTTCATCACGGTAATCTAAAATATGTGTAGCGATACGGTCAAGGAACCAACGGTCATGCGAGATACACATTACACAACCTGGGAACTCTAAAATAGCGTTCTCCAGTGCACGTAGTGTTTCAACGTCCAAGTCATTGGTTGGCTCATCGAGTAGTAACACATTGCCGCCAGCTTTTAATAACTTAGCAAGGTGTAAACGGTTACGCTCACCACCTGATAGGTCTTTAACAAACTTTTGCTGATCGTTACCTTTAAAGTTAAAGCGACTTACATATGCTCGGCTTGGGAACTCAAAGTTACCAATTTTCAGTACGTCTTGTCCGTCTGATATTTCTTGGAAAACAGTTTTGCTTTCGTCCATACCGTCGCGGAACTGATCAACAGTAGCTAGGTGTACTGTTTCGCCAACACTGATGCTACCGCTGTCTTGCGTTTGCTCACCGCTTATCATTTTAAACAGCGTTGATTTACCCGCGCCATTCGCGCCAATAATGCCCACAATGGCACCTTTTGGCATGCTAAAGCTTAAGTCATCAATTAAAACGCGATCGCCA
The DNA here is from genome assembly GCF_014163655.1 of Pseudoalteromonas sp. SR45-1. Taxonomy (NCBI): domain Bacteria; kingdom Pseudomonadati; phylum Pseudomonadota; class Gammaproteobacteria; order Alteromonadales; family Pseudoalteromonadaceae; genus Pseudoalteromonas; species Pseudoalteromonas sp. SR45-1. The sequence goes on along the minus strand of NZ_JACJDR010000010.1, from coordinate 15,384 downwards.
AAACTCTTACGAAGATTAGTTACTTCAAGTACTTGGTCACCTAAACGCGGACCAGGTGGAATAAACATCTCGTTAGTTTCGTTACGTTTTTGGTAATCAGACTGCTGCATTTCAGTAAACTGAGCCATACGTGCTTTTGACTTAGCTTGACGACCTTTAGGGTTTGAACGAACCCATTCAAGTTCTTGCGCAATTGATTTTTGACGTGCTTTTTCAGATTTTTGTTCTTGCTGTAAGCGCGCATCTTTTTGTTCAAGCCAAGAAGAGTAGTTACCTTCCCATGGAATACCTTCACCACGGTCAAGCTCTAATATCCAGCCAGCTACATTATCAAGGAAGTAACGGTCATGCGTTACAGCCACAACAGTGCCTTCGTAATCGTGTAAGAAGCGCTCTAACCATGCAACCGACTCAGCATCCAAGTGGTTAGTAGGTTCATCAAGGATAAGCATGTCTGGTTTTTCAAGTAATAATCGACATATAGCAACACGGCGACGCTCACCACCTGAAAGGTGCTCAATTTTAGCATCCCACTCTGGCAGGCGAAGTGCATCAGCTGCGCGTTCTAAAACGTTGTCGATGTTATGACCATCGTGCGCCTGAATAACAGCTTCAAGCTCGCCTTGCTCTTTTGCAAGTGCGTCAAAGTCAGCGTCTTCCATGGCGTATTCGTTATACACTTCGTCAAGACGTTTAAGTGCATGTTTAACTTCGCCAACAGCTTCTTCAACAGTTTCACGTACTGTTTTACTTTCGTCTAAAACAGGTTCTTGCGGTAAATAACCAATTTTAGTACCAGGCTGAGGATGTGCATCACCTTCAAAATCTTGGTCAACACCGGCCATAATACGCAGTAACGTAGATTTACCAGAACCGTTTAAACCAAGCACACCAATTTTAGCGCCAGGAAAAAAGTGCAACGAAATATCTTTTAAGATAGTGCGCTTAGGTGGCACAACCTTAGATACTCGACTCATCGAGAATATAAATTTATCAGGTAAAACCATGGAGGAAAGCCTTCAAATAATAATAAAAATTTCAATGTTGTATTGTAGTGGCTGACGGGTGAAACAGTCAACGAATGCTGTATAGAACAATACACTTACCTAAGCGGTACTTTGTTTTGATTGCTCGTTAAAAACACTACTATTACAGGATTTCTATTGTGTAAAATTCTGTAATCTATTGTTTTATATTGTTCAAATACATTTCATTTTTAACAAAAGTGGTACAGTATATTTACAAGCTGTAAAGTATAAGCAAGTTATATAGGCAGGCCACACTTAGTTTGTTGTTAAACATCACATTATTAAATATTACAAAGGTTTAAAGGAATGAACATGAAAATAGTTACAAGGTTAGGGGCATTACTTTTAGGTTTATACTCATTTTCGAGCCAAGCAGACATACTCCACGTAAATGGTTATTACCAAGGAATAGGGATAGGGTCTACGCAAATTGATGTATACGAGAGTGATAGCATACAGTTTACAACGCTTTACGGCCGGTTTGGATATCAGTTTTCGCGTTACTTTGCATTAGAAGGGCGTATAGGTTTTGGGTTAAATGATGAGTCAACGCCTCTAAACGGAATTGTTTACACTCAGAACCCACAGGACGGTTCGCTGAGTTCAGAATTCATTAAGAGCGAAATCGATTCAAGCCTTGATTTGCAAACAAGTATATTTGTAAAAGCTAATTATCCAATTTCATCTCGAGCTGATGTGTTTTTATTTGGTGGCTATGGTAGAAATAAATTAAGTTACAATGAAGGCGACTTAAAAAACCTTGCAGAATCAATAACTGGTACAGATACAAATTCTACGCTAATAACTGAGCAAAACTACGATGAAGGCGGCGTAACGTACGGAACCGGCATTGACTTTAGGCTAACTCAACGCTGGCAAGTAAGTGCTGAATACCAATATTTTGATACAAATGAAGGCGATATTTACGCTCTTAATTTATCTGTAAATTATCGTTTTTAATTATAATAGCGCTACTGATTTTAGTAGCGCTATTTCAATTCACTAAAACAAAGTACTTCAATATAAATGCATTCCCTCTCATCTATAACTTTTAGTAAATCTTAAAAAAATCATGAATAAATTTCATTTGGACATCTATACATCTAGAGGTTGATATTTTTTACTTTCAGTTCATAATTAAGCCTCGGTTTTTATGAGCAGGAGTAAAGTATGCCAATTACAGTAAAAGACGAGTTGCCGGCAATTGCACGTTTACGTCAAGAAAACGTATTTGTAATGCCAAAAAGTCGTGCAAAAACGCAAGAAATACGCCCAATGCGTTTGGCTATTTTAAACTTAATGCCTAATAAAGTAGAAACCGAAGTTCAGTTTATTCGCTTACTTGCCAACTCACCTTTGCAAGTAAACGTAGAACTACTGCGCCTCGACACTCACCGCAGTAGCAGCAACTCAGAAGAGCACCTTGATACCTTTTACCGTTACTTTTCTGAGGTTAAAGACAACAATTACGATGCATTAATAGTAACCGGTGCGCCACTTGCCCATTTAGAATACGACGATGTAGCGTATTGGGATGAGCTAAAGGTCATTATTGATTGGGCTGAGCAACACGTTACCTCTACGTTATTTTCGTGTTGGGCAGCGCATGCAGCGTTATATCACCGTTACAATTTAAAACGCGATTTAAAAGACGATAAACTGTGTGGCGTATTTACTCACCAGTGTTATTTTGATCACGGTGCACTGACTCGCGGATTCGACGATACCTTTTTGGTACCGCACTCACGCTACGGCCATATTGATATAAATAAAATAAACGCCTGTGAAGAACTCGTTGTACTGGCAGGTTCTGAGCGAGTAGGTGCTTACTTACTTAAAAATAAATCGGGTAGCCAAGTGTTTATAACCGGCCACCCAGAGTACGACGCCGACTCGCTAAAAGCAGAATACGAGCGCGATTGTAAAAAAAGCCCTAATGCACCAAAGCCCGAAAATTACTTTCCGGATGACGATGCAACCAAACAACCTTCAAAAACGTGGCAAAGCCATGCTTTTTTACTTTTTTCGAACTGGTTAAATTACTACGTGTACCAAACCACACCGTATGATATTAATTTAGTTAGCCAAGACGTGAGGACTAACAACTATGCCGAATAACGCGCCTACAAATAATAAGCAAGCCGAAATAAGTGCCGCATTAAAAGAACGCATTTTAATTTTAGATGGCGCTATGGGCACCATGATCCAAGATCATAAGCTAGAAGAAGAAGACTATCGCGGAGAGCGTTTTAAAGACTGGCATGTATTAATTAAAGGCAATAACGATTTATTAAGCCTAACCAAGCCCGACTTAATCACTGATATTCATCGTGGTTTTTTATCAGCGGGCGCCGATATTATCGAAACCAACACGTTTAACTCGACCACTATTTCGATGGAAGATTACGACATGGCAAACCTAAGCCGTGAAATAAACCTAGAGTCGGCTAAATTAGCACGCGCAATTTGCGATGAATTTACGGCTAAAACGCCAGAAAAACCGCGCTATGTAGCCGGTGTTTTAGGGCCGACATCTAAAACGTGTTCAATTTCGCCAGACGTAAACGATCCGGGTTACCGAAACGTTACTTTTGATAAGCTAGTTACTGCGTATGTAGAGTCTACCCTTGCATTAATGGAAGGCGGCGCCGATTTAATACTAATCGAAACTATATTCGACACGCTTAATGCAAAAGCCGCCTCGTTTGGTGTAGAAGAAGCCTTTGAACAAGCAGGGCGCACATTACCAGTTATGATCTCGGGCACTATTACTGACGCTTCTGGCCGTACGCTTTCTGGGCAAACAACCGAAGCATTTTATAACTCTATTCGCCATATTAAGCCTATTTCGATTGGTTTAAACTGCGCGCTTGGCCCTGATTTACTGCGCCAATATGTAGAAGAGCTTTCGCGCGTGTGCGAAACCTTTACATCGGTACACCCTAATGCGGGCTTGCCTAATGAGTTTGGTGAATACGACTTAGAAGCGCCTGAAATGGCAGCCGAAATTATCGATTGGGGTAAATCGGGCTTTATTAATATAGTAGGTGGATGTTGTGGCACCACGCCTGCGCATATTCGTGCTTTTGCAAAAGGTCTAGCGGGCGTTAAACCACGCCAATTGCCAGAGCTTGAAGTACGCATGCGTTTATCAGGCCTTGAAGCCTGTAACTTAAATTAAGGAGCCAACATGACCCAACAAATAGCAGTATTTACTAATGTCGGCGAACGTACCAATGTAACCGGTTCTGCCATGTTTAAACGTTTAATCATGGAAGAAGACTTTGAAGCCGCGCTAACAGTGGCCCGCGAACAAGTAGAAAATGGCGCACAGGTTATTGATATAAACATGGACGAAGCCATGTTGGACTCAAAAGCCGCGATGGTTAAGTTTTTAAACTTAATAGCCTCAGAGCCTGATATTTCACGCGTACCCATAATGGTCGACTCCTCTAAATGGGAAGTAATAGAAGCAGGCCTAAAGTGTATTCAAGGTAAGGCCATTGTTAACTCTATATCGCTAAAAGAGGGCGAAGAGCCGTTTATTCGCCAAGCTAAAATAATAAAACGTTTTGGTGCAGCTGCCGTTGTAATGGCGTTTGATACTGACGGGCAAGCTGATACAGCAGACCGCAAATATGAAATATGTGCCCGCAGCTACAAAATATTAGTAGAAGACATTGGTTTTCCACCAGAAGATATTATATTCGACCCTAATATATTTGCCGTAGCCACCGGTATAGAAGAGCACGACAACTACGCAGTAGAATTTATTGAAGGCACACGCCGCATTAAACAAAACTTACCGCACTGTAAAGTGTCGGGCGGGGTGTCAAATGTATCGTTTTCATTTAGGGGTAATAACCCAGTACGTGAAGCTATTCACTCGGTATTTTTATACCACGCCATAAAAGCGGGTATGGATATGGGCATTGTAAATGCAGGGCAACTCGCCGTTTACGACGACATCCCAGAAGAGCTTCGTAAAGCCGTTGAAGACGTAATACTTAACACAGACCCAGGTGCAGGCGAGCGTTTAGTAGAGCTTGCACCAAAATACTCTGGTATGGCACAAGCCGAGCGAGTAGAAGATTTAGAATGGCGCACATGGCCTGTTGAAAAACGCCTTGAGCACGCGCTTGTAAAAGGCATTACTACCTTTATAGATGAAGATACCGAAGAGTGCCGCGCTGCTGCCGATAAACCTATTCACGTAATTGAAGGGCCGTTAATGGATGGCATGAACGTAGTAGGGGATTTATTTGGCGCAGGTAAAATGTTTTTACCACAAGTGGTTAAATCGGCGCGCGTAATGAAACGAGCCGTAGCCTACTTAGACCCATTTATTGAAGCCGAAAAAGAAGAAGGTTCAACCAATGGTAAAATAGTGATGGCGACCGTAAAAGGCGACGTACACGACATAGGTAAAAACATTGTAGGCGTGGTACTGCAATGTAATAACTATGAAGTTATTGATTTAGGCGTAATGGTACCTGCCGATAAAATACTGCAAACCGCCATCGACGAAAAAGCCGATATTATTGGTTTATCGGGCTTAATTACCCCATCGCTTGACGAAATGGTGCACGTAGCAAAAGAAATGAAACGCCGTGGTTTTGAACTGCCGCTACTCATTGGTGGTGCAACTACCTCTAAAGCGCACACCGCAGTAAAAATTGAGCCGCAATATGACAAAGGCGTTGTGTATGTAAATAACGCAAGCCGTGCAGTTGGTGTGGTTTCAAACTTACTATCAAAAGACATTAAACCTGACTTTTTAGCTAAAACTAAAGCTGAATATGTAAAAGTACGCGAGCAACAAGCGCGCAAAAAACCACGTTCTAAGCCTGTTACAATCCAGCGCGCACGCGATAACGCAGCAAAGCTTGATTGGGATAACTACACGCCACCAGTGCCTAAAAAGCTGGGCGTGACTGAATTTAAAAACGTATCAATCGCGACTTTGCGTAAATACATAGATTGGACGCCATACTTTATGACGTGGTCAATTGCCGGTAAATACCCGCGCATAATGGACGATGAAGTAGTAGGCGAGCAAGCACAAAGCTTATTTAAAGACGCTAACGATATGTTAGACGACCTTGAAAAAGCAGGCAGTTTGCAACCACTTGGTGTAATTGGTTTATTCCCGGCTAACCGCGTGGGTGATGACATTGAGATATACACCGACGAAACACGCAAAGAAGTATTAACTACTTCGTGCCATTTACGTCAGCAAACCGAAAAAACCGACTTTGCTAATTATTGCCTAGCCGACTACATAGCACCCAAAGGCACGCCTGATTACTTTGGCGCGTTTGCAGTAACGGGCGGCCTAGAAGAAGACGACTTAGCCAATGCGTTTGACGCACAGCAAGACGACTACAACAAAATAATGGTTAAAGCCGTTGCCGACAGGCTCGCCGAAGCGTTTGCAGAATACTTACATGAAAAAGTACGTAAAGAGTATTGGGGTTTTGCACCAGACGAAAACCTAGCAAACGATGAGCTAATACGCGAAAACTACCAAGGTATTCGTCCAGCGCCAGGTTACCCTGCGTGCCCAGAGCACACTGAGAAAAAGAAAATTTGGCAGTTGCTCGACACCGAAAAACGCATTGGCATGCAGCTAACCAGCTCGTACGCCATGTGGCCAGGTGCTGCTGTTTCGGGTTGGTACTTCTCACACCCTGAGGCTAAATACTACGCAGTAGCAGCGGTACAACGCGATCAAGTAGAAGACTACGCTAAACGAACCAATATGACGCTAGCAGAAGCTGAAAGATGGCTATCGCCTAATTTGGGGTATGATCCGGAGTAAAGCGAAACGGTTAGTTTCTAGCTATCAGTTAAAACAAAAAACGAGCCTAATTTGGCTCGTTTTTTATTTTTTATTAAGAAAACTTAATTTTAAAGTATTAAAAATAGTTAATATATTCATTATTTAAACATAAATTATAAGGAAATATTTTGAGCTCTATAAAAGAAGTTTTATTTGGTGAACAAGAGAAACAGGCTGAAAAATGGGTTCGCGAAAGGCTTACTGATCAAAATTTAACAGTTGAATCTGAGGAGTGGCAAAGTTTACTCAATGACTATTCAGCTTATCAAGATTATTTAAATGATGAATATGAATGGATTTCAGAGATAAAATGGTTAAAAGAAAATGGCTCAGTTGATATCTATCAAAATTTTGTGACTGAGTTAACCAATATCAAAAAACTTGCTGAAAATTCACTTTCTGAACCTATACCTCTTAATGAAAATTTAATAATTAAAATGTGTTATTCATACTCAGTAACACTTCTTGAAGCTTTTTTAGGGGACACAATAAAAGCCTTAATATCTGAAAATAGTGTCTATCTAAATAATGCGTTAGAGCGTGTGGATCAAATAAGAAATACGAAATATTCATTATTTGATTTATCTAAATCAGGAATGGATTTAAGTGGGTTGGCAATTAAGTGCGTTAGCGAGGTATTATTTCACAAAATTGATAAAACCATGGAAATGTACAAAAAAGTACTTGGTTGTAAAATAAATATAGACACTTCTAAAGTGAAATTAATCATCGACATAAGGCATGATATTGTTCATAGAAATGGGTATACCAAAGAAAATGAGGTAATTGATATTCTTCCTCATGATTTATATCAGGCTATTACTGATATAAAAAATCTGGTCGATAAGTTGCAGAAAATAATAGCGAATCAAAAACTAAAGGACTAAGAATGAAGTATATAAATTTCATCTTCTTTTGCTTATCACTACTTTTCACATCACACATATTTGCGCTTGAGCAAAAGTATCACGAGAGTGTTTTACCTGTTATTGCTGCTTTTAAAGCGCATGATAAAACTGCGATTGCAGCACTTATTCGCTACCCTCTAAAAAGGCAATATCCATTGCCTGACATTAAAAATGAAGCTGAGTTTATTAACCGCTTTGATGAAGTGTTTGACGATGAACTCACCACAGTTATTGCCAGTTCAAACATTAAAACTGATTGGGAGAAAGTAGGTTGGCGCGGCATTATGCTAAATAACGGCGTTATGTGGGTTGATACTGATGGTAAAATTATCGGTATAAATAGCGGAACATCTAAAGAGCAGACACTTGCAAAAAGCTTAATCGAAGACGATAAGCAATCTTTGCATTCAAGTATTAATAACTTTGAAAAACCAGTACTCGATTGGAGAACAGCTAACTACCATATTCGTGTTGATGATTTAGGCGATCATAATTATCGATATGCAGTGTGGAATATTGATAAAAGAGCAAAGGATAAGCCTGATATGGTTTTATTTAACGGCGATGTAACGGTTAGTGGCACTGGCGGTAATCACCATTATACGTTTAAAAATGGACGTTATAGTTACATACTACATGTAACCATTATTGGCTGTGATACATCACCACCAGGTTGGCTTGAAGTCTATAAAGACGATGAGCAATTGTTGTCTGAAGATGTTATGAGCACTCATTAATGTATGTTTTAGTATGCTTGATAATGTAGATCTGTTTTTAACAGTAAAACGTTCTAATAATTAGTATTTTTATAAAACAGATCTAAGTGGTAGGCTAAAAGTAGTAAGTATAAAATAGTAAGTAATTAAAAATAGTTCTCGCGCAACTAGGAACCCTCCTGTAAAGCGCTTTGCCAAGGAGTTTAGTATGATCACGCTTACCATTAATGGTAATAAACATGAGTTTTCTGGCGATCCGTCAACGCCAGTATTATGGTATCTCCGAGATGAATTAAATTTAACTGGGCCTAAATTTGGCTGTGGTATGGCACAGTGCGGTGCGTGTACCGTGCATATTGATGGGGTAGCTCAGCGCTCGTGTGTATTACCTGTAGCGGCAGCAGCAGGGCGTTCAATTACGACAATTGAAGGGTTAAGCGAGCAGGGCGACCATCCTGTACAACAAGCATGGATAGAGCATAAAGTACCGCAGTGTGGTTTTTGCCAGTGCGGCCAAATGATGCAAGCTGCAAGCTTATTAGCTGCAAACCCAACCCCTACCGACGATGAAATAGTAAGTAATATGTCGGGAAATATTTGCCGTTGTGGTACATACCCGCGTATTCATAAAGCAATTAAATCAGCTGCTAAAACAATGGCGAGTGTTCAGTATTTTGACCCAAATGAACAAGGGGAAGAAGTATGAACCAAGATAACAAATACTTTGATTTAAACCGCCGTAAGTTTTTAAAAACCAGTGCAATAGGTGCGTTGGTACTCGGTACTTATTTTGTAGGCAGTGCGCCAAGAGCATTCGCGGGAGTGTTAGAGCAACCATCTGAGCAAGCAAAGCGCGCAAACTTATTTATTGCACTGCGCCCAGACGGCATGGTTGAAATAACCTGTCATCGCTCTGAAATGGGTCAACAAATTCGCACCGCGATTGCACAAATAGTTGCCGATGAAATGGAAGCTGCGTGGGATAAGGTTATTGTTATTCAGGGTAAGGGCGACCCTAAATATGGCGATCAAAATACCGATGGCTCGCGCAGTATTCGCTACAACATGCAACGCCTGCGTGAAATGGGCGCAAGTGTACGTTACATGATGCAGCACGCTGCCGCTAAGTATTGGAAAGTTGACCCGCAGACCTGTACAGCCAATCAACACGTTGTTACACACAGCTCAGGTAAATCGCTTACTTATAAAGATTTAATCGACTTAGCGCTTACAATAACGCCACCAGAAGCTGACAAACTAACACTTAAAACACGCAAAGAATGGCGCTACATTAATACTGGCATGGCGCACATAGATTTAGCCGATTTAGTAACAGGTAAAGCAATATTTGCAGCCGATGTACGCGAACCACAAGCGCTAGTGGCTATAATTGAACGCCCTCCGGTAGTAGGCGGTGTTGTTAAGTCATTTGATGCCAGTGCTACAAAAGCGATAAACGGCGTTGTAGATGTTATTGAAATTCCTGCACCAAAAGGCGCACCGCAGTTTCAGCCAAAAGGCGGTATTGCGATTATAGCTAAAAACACATGGGCTGCATGGCAAGGGCGTAAAGCATTAAAAGTCGTGTGGGATGATGGCAAAAATGGCGATTACAATTCAGAAGAATTTAAAAAGTCATTACTAAAAACAGTACAAACTCCACAGGCAAACATACGTGATAAAGGCGATGCCATGGGCGTGTTGGCTAAATCGAGCAATAAACTCGTAGCTGATTATTACGCACCGCATCTTGCTCAAGCACCAATGGAGCCGCCGTGTGCAACAGCTATGTACAACAAAGACAGTGTTGATATATGGGCTGCTACGCAAAATCCACAAGCCGATATGAAAACAGTGGCTGCCATGCTTGGCATGGATGAGAGCAAAATTAATGTTCACGTTACCATGTTAGGAGGCGGCTTTGGGCGTAAGTCAAAACCTGACTTTTCAGCAGAAGCCGCTTACCTTTCAATGAAAGTAGGCAAACCTATTCGTGTGCAATGGACGCGTGAAGATGACATACAACATGGTTTTTACCATGCGGTTTCGGCTCAGCATATTGAAGCATCGCTAGATAAAAATGGCGCTATAGAATCTTATTTACACCGCACCGCGTTTTCACCAATTACCTCTACCTTTTCAGAAGGGGCGACTACGCCAGGGAGCTTTGAACTGCGCTTAGGGTTTACCGATAACCCTATTAACACACCTAACATGAAGTTAGAAAATGGTGATGCGCCTGCCAAAGCACGAATTGGTTGGATGCGTTCTGTATCAAATATTTTTCATGCCTTTGCTATTCAGTCATTTATTGGCGAAGCGGCGCACAAAGCCGGTCGCGACCAAAAAGACTATTTACTAGACACCATAGGTCCGAGTCGCATTGTTGATGTAACTGAGCAAAATGCCACATACGATAATTACGGTGGCGATAAAGAGGTTTACCCTTTAGATATTGGCAGACTGCGCCATGTTATTGAAAAAGTAGCTGACATGAGTAAATGGGGGCGAGAACTTCCTAAAGGGCGAGGTTTAGGCATAGCAGCACACAGAAGCTTTTTAACTTACGTAGCTACGGTAGTTGAAGTAGAAGTGTCGGATGCTGGCGATTTAAACGTAATTAAATCGTGGGTTGCCATTGATGCGGGTACGGTTGTAAACACCGACACCGTTAAAAACCAAACCCAAGGTGGCTCTATTTATGGGATTACAACTGCAATCAGCGATGGTATTACCTTTGATAAAGGCCGCGTACAGCAAAGTAACTTTCATGATTATCGCGTACCGCGTATGAGCGATTCACCTCTTGAGATTGACGTTGAAATTGTACAAAGCGATGCACCACCAGCAGGGGTAGGCGAGCCATCTACACCAGTTTATGCGCCAGCATTATGTAATGCTATTTTTGCAGCGTGTGGAAAGCGTATTAGGCAGTTACCAATAGGTGACCAGCTAAAAGCGTAACTAAATAACCTACAGCTTAAACAAAAAAACCGCCAAAATGGCGGTTTTTTTAGAAGTTAGCGATTAGTGAGTTTTTTCAAACTCATCAACTTCACGCTCTGCTTCTTCTTTAGATTTACCATACTGCTGCTGGATTTTACCCACTAGCTCTGTACGGCTACCTTCAATTTTATCTAAATCGTCGTTAGTAAGATCGCCCCATTTTTGCTGAGCCTTACCTTTAAGTTCGTTCCAATTACCTTTCATACGATCGCTGTTCATAAGTTTCTCCTTACTTAGATTTAATTAACGTTCAGTATAAAAGGAGCAAGGCGTATACCAATAAGTTAAATTTTTATTTTGCATTTATAATCATGGTGTTATGTTTTTATTGGGGCAGTAATAATTAATTTTTTGAGCACATCCTTAAAAAATGTACAGAGCGGTCTGTAATTATTTCTGATTATGTAACCATTAATTAAATCCTTTATAACCACATAGCTTTAGCGGCGCGTTTATTTTTGGTTTTTGTTACAATGCACACAAAGCAATTTTGGGTAAATAGCTGTGCTGCCGGTTCAAGACATATATCAACAACTCGTTACTACATTACAAAGTAATCCTATTACGTTATTACAAGCACCGCCTGGTGCGGGTAAATCTACGTGGTTGCCGCTACAACTAATGCGTGACGGGCATTTTAAACGTATTGTAATGCTAGAGCCTCGCCGTTTAGCTGCACGTAATATTGCAAGTTACTTAGCAAAGTGCCAAAACGAGAGTGTTGGGCAAAGTGTAGGTTTGCGGATCAGGGGCGAGAGTAAAGTAAGCGCTAATACGCGCCTCGAAATAGTCACCGAAGGCATGCTCACACGCATGCTGCAAAACGATCCCGAATTAAGCGATATTGATTTACTGATATTTGATGAATTTCATGAGCGTTCAATTGCAGCCGATACCTCACTTGCCTTTGCGCTCGAGACCCAAAGTGCGCTACGTGAAGATTTAACCATCATGCTTATGTCGGCAACGCTAGATACAGAGCGCTATACAGCTTTTTTTGACTGCCCTGTAATTCAATCAAGCGGTCGCAGCTACCCGATAGACGAAGTATACATACCCATAAAAGATGAAAGCCGCTGGCTTGATGCAATTCCTAATATAATAAAACAAGCACTTAATGAGCAAACAGGTAGCGTATTGGTGTTTTTACCTGGGCAATTTGAGATACTACGCGTGCAACAAGCACTGAGCGATTTACCAAGTAACTGCCAAGTTGCAACGCTATTTGGCGAGCAAGATAAAGCTAATCAGCAAGCTGCTATTGCTCCTGCACCAAACGGCATGCGCAAAGTAGTGCTAACCACCAATGTAGCCGAAACCAGTTTAACTATTGAAGGCATACGCATTGTAATTGACAGCGGCAAGCGCCGTGCAGCTACCTTTAATTTAAAAACAGGGGTTACTGAACTCATAACACAAAGTATATCGCGCTCGTCTGCTGTGCAGCGTGCTGGGCGTGCAGGGCGAATAGAGCCGGGTATTGTATATAGGCTTGGCTCAAAGCAAACCTTTGAGCGACGTAATAGCCACGACAATCCCGAAATACTCACATCAGACATAAGCCAACTTATGCTTGAGGCAAAGCAGTGGGGAGCCTGTATTGATGAGTTAACCCTACTCGATAAGCCCACTGAGCAACAATGTGAGCAAGCAAGTAACCTGCTTAACATGCTAGAAGCTATTGATAGCAAAGGTAAGCTCACACCGCTTGGCAGTAAAATGTTAGGTTTTGGTGCTGATATTCGTTTGGCGCATATGCTATTAAAAGCACAAATACTTGATGACCAACTCCCTGGTATTTTTAGGCTCGCTATTTATTTAGTGGCATTACTTGAGAGCCGAGTAAATAGTGCAAACGAGTTGACCTTAGCGCTGCATAGCCAGCAGCAACGTCCGCATCCGGTATTTAAACAACAGTTAAAATATTGGCAAAGCCGCTTAAAAGTAAAAGACGAAAACAGCGAATTAAATACGCATTATATAAGTTTGCTGGTGGCATTGGCATACCCCGATCGCATCGCTAAAAAACGTGGTAATGGTTATTTACTTGCCAATGGTGCTGGTGCTGAGTTAAATGCCGATTACTGGCACAACGACGATTACTTAGCTATAGCAACCATGGGCGGGCACAAAGGTGGGCGTATATTTGCAGCCACCGCGCTTAACCCATTTGAGTTACAAGAATTTTTACCGCATTTATTTAGTGAACTTACTCGTTGTGAGTTTGATGAAAAATCAGCGCGCTTTATTCACCAAGATGAAGTAAAGCTCGGGGCTATAACGCTCAGCAGCCAGCCTAGTAAACAAAAACTAGATAAGAGCGAGCGTGCTAAAGCGTGGCTTAACTTATTTGCTAAACATGGTTTTGCATTATTTAACGAGCAACCTGATGCGCAGCAATTGCTGATACGTATGAGCTTAGCAAGTAATTTAATGCCCGATAAATTTCCGCAAATAAACGAGCAACAACTTATTCAAAATGCAGCGCAGTGGCTAGGCGTATTTTTAGAAGATATTAAAACGCTCACGCAGCTTAAAAAGTTTAACTACTTTGAAGCATTACAAAACTGCTTTGATTGGCAACAGCAAACCGCTTTAAAAACACTGTTACCACTGCGCTTAACGGTGCCCAGTGGCTCAAATATAAAAATAGAATACCAACTAGATGGCCCTGCAAAGCTAAGCGTTCGTATGCAAGAAGTTTATGGCTTGACCAACACGCCTATGCTTGCCAACGGTAAACTGCCACTACTTATGGAGTTGCTATCGCCGGGTAAACGCTCACTGCAACTTACTCAAGATTTAGCGCACTTTTGGGCTAGCAGTTACCGCGATGTGCAAAAGGAAATGAAAGGTCGCTACCCTAAACATTTTTGGCCGGACGACCCTGCCAACAGCGTTGCAACGAATAGAGTAAAGAGCAAAATGTAATTTGCCGTATTTTATAACTTTATTTACTTTAAATAGTGTGTTTTTATATTAGAAACAATAAGGAATGTTAAAAATGAAAATAATATTTGCTGCTTTACTTCTACTCTCATCGGGTGTCAGTGCTAACAATTACCAAGAAGAAGTTGATAAATTTTTTGAATTGTACGCTGATGAAAAAACAAGCGATGCTGTTGATTCCATTTACGCAAGTAATAAATATGTGTCGTCGATACCTGATCAGGTAAAACAGATAAAAACACAGCTATCCTCACTTGATGATCTTGTTGGTGAAATTAATTTCATTAATAAGGTTTCTGATTATAAAGTTGGGGAGCTTTTTGTTCATGTAACCTACCTAGTAACCTACGATAGGCAGCCTATTCGTTTTGAATTTCAATTTTTTAAAGTGAAAGAAGGTTGGAGAATTTATTCAATGTCTTTTGATGACAATATCGATGAAGATATAAAAGAACTTGCAAGAAAAGCTGCGCTAAAAAATTAATGTATTAATAAATTTAGTCGTTTTAGTAAAAATACTTTTTTAAAAAGAGTCGTTATGAAGTGCAAGCTAAGCTTTCTATAAAT
This sequence comes from Pseudoalteromonas sp. SR45-1, assembly GCF_014163655.1. Lineage (NCBI taxonomy): Bacteria > Pseudomonadati > Pseudomonadota > Gammaproteobacteria > Alteromonadales > Pseudoalteromonadaceae > Pseudoalteromonas > Pseudoalteromonas sp. SR45-1. The sequence goes on along the minus strand of NZ_JACJDR010000010.1, from coordinate 368 downwards.
TATATTTCTTAGCTTTTCAGCCCGTGCCGATGAGCCGTTAGACCTAAAGCTGTTTGCACTGAATTATTACAACGCCATGACCGCCACACAAGCACCTAACGCAGGTGCTAAAGAGCTTGAGGCTTACCTTGCATTGTTAACCGATGATATTGGCAATCAACATATTCCGTATCAACCGGATGACTCACGTACTCCAGATGGTAAAAAGCAGATGCGCAAAGGTATAAGTTTTTACTTAGGTGCGCACACATTGTTTGAAAGCACACTGCTTCATACATTTGTATTTAACGATACAGGCTTTGCTATTCGTTATAAAAACTATGTAAAAGGTATTCATCCGCAAAATGGCGATGATCCGCAAGTATCAC